>NZ_JACSLP010000019.1:0-19281 GCF_018618175.1 Exiguobacterium sp. s50
GCTGAAGGGCGATGAAAACAGAGGAGCGTCATCCCTCCCGGGACGACGCTCCTCTGTTCAAAATCATTTGAAGTTTTTCAGTGCCCTCGTTTGCTCCGGGGTCATTTTTTTTAGATTCCATCGCTTATATCGATTCGAACACAAAAAAACCTGAATGCGCACCTTTTATCAAGTGTCGATCATTCAGGCTTCGGTTCAGCGAATATCAATTAGACGTTCACCGGCTGTTTCTGTAAATATGGTTTAAGCGAGAGCGTATGCTCGGCAACGACTTTACGAATCGTCTTCGTCTTCGATCGCATGACGAGTGACGTCGTCTCGACGATATCGTCCGTCAAGAATTTTACGCCGTCCAGCAATTCGCCCGATGTGACGCCTGTCGCCGCAAAGATGCAGTCGTCGCTCTTGACGAGGTCGTCAAGCGTGAGCAATTGGAGCGGGTCCTCGATGCCCATCGAGATGACACGTGCCGTCTCTTCTTCATTCATCGGGTGGAGGCGTGCCTGCATATCGCCACCGAGCGCCTTGACGGCCGCTGCCGTGATGACGCCTTCTGGTGCGCCGCCCGTACTGATGAAGATATCGATCGGGTTCGACTTGACGGCCGCTGCGATTCCGGCCGAGACGTCGCCGTCTTCAAACAGCTTGACGCGTGCGCCCATGTTCATCGCCGCTTGACGGAAATGTTCATGACGATCACGGTCTTGCATGATGACGGTCACTTCCTCGATGCGCTTGCCGTTATAAAGGGCGGCTTTCTCGATAATCGACTCAAGCGGTTCGTCGAGTGAGACTTTGCCTTTTAAATTCGGGCCGACGACGAGCTTATCCATATACATATCTGGTGCGTGGAGGAGGGCGCCTTTATCCGCGACCGCGATGACGACCATGGCGTCCCCGAGTCCTTTGGCGACGATCGACGTCCCTTCGAGCGGGTCAACGGCGATATCGACTTCTGGTCCGAACGTCGTCCCGAGGCGTTCACCGATATAAAGCATCGGTGCCTCATCGAGTTCACCTTCACCAATGACGACAGTTGCATCCATATTGATCGTGCCGAGTACTTCACGCATGGCCGATGTCGCTGCGTCATCCGCTTCGTTCTTTTGCCCACGACCGATCCATTTCGATGAGGCCAATGCTGCTGCCTCGGTTGCTCGTACGATCTCTAACGCTAATTCTCGTTCCATAGTGTTGTACCCTCCACATGATATCTATTTAATGTGACATACTAATAGTTGTGTTAATCCGTGGATTAGTGTATCACAATTACGTAAATGATGTAAATAGGAGAGATTCTTTTCTCGAACGAGAAAAAGGATTACTATAGGAGGCAGGGGGGATTGCGATGTATTTTGTAAACAGAGAAAAGATTAACGAGACGTTGACCCATATGGAGACGATGCTCAGTCGACTCGACCAATTAGAGGGGGACGCGTTCACCATCGAGCTGGCGAAACAACGTTTGGCCGTTCACTTGATGGAGGGCGTGATTGACGTCGGCAACTCGATGATTGACGGGTTCATCATGCGTGACCCGGGCAGTTATGAGGATATTGTCGACATCTTGCTCGACGAGCGTGTGCTCGACGCCGAGACGGCGGAAGCGACGAAAGCGCTCGTCGGATTACGGGCGCACTATGTCAGGGAGTTCGTCACGGCAGATTCGGCCCGGTTCGACGTCTGGGTCGACCGTGATAAATCAACGTTCGAGGCATTCCCAGAGCAGGTCCGACGCTATCTCGAGGTGGAGCTCGGTCCTGTATCAGCATTTTTACCAGAAAGCGAGTGATTAGATGAATCCGATTAAAGGATACTTATTTGATTTAGATGGCACGATGTATGCGGGGACGGCCCCGATTCAAGCAGCGGTCGATTTCGTGAATCGACTCGAGGCGACCGGCTTCCCATACTTATTCGTCACGAACAACGCGTCGATGACGCCGGAGCAAGTGGCGAATAAACTTGTCTCGATGGGTGTGCATGTGACGCCTGAGCACGTATTGACGAGTGCGATGGCGACGGCCCGTTATATCGAGAAGATGACGCCCGGGGCGACGATTTACATGATCGGTGAAGATGGCCTGCGCCTGGCGCTCGAAGAACGCGGTTTCCATGTGACGGAAGAGGCGAAGGCGGATTACGTCGTCGTCGGGCTCGACCGACACATCACATACGAAAAATTGGCGAAAGGCGCGCTCGCGATCCGCTCCGGCGCTCGTTTCATCTCGACGAACGGTGATATCGCCATTCCGACCGAACGCGGCTTTTTACCGGGGAACGGTGCGCTCACGTCCGTCTTGACGGTGACGACGGAAAAAGATCCGTTCTTTATTGGTAAGCCAGAACCGGTCATGGTCGACATCGCGCTTGAGATGATTGGTCTCACGAAAGAAGAAGTCGTCATGGTCGGAGATAACTACCATACCGACATCTTGTTCGGGATCAACGGTGGGATTCGGACGCTCCACGTCAACTCAGGCGTACATGGTCCGGCTTTCATTCAGGAACAAGAAAAACTCCCAACCTATATGGTCGAGAGCTTGGACGAATGGACACATGCATGAAAAAAAGGGATGACATGATTGTCTCCCTTTTTGTTTAGAATACTTGTTCGACTTCAACGATGCCAGGTACTTCTTCGATGAGCGCGCGCTCAATCCCGGCTTTCAATGTAATTGTTGAAGATGGGCAGCTGCCGCATGCACCCATCAAACGAAGTTTGACGATGCCTTCTTCTACATCAACGAGTTCGACGTCACCGCCGTCGCGAAGCAAGAACGGGCGTAATTTATCGAGTACTTCTTGGACTTGATCAAACATTTCCATGGTATCTACCCCTTTCTGGTTCTCTTTCATTCTAGCAAGTTTGAGATTGTTTCTCAATCATTAACGCTGAGCGTTTTGTGACGATGCAGCTTCTTGATTTTTGTATAATAGGAAAGAAGAGGGGGAATGGATATGAAAATCACGGTATATGGGGCCGAAGTACAGTGTGCGAGCTGTGTCGGGGCGCCGAGTTCGATTGAGACATACGAATGGTTGCAAAGCGCATTGGCACGGAAATATCCGAATCAGGCGTTTGAGTTCGAGTATATCGATTTTGAGACGGCGGACGATGACATCGCCGAAGCGATCAAGCAGGACGAGTGGTTCTATCCGCTCGTGCTCATCGATGGGGAAGTGGTGGACGAAGGGGTCGTCCAACTACGGAAAGTCTATTCGGCCATTGAACAGACGACAGCATGAAAAGAGTCGAGCGACGATTGTCGTTCGACTCTTGTGCGTTATAGAAGACGGAACGACGACGTCGCCGAACCTGCCGTGTAACCAGTGAGCGTCGCATCAGATTTTACTTGATACGTCCCACGTTGTGACGAAGAGCTTGTCGAGAGCGTGAACGTGATGGCGCCCGTTGAACTTGTCTTGCCTGTTCCTGTGAGCGTCGCGCCGTTTGGCTGTGTGACCGTCACACGGACGTCGGCGTTCGCGACCGCTTGGCCGTTCGAATTCCGGACTGTTGAAGAAATCGAGACGACTTCACCAGCGTAGTAAGTTGATTTCGATGTCGATACTGTCGTCGTGAGCGCTTGGACCGGTTGCGTCGTGCCGCCAGACGTCGGTGCTTGCACGAGTCCGTTCCCGAACCAGGTGTCACGGCCGGCCGTTCCGAGGTCGATCGAATCTTGTGACAGTTTCGTGCGGAGTTGCGAGCTCGACAACGTCGGGAACGCTTGCTTCATGAGTGCGAGGTTACCGGCGACGTAAGGTGTCGCCATCGATGTCCCGCTCATTTGACCGTAGCCGCCGTTCGCGAGTGTCGAGTTGATGCTCACACCTGGTGCCGCGACTTCGACCGTGCTACCTGTCGCCGAGAACGAGGCGCGGTTGTTGTTGATGTCCGTCGCCGCGACGGCGATGGCCGAGCTGTAACGGGCTGGGTAGTTGACGAGATCACCTGTACCGTCAGCGCGTCCGTTGTTACCGGCTGCCGCGACGACGAGGATACCCGCGTTATTGGCGCGATCGACGACTTGTTGGAGCGTCGTCGATGGACTTGTCGTCCCGAGACTCAAGTTGATGACGTCCATATCGTTCGTGATCGACCAGTCAATCCCGGCGATGATACTCGAGAGGCTACCACTACCGTTGGCTTCGAGTGCTTTAACAGCATAGATGCTCGCCTCATGGGCAATCCCGACCGTTCCGATGCTGTTGTTGCGGGCACCGATAATCCCGGCGACGTGCGTACCGTGACCGTTGTCATCCGCGTATGAGCTCGTGACTGTACTGAACGAGGCACCACCAGAAATCGTCAAATCAGGGTGCGGCGAGATTCCGGTATCAACGACCGATACTTTCACGCCTTTCCCGGTGTAGCCACTCTGCCAAGCTGATGGAGCTTTCAACTTCGGAATGCCCCAGTCTTGCGTCTGATTTTCGATTTGTACCGTTTGATCGACTTCCACGTGGGCGACGTTCGGGTTGTTCTTCAAGCCATTCAAGGCAGCCTTCGGTACTTCGAGCGCTGCGGCCGGAATGTTTTTGTACTGTTGGCGAACTTCCATGCCTTCGATTGAGAGCGGGATGTTCTTCGCTGACTCTTTGAAGACGACGATGACGCGTTCTTTCGATTTGTTGGGAGCAGCTTCCGCGGCTTCCGGGACGGTTGACAAGACGAGCAATGAGGCGAGGACGGTGCTACAGATTTTTTTCAACTTGTTTCCTCCTTCGGGTTATGTAGGCGAGGCGACACGAAGTCGTTCGGCCGTGACCCTAGAGTAACAAGTTTTGCCAACGGGTAGAATATGTCAATCGAATCAATAATCTGAATATTTAGATAAGGATACAGGGGATTCAGATACAAGACTTTTGGCTCAACACGACGGTGGCTGAACGACAAATGGATTGCTTTACACTAAAAAGGATCGACCGAGATGGCCGACCCAGGCATGTTATTTAATGACTTTATGTTTCCAAAGAATTCCGGACTTGAGCAATCGCGCGACTTTTCCGGTGAGCGACTGCTTGCCCATGAAGACGCCGAATCCGGCCTTCTTCCCAAGCGATCCTAACGTGCCTCGGAGTTTGATATCCGGCAAATCTGGATACCCGACACCTTTCCATTTACAGAGTAGCACTTGGACGATCTGTTCGGCCTGCGCTTCCGCGAGCTGACCCGAAGGTGCATACGGCAGGCTGGCGTTGTCCCCGACGACGAAGATGTCGGGCTGTTCCGGGACGTAGTGGTGTGGTGTCAATTTGACACGTCCACCCCCGTCGAGTTCCCAACCTTGGTTGCGGACGACGGCGACCGGTTGAATCCCGGCGGTCCACACCGTCAAATCGGAAGCGAAGTGCTGTTCATGGTTCCATAACCCATCGGCGTCGACCCGGACGATGTTCGAGTTATTGATGACTTCGACACCATGTTCCTCGAACCAAGACTGGACATACATCGAGACGCGGTTTGATAGGAACGATAGGACGGACGGGCCGCGGTCGAACAAACGGACCGTCAAGTCGGGACGACTCTCGCGCAGCTCGCTGGCGAGCTCGACACCGGACAGGCCGGCACCGACGATCGAGACGACCGATCCCGGAGATAGGCCGTTGATTGCTTGCTGGGTCTTGCGTGATTCTTCTAACGTTTGGATGCTGTACGTGAACTCGGCGGCACCGGGCACGTTGTGATACTTGTCCTCGCAACCGAGGCCGATGACGAGGTCGTCGTACGGCACTTTTTCCCCGCTCGCGAGCAGGACCATTTTGTCCCCCGTATCGATATCGGTGACTTGGCCGTATATGTAGTCGACCTCTTCTGGAAAATCGATGCGGATGTCACGATCCGACACGGTCCCCGCCGCAAGTGCATAATACTCTGTTTTTAATCCATGGTAAGGTAGACGGTCGATGAGTGTGATCGATACGTCCTTCAGCTGATGGCCGAGGACACGTTCGATTACACGCATACCCCCGTAACCGCCTCCCAAGACGACTAATTTGCGCATAAAAATCCCCCTTTGTTACACTTCAACTGTATCATGTTATAATACGCCGTAGAAGAACCATTTTCCTGCTTTGAAGGAAAGGGGAAGGGTGAATGACATGATGAATCCGATCATTGAGTTCTGTGCCTCCAATTTAGCGATGGGTTCACAAATCGCCCGCGCCAAATTAGAGTCCGATCCAGACTTAGACGTCGTCGAATATGGCTGTACGGGCTACTGCGGCGTCTGTTCGCTTGACTTGTTTTGTCTCGTCGATGGTGAGGTCGTGACCGGGGATACACCGGAACAACTCGTGACGAATGTATATGAAAAAATTGAAGAAATGGCATGGTGAAAAAGTTTGAAGGACCTTCAAACTTTTTTTATTTTGACCGTTTTGACCCGTTGCATTTTTAAAAAGGGTCTGTTATATTCAAAGAGGTTCGAATGTAGGTTGTCTGACGTTTAACAACAGAAAAAGAAAGCGTTTCAAACGGTAGGACACATCTCGATTCGGGTATATCATATTATCAGGTTTCCCCAATATGAAAGGAGCACAACACCAATGAATATCATGAGCGTGGTTGGTATTTTGGCACTAATTGGAATCGCTTACATCTTCTCGACCAACCGTAAAGCCATCAAATGGCGCACCGTGCTTGCCGCTTTCGCGGTACAGTTTACGTTCGCCTTCCTCGTCCTCTTCACTACAGTAGGACGTAACGCGTTAGAATGGATCTCAGGAGGCGTCCAGAACGTCTTGAACACGGCGAACGCCGGGATTAGTTTCGTCTTCGGTACAGCTGTCGGCGGAGACAACTTCGTCTTCGCGTTCCAAGTGTTGACGATTATCGTCTTCATGTCGTCACTCATCGCACTTCTCTACTATGTAGGTGTCATGCAGTGGGTGATCCGTATCCTCGGTACGGCTCTCGCCAAAGCACTTGGCACATCACGTAAAGAATCGCTCTCAGCGACAGCGAACATCTTCGTCGGTCAGACGGAAGCACCGCTCGTCATCAAACCTTACCTTCCAACGATGACGCAATCGGAACTCTTCGCTGTCATGGTCGGTGGTCTCGCCTCGGTTGCCGGTTCAGTTCTTGCTGGATACGCTGCTCTTGGTGTACCGCTCGAGTACTTGCTCGCAGCGAGCTTCATGGCTGCTCCTGCTGGTCTCATGTTCGCGAAAATCATCGTCCCGGAAACAGACGTACCGGATGACGATATCGAAATCGCTGAAGATGAAGAGAACAAGGCAGCGAACTTCGTCGATGCAGCCGCTCGCGGTGCCTCTGACGGTCTCTTCCTTGCATTGAACGTCGGTGCGATGCTTCTCGCCTTCGTTTCATTGATCGCGCTCGTTAACTTGATTCTCGGTGGAATCGGTGGCTTGTTCGGTTTCGACGGTCTCACGCTTCAATTGATTCTTGGTTATGTGTTCGCACCGCTCGCATTCGTGATCGGTGTGCCATGGGCAGATGCTGTTCAATTCGGTAGCTTCCTCGGACAAAAACTCGTGTTGAACGAATTCGTCGCTTTCTCTGAATTCGCACCAATCATCGGTTCTGGTGACCTCTCGGCACGTACGGAAGCTATGATCGCGTTCGCACTCTGTGGATTCGCTAACATCTCGTCACTCGCTATCCTTCTCGGTGGTCTTGGTGGAATGGCACCGAACCGTCGGAACGATATCGCGCGCATGGGTGTCCTCGCGATTCTCGCAGGTACGCTTGCTAACTTGATGTCAGCCACGCTTGCTGGTCTGCTTCTCTAATCAAATACGATATACTCAGAGTGATCACTTCGGTGGTCACTCTTTTTTGGGGAGGAATGACATATGTATGGAATGATAGCGCTTTTTGATGAACAAACGGAGAAACGAATTCAAGAGGTATGGGAAGGCTTGAAACAAGAAGGAATTACTTCTTATGCATATGAAGTCTCGAATCGACAACCTCATATAACATTAGCTAGTTACAGTAGTTTGAATGTTGAGGCGTATATCGAACTGATGGACAGCTACTATCAATCGAAGGAGATTATAAATCTAACATTTAGTACGTTGGGTACGTTCATTCAATCGAGTGCACTTTTTCTTTCACCTACAATCTCATCCGGATTGAGGAGCCTCCACTTAGAGCATTATTGTATATTTGGGGAGTTTAATGATAACGCTGAGTCCTTATATTTGCCGGACTCATGGATTCCGCACTGTACACTGGCAAACAGATTGTCTAAAGAAAAGATGAAAGATGCTTTTGAATATTGTACTGATATTGTAAAACCTATAGCTGGAAAAATTGTAGAGGTGGCATTAATTGAATTAGTAACACCGATTCACGTTCGAGTATTACATAGAGTAAAATTATCCGCACAAAAGTAACAAAGCTAAGTTACTTAGGTGCATTCTTCTGTCAGGTTTGTCATATGTGACTAGGACCGATAGAAGGGATTGACCAGGAAACGGTGGGGTTTTATCGTTCCTGACGAGGTATATCCACTTCTTGGAGTCTCGGCCAAGTGGCTTGCCAATTCTTTTTATTGATCCGGGCTCGATAAATATGATGGTGTGAAGCGTCGTTCGCAAAGGCCGGGGTCGGTCGTAACTTTAGTTCGACTATGTCGTCGATACCGTAAGGGGCGGCCAGCTTCAAGCGTCCGCCCGCACCAAGACTGACACCGATGGCCGTGACCGTCTCAGGGAAATGGGCCAAGGCATCGACCGCAGATTGATACGGTGGCAATTGATTGACCAGATGCATGCGGGCCTGGTTTTTGACCGACCAAGGGACGTTCGGTAACAGGTCGTGCAGTTGTGCCTCATACTGTTTTTCAATCGCCTCGTCGATGTGAGATCGGTCAAAGTAGATGACATCGACGTCCTCGATCGGCGTCGGTACTTCGTAGCCGTGCGCGTCATCCCATATTTTTGCCCGCACGTATCCGGCACAAATCCACCAATCGGGTAAACCGAGCGAAGCGACGATTGTCAACAGACGCATCAGTTCCACATCAGTCTCTAAAAAATGGGTCACATCTTCAGTCGTGTTCAATCCATCTCCTCCTATTCTCTCATTAGCATAGCGTACCTATACAAAAAGCACCTAGACCCCGGTCTAGGTGCTTGTCAGTTACGCTTGAAGTTGCATGCGCTGGCGTTCGATCCACGGCTTCAATTTGAGGAAGAGTGGGACGAACAAGGCGCTGATCAACAAGGCCTTAATGAAGTTGAACGGCAAGATACCGTATAGGACGAGGTCCGTTTTGACTGCCGGTTGCGCCATCTCGGTCATGCCGAAGAAGAACGCGTAGGCTGGTAAGATGAGCAAATAGTTCAAGATTGCCAAGCTGAGTGCCATCGTGATCGTACCGGCCACGAGGCCTGAAGCGAGCGCTTTATTCGTTTTACGTTTATGGTAGAACCATGCGACCGGATACATGAAGGCGACGCCTGCAAAGAAGTTCGCGACTTCGCCGACCGGAACGCCGCCACCGTTGAAGACATAGTAGAGGACGTTTTTTAGAGCGACGACCACGACGCCTGCGAGTGGGGAGAACACGATCCCGGCGACGAGCGCGGGAATGTCACTGAAATCCACTTTTAGGAACGGTGGTAGGAAAGGCAGCGGGAAGTTAAAGAGCATGAGGACAAAAGAAATGGCCCCGAGCATCGATAGCGTCACCAGTGTTGTCAATCGTTTGTTGCGCGTTGTTTTCATCAAAATCTCTCCTTTTGTCGCTCCTTGATGAATGGCACCCGTCGCATAGAAAAACCCGATTGTATCAAACAATCGGGAGAGTTTACGCGCATACGAAATAGATGTTCTCATCGGTGTTTAGACCACGCCGAAGAAAACATCCGGATATCGGTCGGATGCCGCCATCTTCTCCCATCCAGACTTTACTGTCGGCTTTCGAATCTCACGAAATCAGCAAGCAACGCCTTGCTCGCTCACGGGCTGAGAAGAACTTGTCTTCAATACCGCCGGTCGGGAATTTCACCCTGCCCCGAAGATGGAACGATTTAATTTTTTTTGTTACAGTTTAGTTATACAAGATATTTCACAAAATCTCAAGTCAGTTGACTTGAAGTTAAGATAACGAAGGAGGAGTTCAGATGATTCATTTGACAGAATCAGCCGCATTACAAGTCATCGATATGATGAAACAGACCGAACGCCCCGACGACCAGTACTTGCGGATCAAAGTGCAAGGGGGCGGGTGTACCGGCCTGTCTTATGGGATGGGGTTTGATGAGGATAAGACAGACAAGGACGTTCAGTTTGACCACTATGGTGTCCGTGTCATCGTCGCGGAAGCCGATCACGGGGTCGTCGACGGTCTCGAGATTGACTATAAGCAGTCGATGCTCGGAGGCGGCTTCACGATTAAAAATCCGAACGCCATCGCCACGTGCGGTTGCGGCTCGAGTTTCCGGACGGCATCGAACGCCGGGACACCTGGGGATTGCTAAACGAAAGAGGCTGGGACATAACTCAGTAGATTTATAAGAAAGAGGCCACCTGGCGCGACTCGTTCGCGCCAGGTGGCCTCTTCTCCTTTTTATGGGTTCGTACGCACATTTCGATATAAACAGATAGGGGCGACCTCTGATAAAGTTAAAGTGACCAAACCATAACTTTGGAGGTGCCCCTATGTACAAAGAGTATACCATGAACCAGTTGGTTTTGCCCCTAGATTTAGAAGTTCGGCTCCCGGAGAACGACATCGCCTTCGCCGTCCACGACCTCGTCGAACAGATCCCGGACGAGGCGTTCGAGACGTTCTGGCGAACGACGGGCTGCCCGGCCTATCACCCGCGGATGATGATGAAGATCGTCCTCTGCGCGTACACGCAGTCCGTGTTCTCGGGCCGGAAGATCGAGGGCCTTCTCAAGGACAGCCTGCGCATGATGTGGCTCGCCCAGGGACACGAGCCGAGCTATCGGACGATCAATCGGTTCCGAGTCCATCCGGACGTCGCCCCGATCCTGAAGTCCGCCTTCGTCACGTTCCGTTGCCACCTCGTCGAGGCGGGTGAGATCGACCAGGAGGCGATCTTCATCGATGGCACGAAGCTCGAGGCGAACGCGAACCGATACACCTTCGTCTGGAGGAAGGCCGTCGAGAAATACAGCGCCGCACTCGTCGAGAAGTCGAACCGGCTGTACGAGGAGCTGATGTCCGAGCAGGTCATCCCAGAGATCGAGCGCGAGAGCCCGGAGGCGCTCTCGGTCGAAGAACTCGAGGAGGTCGCGGCGCGACTCGGGGAAAAGGTCGACGCGATCGATGAGGAAATCGCGTCGACGACCGACGTCAAGGAACGCAAACGACTGCGCGCGAGACGCAAGGAACCCCGCCGCCTCCGCAAGCAGGCCTCCGACTTCGCTGCCCGGAAACGCCGATACGAGGAACACATGGCCGCCTTCGGCACGCGGAACAGTTACTCGAAGACCGACAGGGATGCGACGTTCATGCGGATGAAGGATGATCACATGAAGAACGGACAATTGAAGCCCGGCTACAATGTCCAGATCGCGACCTCGGGCCAGTACACGCTGGCGTATGACGTCTTTCCGAACCCGACCGATATGAGGACGTTGGCCCCGTTCCTCGACGAGGTCGAAACGTTCCTCGAGTTACCCGCCTACATCGTCGCCGATGCGGGATATGGGAGCCAGCCGAACTACACGGACATCCTCGAGCGCCGGGGGCGCATTCCCTTGATCCCGTACACGATGTACCGGAAGGAACAGAAGAAGAAGTGGCGCGAGAACCCTTTCAACATCTCGAACTGGGCGTACGACAGGGAATCCGATACGTTCACCTGCCCGGACGGGAGACGGCTCCCGTTCAGCCACGAATCCCGTAAGACCGACAGGGACGGGTTCGTCCGCGAGTCCCGCATGTATCTGAGCGAGGACTGCGGCGGGTGTCCGTTCCGCGACCTGTGCACAAAGGCCGAGGAAGGGAGCCACCGCCAGGTCGGTGTGAACGTGGCCTGGGAAGAACAAAAGCATATGACGAGAACGCTGCTTTCGGATGAGAAAACGGGTGCCCTCTACGCCAGACGCAAGACGGACGTGGAACCAGTTTTTGGATATCTGAAGGCCAATTTGGGTTTCACCCGCTTCTCCGTCAGGGGAAAACAGCGCGTGAGACGCGAGCTCGGCTTCGCGCTCATGGCGGTGAACCTGCGGAAGTTCATCGCCACCGTTGTCGCCCGAAGTACAAAGAAAGGGTCCGGTCACCGAAAATCGGTGACCGGACCCCTCTTTTTGATTGAAATACTTTAGAACTGGCTAGTTATGTCCCAGCCTCTTTTTTGTATTCAGTCTGTCTCTTCAATCAGAATTAATCGAATGAGTTTCGAAGCCGCGTCTAACTCGATTTGATGTTGCCAAGGACGAAACGCTGTGATTTTACACGTGTCGTTCGTGATGCGGAACGAACAGACGCTCTCTTCCTCTTGGTCAAGGACCGAGTAACGGCTGAAGTCCGATAAGCTTTGGTAAATGGCATATTGTGTCGGTAATTCACACGACCATCCTTTTTCTAATGTGATCTGATGCATGCGTCTCGCCTCTTTCTTCTCTATATATATAAGAATAACAAAAATATTCAAGGATGTGGAAGATTAGTCGAGAGGATGCAAGGGAAAATGAAAAGAGATGTCATTTCATGTAGGAGGGGCAGGGACGATGAGAAAAGTATTGATTTTCGGTGGCTCACGCTATTTTGGAAAGCGGTTGGCGCTTCGGTTGGCGGAGGCCGGTGACGATGTGACGATTGTGACGCGTGGACAACTGCAAGTACCCGAGGCGGAGGGCATCCGGTCGATCAGAGGGGACCGACAGTCGGTGGCGACGATGAAAGATTTGTCACGCGACCATTATGATGTCGTCTATGACAATATTTGCTTTAACCCGTACCAGGCAAAGATCGCCTCGGACGCTTTCATGGACCAAGTCGGTAAATATGTGCTCACGTCGACGATGTCGGTTTATGCGCCAGGCGCCGAGTTGAAAGAAAGTGATTTCAATCCGCTCCATCATGACTATCATCTCGAATCCGAACATGATTACGGGCAAGGGAAGCGAGAGGCTGAATCTTATTTCTTCCATCGCGCCTCGTTCCCGGTCGCGACGGTCCGCTTGCCAATCGTGCTCGGACCCGACGACTATACAGACCGTCTCAAGTTTTATATCGACGCCGTCCGACGGGAAGAGCCGATCGTACTGCATCACCCGGAAGCGAAGATGGGGTTCATCTCAAGCTTTGAGGCGGCCGCCTTTCTAGAATGGGTCGGTCGGGCGAACGTGACCGGACCGTTCAACGCGGCGAGTGAAGGGGTCATCTCGCTCGGGGCACTCATGGAACGGATCGGCCATCACTTAAATAAACCGGTCCAGATTATCAAAGATGGCGAGTCGTCGCCGTACGATACGGACGTCGACTATTATATGTCGATTGCCGAGGCGAAAAAGGCCGGGTTCGTCTTCACCCAACTCGACGACTGGCTCGACCGGGTCATTGTACAAACAATCCGCAAATGAAAAATGGCCCTCATCATCGCGATGAGGGCCACATCGTTATTTCCCGGCAAATACCGAAGTCGAATGTTGCGGGTGACGCGCTGTCGGGTCGACGAGCTGCTTCACTTGGTTGATGGCAATCGGAGCTTCTCCGAAGCCTGTCGCAATCAATTTTACTTTTCCTTCGTACGTGGCGATGTCACCACACGCGAAGATGCCGGCGACCGTCGTCTCCATCCGCGAGTCGACGCGGATCGTGTTCTTCTCGAACTCCATGCCCCAGTTTTTGATTGGGCCGAGCGATGAGACGAAACCGTAGTTACAGATGAGGTCATCGATCTCGACGAATTTCGATTCGCCGTCCTTGTCTGTCAATTCGACCGACTCGATGTGCGTCTCACCTGAAAGTGATTCGATGTTATATGGCGTCCAGACGTTGATCGTCGAGACCTTCATTTGCTCGACCGTATGCTCGTGGGCACGGAAACGGTCACGGCGGTGAACGATATGGACTTCCTTGGCGATGCCTTCAAGCATGAGCGCCCAGTCGACGGCAGAGTCGCCGCCGCCAGCGATCATGACGCGGCGGTCGCGGAACTTCTCCATGTTGTCGACGAAGTAATGAAGGTTGGCATAATCTTCGCAACCATCGATGCCGAGCGGTCGTGCGGCGAATGCCCCGTTCCCGGCCGTGATGATGATGGCTTTCGTATGGTACTCATCCTTGTTCGTCGTGATCTGGAACGTGCCGTCTTCAAGACGTTCGACCGTCTCGACCGTCTCCCCGAGGCGATAGTCCTGCTCGAACTGATCGGCTTGGGCTTTTAATTGGTCAATCAAATCTTGGGCTTTCACTTTCGGGAAGCCGGCGATGTCGTAAATATATTTTTCTGGATACAGTGTCGATAATTGTCCGCCGAGCTGCGGCAAACTTTCAATCAACGCCGTATCGAGTTGGCGCATACCTGCATAAAATGCGGTGAACAGTCCGACCGGGCCGCCACCGATGATGATCACATCTTTCGTCGATTTCATCGAATTCCTCCTCAAAACGTATACATCCATTATAGTGACAATCGTGAATTAAATCCATTCTGTACAAACATCCTATACATTCAAAAAAAATTCAAGAAGATAAGCTTTTCCATTGAGAAAACGAAATAAACAGCGTACAATGAACGAGAAGCAATTGTGAACATTGGTTGAACAAGGTTTAGGCTTTATTGTGAACATTCATGTGAAAAAACACACAACATGATTGTTCAAGAAAACAAAACTATCAAAACAAGGTGGAAATGAACATGAAACGACCTAACATTGTTATTCTTGGCGCAGGTTTCGGTGGACTCATCACAGCGGTGAACCTCCAGAAGACGCTCTCAGCTGGCGACGCGAACATCACGCTCATCAACAAGCATGATTACCATTACCAGACGACGTGGCTTCATGAGCCAGCGGCCGGAACGATGAAACCGGATCAAGCTCGCATCTACATCAACGACGTCGTGAACCCGTCACGTGTGAAATTTGTCAAAGGGGTCGTCGATCGCGTCGATACTACGGCAAAACAAGTCTTGCTCGTAGACGGTTCAGCCGTTGAATATGATTATGTCGTGTTCGCACTCGGCGGCGTACCTGAAACATTCGGTATCCCTGGCCTTAAAGAGAACGCGATGACAATCAGTTCATTGAACAGCGTCCGTAAAATCAAAGAACATATCGAGTACTCGTTCGCTCAATATAAAACGAACGGTTCAGCTGACCGCTCGTACGTGACGATCGTTGTCGGTGGCGCAGGATTCACAGGAATCGAGTTCCTCGGTGAGCTCGTCAACCGTGTGCCTGAGCTTTGCAAACAGTATGACGTGCCACGTGAAGCGGTTCGCATCGTGAACATCGAAGCCGCTCCGACTGTACTTCCTGGTTTCGACCCAGAACTCACGACGTACGCGCAGAAATGGCTCGAGCGCAACGGCGTCGAGATGAAACTCGGCAACGGCATCAAAGGCGTTGAGCCTGGTGTTGTCACGTTCGGTCCACTCCAAGGCGACACGACAGAGACGATTGAAGCGAACACGATTCTCTGGACAGGTGGCGTCAGCGGTAGCCCGATCGTTGAGAAGTCTGGCTTTGAAGCGGTTCGGAACCGTGTCATGGTCGAGGCGGACAACCGTGCCCCTGGTCACGACAACGTCTTCATCATCGGTGACTGCTCGGCTGTCATGGATCCGGTCTCAAACCGTCCATACCCACCGACTGCCCAAATCGCGACTCAACAAGCGCACAACGTGGCGAAAAACATCGCTGCCCTCATCAACGGGAAATCAACTTCGAAATTCACGTATGAGAGCAAAGGGACAGTCGCATCACTTGGCCATAACGATGGCATCGGCATCGTCATGGGCAAAAAGATCTTCGGTCGTAACGCTTCATTCATGAAGAAAGTGATCGACAACAAACACTTCCTCGAATTGAAGAAGTACGGTCTCGTCCTTAAAAAAGGTAAATTCTAAGCCATATATCTGAGTGGCCCGCTCATAGGAGCGGGTCACTTTTTTATTGTCGGTGGCGTACGGTTCACCTTTGACCTAAGCGCAAACGATTCGGTATAATAGACAACGGGAAAAGGGGGCAATCGCATGCATATTATCCAGGCTGTCATTGGGGCGATTCTTTATTTGGTCATCTTCTTCAGCATCGGCTTCATTTTGAACATGCTGCTTAAAAAAACATGGACGCTCGTGTTCATCTATCCGATTTTCGTCATTATGATGATTGATAACGTCAAGCTCTCGAGTTACATCACTGAGACATCGACTGCGCTCGCCAACGTTTACGAACGCGTGCTCGGCCTTCAATTTCTGGATGTGTTCATGCTCGGTTTCGGGTTGCTCGGTGCGATTTTGGCTGGAATCACGATTCGCTACTTGCGCAAGAGTGGTTATTCAATGTTTTAAAGACGACAGAAATGTTCGTCTTTTTTGTTTTCCGCCTACTTTTTTAGGGGATGAACCGATATACTTAGTACGAAACGATTATAGTGAGTAAGGGATGCGATACGAATGACATTACCGATGTATACGATCAAGAAAGTGTTGAATAATAGCGTTGTCATTTGCCAACATGATCCGGAACCGGAAGTCATTCTACTCGGGAAAGGGATTGGCTTCGGCAAGAAAGCGGGCGATCTCGTCGACCCGGCCAGTGTCCCGGAGAAAGTGTATCAACTGACGGACAAAGAAGAGCAATCGCAATATCGTGAACTCGTCAAACACGTCGACGAGGACTTTATTGCTTTCATGCAAGAAATCGTCGGCTTTATCGAGAACAACACCGGTAAAAAAGTCGACCAACATATTCATATCGGTTTGACCGACCACTTGTTCTTCACGATGAAGCGGATTGAACAAGGGATGGAAGTCACGAATCCGTTCTTGCTTGAGACCGAATCGCTCTATCCGAACGAGTACGCGCTCGCCGAACGTATCGTCGATATGATTCACGAGCGGCTTGACGTGTTATTGCCGGACGCGGAGATCGGTTTCATCGCGCTCCACATCCATTCGGCGACGACGTTCAAAAACGTCCTCGAGGTCAATCGACACAACCAAATTATCGGGCAGATCGTTCAGACGATTGAGAGTCGTTTGAACGTCAAAATGGACCGGAGTTCACTCGATTATAAGCGCTTACTTCGGCACTTAAGGTACGCCGTTGAGCGGGTTGCGACGGGTGAGATGGTGGAGGCCCCACAAAAAATTGAAAAGGTATTGCGCGAAGAATATCCGCTATGCTATAGTACTGCTTGGGAGCTGATGGGCATCATGGAACGCGAATTAAAGCGTCCGGTCCCGCGAGGTGAAGCGACATATTTGACGATGCATCTCCAGCGCCTAACAAGTAGATAACTGATACCACGTATCTTACGTGTTACTGATTCGATCAGGCATGAGTAAGGAGTGGAACGCACCGATTTCTCTATTAGGAGAGGTCTACGTTCTATACCTTATTCATGCCTGTTTCTGTTTTTATAAACGTTTATTATGAAAACGTTTAGATACGTCGGTTGTCTGACATCTACAGTCGTCTTTCCGCACGAAACAATCACAAAAAGGAGGATTTATCATGTTTAAGCAGATCTTTGGTGTTCTTCAAAAAGTCGGTAAAGCACTTATGCTTCCTGTTGCGATTTTGCCGGCAGCCGGTCTTCTTCTTGCATTCGGTAACGCGATGCAAAACCCGGCCCTTACATCACGCGCTGGTTGGTTAACGAACGAAGGCGTTGTGAAATTCGCTCAGCTCATGGAGCAAGCGGGTGGCATTATCTTCTCGAACTTAGCACTCTTATTCGCAGTTGGTGTCGCGATCGGTTTAGCAGGGGACGGCGTTGCCGGACTCGCAGCCATCGTCGGATTCCTCATCATGAACAAAGTTATGGGTGTTTGGCTCGAACTCACACCTGAAATCATCGCACAAGGTGATCCGGCTTACGCATCAGTACTCGGGATTCCAACGCTCCAAACTGGGGTATTCGGAGGGATCATCGTCGGTCTGATCGCCGCCTGGGCATATAATAAGTACTTCAACATCGAGTTGCCGCAATTCCTTGGCTTCTTCGCTGGTAAGCGTTTCGTCCCAATCGTTACTGCGGTATTGGCAGTTGTCGCTGGTTTCGTCATGCTTCTCATCTGGCCACCAGTACAGCACGGCTTGAACACGTTCTCAAACTTCATGTTGACTGAAAACCGCACCTTCGCGGCATTCATCTTCGGTTTGATCGAACGTTCATTGATTCCATTCGGTCTTCACCACATCTTCTACTCACCATTCTGGTTCGAGTTCGGCTCGTACACGGATGCAGCGGGTAACATCGTTCGTGGTGACCAAGCTATCTTCTTCGCACAAATTCGTGATGGCGCTGAGCTCACAGCCGGTACGTTCATGACTGGTAAGTACCCGTTCATGATGTTCGGTCTTCCAGCAGCAGCACTCGCAATGTACCACGAAGCACGTCCTGAACGTAAAGCAGTCGTCGGTGGTCTCTTGGCTTCGGCAGCACTTACATCGTTCTTGACTGGTATCACTGAGCCGATCGAGTTCTCATTCTTGTTCGTTGCTCCACTCTTGTTCGCAGTACACGCAGTCTTCGCTGGCCTTTCATTCATGGTCATGCACATCTTGAACGTCAAAATCGGGATGACGTTCTCGGGCGGTTTGATCGACTACCTTCTCTTCGGTGTACTTCCTAACCGTACAGACTGGTGGCTCGTCATTCCAGTCGGTCTCGTGTTCGCAGTCGTTTACTACTTCGGATTCCGCTTCGTTATCCGTAAGTTCAATCTTAAAACACCGGGCCGTGAAGATGAAGTCGTTGAGCAATCAACTGCTACAGGTTCGGAACTTGCACAAGATATCCTCGTTGGTTTCGGTGGTTCACAAAACATCAAACACCTTGACGCATGTATCACACGTCTCCGCGTCGAAGTAAAAGATAAGAGCCAAGTCAACAAAGAAGAGTTGAAACGCCTTGGGGCAGCTGGTGTCCTTGAAGTCGGTAACAACATTCAAGCCATCTTCGGACCACGTTCGGATGCGTTGAAATCAGAAATGCAAGCGGTCATCGCTTCAGGTAACGAAAAGAAAGCTAACTAATTGAAGCTATAAGTAGACTGACCTAGCTATATGAGACACTAATAAAAACACCTTGATTAGGCTGCCGCCACACCATATTTTATCGGTGTGAGGTAGCCTAA
>NZ_JACSLP010000020.1:0-6362 GCF_018618175.1 Exiguobacterium sp. s50
AAAAGATGACTCCCGTACAGTACAGGAATCATCTCCTTGAAGCAGCATAAGTTTTTTTATTAATGTCCTTTACATGGGGTACAGATTAATATGAGGACGCGTTTCCTATTAGTTGCGAATCATATAATCGAAAGCACCGAGTGCGGCAGTCGCACCAGATCCCATCGAGATGATGATTTGTTTGTAGGCGCTGTTCGTGCAGTCACCTGCTGCGAACACACCTGGAACGTTCGTCGCACCGTGACGGTCGACGACGATCTCACCGAAGTTGTTGCGTTCGACCGAGTCGAGCCAGTCCGTGTTCGGGACGAGACCGATTTGGACGAAGACGCCTTCGAGTTCGACGTGATGCGTCTCGTTCGTCTCACGTGACAAGTACGAGATGCCGTTCACTTTGTCCGTACCCGTAATTTCTGTCGTCTGAGCGTTCGTGACGACGGTCACGTTCGGGAGGCTGTGGAGACGGTCTTGAAGCACTTGGTCGGCTTTGAGTTCGGCAGCGAACTCGAGCACCGTCACGTGTTTGACGATTCCAGCGAGGTCGATGGCTGCTTCAATCCCAGAGTTACCGCCACCGATGACTGCGACACGCTTGCCTTCGAAGAGCGGGCCGTCACAGTGCGGGCAGTAGGCCACACCTTTGTTTTTGAACTCAGCTTCACCTGGGACGTTGACGTTGCGCCAGCGTGCACCAGTCGACAGGATGACGCTCTTACTCTTCAAGACGGCACCGTTCTCAAGTTCGACTTCGACGAGGTCTTTCTTCTCGAGGCGCTTCGCGCGCTGGAGGTTCATGACGTCGATGCCGTACTCTTTCACGTGCTCTTCCAAGCTCGCGACGAGTTTCGGGCCTTCCGTGTAAGAGGTGCCGATGAAGTTCTCAATCCCCATCGTGTCCATCACTTGTCCACCGAAGCGTTCCGCGACGATGCCGGTCCGGATACCTTTACGAGCCGCGTAAACCGCTGCGCTCGCACCAGCTGGGCCGCCACCGATGACGAGGACGTCATACGGGTCTTTGTTGTCAAACGCCGAAGCGTCAGGACCAGTTCCGAGTTTCGCCAAAATCTCTTCAAGTGACATGCGTCCGTTGCCGAACGCCTCACCGTTCAAGAAGACGGTCGGGACAGCCATGATTTCTTTCGCTTCCACTTCTGCCTTGAACGCACCACCGTCGATCATCGTGTGTGAGATGTTCGGGTTGAGGACGCTCATGACGTTGAGTGCCTGGACGACGTCCGGGCAGTTATGGCAGCTGAGGCTGATATACGATTCGAAGTGGTACGTGCCTTGAATGTTTTGAATTTGTTTGATCGCATCCGCGTCCACTTTCGGCGCCCGGCCGCTCACTTGGAGCAACGCGAGGACGAGTGACGTGAATTCGTGACCGAGCGGGATTCCTGCGAAGACGATCCCTGTCTCTTCAGACGGACGGCTCACGCTGAAGCTCGGTGTGCGTTCGAGCGTGACGTTCTCGACCGAGATGCGTGACGACATGCTCGCGAGTTCGTTCACGAGGTCGAGCATCTCTTTTGAGACCGCGTCGTCTCCAGCGCTGACACGGAGGACGACGTCGCCCTCCATGAGCTGGAGATATTGATCCAACTGTTGTTTAATATCTGCTTCTAACATGAAATCCGCTCCTTACAACTTGCCGACGAGGTCGAGGCTCGGGCGAAGTGTTGCAGATCCTTCTTCCCATTTAGCCGGGCAAACTTCGCCTGGGTTGTTGCGGACGTATTGTGCCGCTTTGACTTTGTTGACGAGCGTGCTCGCGTCACGGCCGATGCCGCCTGCGTTGATTTCAACTGTTTGGATGACGCCGTCTGGATCGATGATGAACGTACCGCGGTCAGCAAGGCCATCTTCTTCGTTCAAGACGTCGAAGTTACGTGAGATTGTGTGTGATGGGTCACCAATCATGATGTACTCGATTTTGCCGATTTTCTCTGATGTTTCGTGCCATGCTTTGTGCGTGAAGTGTGTGTCAGTCGATACTGAGTACACTTCGACGCCGAGGTTTTTAAGTGTCGCGTATTCGTTTTGAAGGTCTTCCAATTCAGTCGGGCAGACGAATGTGAAGTCAGCTGGGTAGAAGCAAACAACGCTCCATTGACCTTTGAAGTCGTTGTCCGATACTTCGAGGAATTCACCTGTTTGGAATGCTTGTGCTTTGAAAGGTAAGATTTCTTTGCCGATTAATGACATGGGATATGTCCTCCTTGGTTTTTTACTCTAGTGGACTTTCGTCTCTACTAGAATAATTATAATGTAATACTAACTTCATATAACCCGCCAAAAATGTCAAGGCGTTTGCATGCTTGGTAAAAAGTTGATATATCAACGTTAAATGGATAATTCGCATGGTAAAAGGGAAGAAAACGGTTACAAAATAAATGTGAGTTTGTTTTCAATAACCTATGCAAAAAAAATAAAAGCTGTCACGAATGGACAGCTTTTGTGAGTGAACCAGTGATCCATTCTCGTAAAAAATCAGTGTATTATCAATTAAAAAATACACATAGAAAAAAAGAAAATGCAGTAGATTACTTATATTGTACCCGCTTTAGACTTCGTTGTTGATCAACGTAGTACTCTATAGTTTTTGTTACTTGGTCCAGATCTACTATAATTTCATGTTCCCAGAAGCGAAGGATAATCCAGCCTTCCTCAATATAATGTCTTGTTACAGCCCCGTCTCTTTCTATATTACGTCCGATTTTTTGTATCCAGTATTTTTGATTTGTTTTTGGCATTTTAAAATGAGCAGGACAGCCGTGCCAAAAACAAGAATCAAGAAAGATAACAATTTTTAAAGTTGGGAATGATATATCTGGAGTTCCATATAGTTTTCTATTATTTTTACGATAACGATAGCCATCGGACCAAAGTCGTTGCCTAACTAAAACTTCAATCTTTGTATCTTTATCCTTAAGGTTTTTCATCATTCGTAAAGCAGGATTCTCAGGTAACTTTTTAAAGCTCATGACTGTCCCTCCTCAATCTAATAATTCCCGATGATTGAGAAATAAAAAGCATATTTTAGGGATGAATTTTATAAGTACATACTAATTTTAAACTAGTCCATCCTCTAGAATGATTACCTTCAAATTTGACTCTCATGATTAATTGTTCTTTCCCATTGTTCCAAAAAATAGAGTTGCTTATTTTTGTAGGGTAATTAGCTTCGAATTTAAGATCATTTCCATAAGTAATCACGCCGGAGATTTTTGCATTATTATCTTCATAGAACGTATGAACAATGGGGATTTTTCCTATGATTGTTGCTAAACCATATTTAAGTGTTTCCACTGATGCAGATGACAAAGACTCAGCAAGATATTGGTTTGCAAATATAAGGACTTGATTATGGTTAATTTTATTTTTTTGAAATAAATCTTTTAATTCATTATTGATATTTTCTGTATCACCAATTTTAAAATAATTAGGACCTAAAATTTTACCGAAACCTGGATTTTTGACGACTGAGGTAGAATTAGATCTGGCATTCGCTTTTAATGAAAAGCCTAACTCTTTTACAGTATCTTTGAAGGAAGATGGGTAAACGGGCTTAAGAATAAGTTTTATATCTGAATTATCTCTAATATCCAGTCTGTAAGCATCATCCGTCAAAGATATAGCTGAAATAGAATGTTCAGGATATTTCAGTTTAATATAATCTAAAAGCACATTCTCTACGGCAAGTTTGGAAGCCTCATTTAGCTTCTTTAAAGTACTTTTTGGTAAGTTTACACCGTAGATTTTTATGTTTTCTATATGCCGAGCCTCTTTTACATTCTCATCTGAAATCACAGTAGGTTTATTTTGAAGTAGATAGTGATAAATCAAAGCTTCGTTTATTTTTCCAACACTGTTTGGATCTACACGACCGGTATAATGTGTATTAGCAATTAAATCATTCCACGTTTTCTCGAATCTTAAAATTAAAGAAGTGTTGATATTACTTGTAGACTCATAATTACCTAATGAAGTCGTGAGTTTAATTGGACTGTGTGGTTGGCTTTCAAATTTAAATCGAATAAATAGTACAAATGTTCCATTGGTGAACCCAATAGAATCGTTGCCTTTTCTATACACATTTATGGAGTCAGCATAAGAAAACTGATAGTTTGTTTCTATCACTGGAAAATCTGGAGCTTTTTTTTTGGCAATAAGCATCGATTCCCCATTAAACAGTAAATAATTTAAGCCAGATATTATTTTTTCTCTCTTATCAGTATTCAACAGTTCGTGAAATATTTCTAAAGCATTTTCTCTTAAAGAGAATAGAAAGTTTTTTCGTGATTTATTAGCATTGTCATTATTGGAAAAACTAATCTCGGCATTTTTTACTTCTTTGCGTAAATCCGTTAAGGAGGTGTATTCATCGCTATCTTTTAAAATACTTCGATAAAAGTGAATATAGAATTGTTCTAAACGAGTATTAAATCTTTCTTGTAAAGTATCCTCTTGAAAGTAAGTAGATAAAAAACTTTTACCTCCAAGGTTGCGTGGTTGAATTCCACCATTTTTTATACTAAATAGGTGATAGGGGACTTTATTATTTTCTATATGAATTGTGAGATCAGGATATTTGTCTGGATTTTTATGGTCAAATTTACTACGAATGGATTTAATTGAGGAATGTTTATTAAAAATATAAGAAGCTGTGGCGGAAGAAGTAGAGTTTACAATAACATCTTCTCCACTTAATAATTTTAGCAAGTGCTCTTTTACTTCGTAAACATGTTTATTACCAATATGTTTTTGTTTCATTTTATAGTACTCCTATAGATAAATTGAGAATAACCTTCTCATTTTAAATTATATACTATAAAAGTGTCATATCCATTAATTTGGAAAAACTTAACTCTGGCCATTTTACAGAAAGTCAGTTATTATAATAAGTAAGAGTTTTTTCGTAGAGGTACAATAAAGAAAGGTGAGAAGACATGAAGATTGATGAAAGAGGTAGAGCCAAGTTTAGACCTGCAAATGACTACTCATCTAATGATGTTAAACAAGTGTTGATGGAAAAAATTAAGGAAGAATCTAGTCGGATTATTCAGTCGAATAAAGATGAAGATATAATTAATAGTATTGAAAGAGAAAAAAATAAATTTCACGTTGTTAGCTTGTTTTCAGGATGTGGAGGATTAGACTTGGGTTTTGAACTAGCAGGATTAGTTGCAAAACACGATTCTACCGCAATTTTAAATGAAATTTATAAATCTAGAAATAAATATAAACAATTAGAAAAGACGAATGTTTTCCAGACAATCTATTCTAATGATTTATTTAAAGAATCAGCTCGATCTTATAAACAAAATTTCGATAATGACACTACGGTACAAGATGCAAGAGATATTAGAAATGTTAAATACTTCCCTTATGCAGACGTTATTTTAGGAGGTTTTCCTTGTCCAGGTTTTTCTGCAGCGGGTCCTAGATTAATTGATGACGAACGAAATTTCCTTTATATTCATTTCATTCGAGCGATTATTCAAGCTCGTCCTAAAGTCTTTGTAGCCGAAAATGTAAAAGGTTTACTTACATTAGGTAAAGGTGAAGTTGCTAAACAAATAATTGAAGACTTTGCTTCTGCCGGTTACAAAATTCAATACAAGCTTGTCAACTCTAGAGATTATGGTGTTCCTCAATTAAGAGAACGGGTATTTATTGTTGGTGTTCGTGAAGATGTAAAATTCACTTATGTTTTTCCCGAGCCAACTCATGGTGCAAACTCTAAACCCTATGTAACTCTTAAAGAAGCAATTGGTGATTTGCCTGAATGGCCTGAAGATGTTTATGAAGGCGATTTCTCATCAATTTATTTGTCTCGAAATCGTAAAAAAGGATGGAATGATCAAGCATTTACGGTTCAAGCTTCGGGGCGGCAAGCCCAGCTTTGGCCAGGGGGCGAAGCAATGCAAAAGTTAGAGAAGGACAAATGGAGTTTAATGGGTAACAAAAATCGACGTTTAAGTGTGAGGGAGTCTGCAAGAATTCAAACATTCCCTGACTGGTGGATTTTCGATGATGGTAGGAGTGTTTCTATAAGCTCTAAAAATAATCATTTAGATAAACAGTATAAACAAATAGGTAATGCTGTTCCGGTACTTTTAGCGCGTGCAGTTTTGCAGCCAATCGCGGATTGGGCAAAAAAAGAAATTGATCGTCAAATCGAAGTAGAAGGACAACAGCCACAGTTAACTTTAGATTTATAAAAGATAGAATGTAATAAATTTAATTGATGAAAAGACCACCAGGCGTTGTATTTTGCAATACAAATGTGCACAATAATGCAACGAAAAGTACAGAACTTTGCCAGCTGGGTTTTAGTGTTTCGACAACGCATGCGT
>NZ_JACSLP010000003.1:0-399434 GCF_018618175.1 Exiguobacterium sp. s50
GGCTGAAGGGCGATGAAAACAGAGGAGCGTCATCCCTCCCGGGACGACGCTCCTCTGTTCAAAATCATTTGAAGTTTTTCAGTGCCCTCGCATAAGCGAAGGGGTTTTTCTTATGGACACATATAACGAACCGAGGTAAGCATCGGCAGAGCAGATTACGCCGACAAGTCCTCTGATTGGATGATGGTGCAGCCCTTACCCTCGTAATACGCGATCATGTCGTCGATTTTCTTCAAGTCATAGCTCGTGATGCAATCCGACAGGACGCTGACCGTATAGTCGGATTTCCGCAGATTGTAACACGTCGACTTCACACAGGCGGTCGCATCGGCACCGGTGATATAGAACGTGTCGATGCCATGCTGTTCAATGAACGCCGCGAACGCCTCGCTCGTCAAGGCGTTGCCCTTGTATTTGGTGAATACGTGATCGGACACGATCTTCAAATCTGGCGCTAATTCCGCCCCGCGCGTCCCGGTTTTGAACGTTCTTGTCCCCGCAGATAAGTTCTCATGTCGGATATAGACGACGGGAATCCCCTTGTCGACCGCCCAATCGATCGATGTGTTGATGTTGTCGATGACCGCTTTGTAATTTTTCGTGATGTCATTCTGAATGTCGATGACGACCAATGCTTGCTGTTGCATCTGATTTCCCCCTCGATGAGTCGCGTATCGTGACTACTGCCTTCATCATACCAGAGTTCACCACTGGAAAATATAGACAACAATCATCATCAACAGACAAAAAAGGGAGGACCCGCCGAGGGCCTCCCTTTTGTCATGTCGCGATGACGTTGAGCGTCACATCGACTTGTCCGAGCAACAAGTCGAACTGGTCGCGCACGTACCGATATAAGCGTTCAGCCTCAACGAGTGAGACGGGTGCAACGATTTGATAATCGTATCGCTCTTTCGAGACGGACACGACCTTCACTTCACGCAATCCGAATTCGATTGCACTGCAAGCAATCAAATCCTCAATCGCCCGCTCAGCGATCGTCACATCTCCATAGGAATAATCATTTCCGATGACAGCCATCGTATCATTCATCTTCTTCACTCCTTTTCTGCCGCGAGTACTAACACGTCCTCCATAATGGTTTCGATATCGACGGGTTTTTCTCCTGCCGTGGCCATTTGGGCGACCGCACGGACGTCGTGCTGACGGTCGATGATATACATCGTCGTCGCATGCGTGACGAGTCCGCTGTTCGCTTTCGAATAATAGAATTGAAGTTGACGCGTGATGCGGTCGATATCGGCCTGGTCACCGGTCAACATCTTCCAGCCCGTTGGTTCGGCTTGGAACGCCTCCCCGTAATTCTCTAGGACCGGCACCGTATCGACTTCAGGGTCGACAGTGATGGCGACGAGCTCGACGTCCGTCCCGTACAAGTCGTTCGCTTTCAACTCTTGCTCGAGCTTCATGAAGTCACGCAACGTGAGCGGGCAGATGTCCGGACAGTTCGTATAGAAGAACGTGACGATTTTGACTTTGCCATTGTCCGAATTGTACGACTGACCGTCGAGCGCATTCGTCAACGTGAACGGGGTCGGCTCTTGGATGACGGGCAGGTCCTCTTCTTTAAAGAATAAGAAGTACGAGGCCACACCGATCGCCACCAGAATGGCGACCGTCAAGCCGACCGTCATATAGCTGTTCCGTTTCATCCTCATCCCCCTCTCTCGATTCACCCACCGATAATGGCACGGAAGACGTTTGTCGTCTCACCCGGGTCATAGGCGACATAAAGGAGGACGTATACCGTCACGCCTGTAATCGCTGTGAAAAACCAGACGACTGAGGCTTTCGGTCCGATTTTACGGTGTTTCTCGACTTTATTTTTATAGCCGAGGTAAAGCGTGATCAATCCGAGGACCCCACCTGTCGTCGCGAGCAGGATATGGAAAATCATGAACGCCAAATAGTAAGGCTTCACTGAATCCGGTCCCCCGAAGGCGGTATTGCCGACGAAAATCGTCCGTGAGACGTAGAGAATGAAGAATGTCGTCGCGGCGATCGCGGCGGCCGTCATGACTTTCTTATGTTTGTCGACGTTGCGACGATCGCGCGCAATGATCGTCCATCCGATTGCGACTAAAATAGCACTGATGACAATGAATGTCACACTGATCAAGGCAAGATAGTTCATCGTAGTTTCCCCTTTGATTTAGTTCATTTTTTCTCTTTTGGTTCTTGCGGTGTGAACGACATGCCTTCGTCAAGCGCAAGCGATTTCGTCCGGCGCACCCAACCGAAGAACGTCCAGCCGAAGAAGAAACCGTATACGACTTCTTGACCGAGCTTCATCAATACCCCGCCGAAGCGTTGGTCTTCAAGAGCGCTGTTCGTTGCTCCCATGAGCGCATTCAAATCGAGACCCGACACATCGCCGTTCGGCATACAGTAGCCGAGCACCGTCGCGAACGTCTCGGCGTCCGTATAGGCGTCATAAAGAATTCCTTGGCTGAAGATGATGAGTGCACAGGCCGGTGTCAACAGCACGCCGTTCGCGATGATGTACACCATCCGCTTCAAATCCGACATCCCTTCCTCTTCTTCTGAGAGGAACGGTGCGATGACCGGATACCACATCGTCAAACTGAAGACGATGAGAGCGCCGTGGAAGA
Organism: Exiguobacterium sp. s50; assembly: GCF_018618175.1. Taxonomy (NCBI): domain Bacteria; kingdom Bacillati; phylum Bacillota; class Bacilli; order Caryophanales; genus Exiguobacterium; species Exiguobacterium sp. s50. Next base: position 2,634 of record NZ_JACSLP010000003.1, read on the forward strand.
TACGATGCACTTCATAGTTCGTCAAGACGTAGTCAAAGATGAATGGCATGTGATACAAGGTGAACAATGCATTGAACAAAACGAGGGCGATCAAAGGTTTTGACATAAATCTGAGCGTCGGCCCAATCACCTTATAGCCAAATAATTTCTCGAACACCCAATATGGCATCCCGTACACGACGAGCGCCGGTGCGAGCACATAGACGAGCACCATCTGCAACATGTGCACCGAGAAGATGATGTGTGCAAGGACATCGACCGGACTTCCGAAACCGATATAATACAATACAATGGCGGATAACATGCTGAACTTTTGTAGTAACGTGGTCGACTCGTACCCTCGCTTCGCCATTTTCTCTGTGACGACCGCATAGAGGACGTACAACCCTACCATCAACAATCCGAACCATGGACTCCAAAGTGTCATCCAATCGAACTGTTTGAGTAGCTCTGATGTATTCCAGAGCATCCCTTCACCCCTTTTCTTTCTCTCCCAAACCGATGAAACCGTTCACTTCAAGATTACTATTCCTTTATTTTTGAAGTAAAGCAAAAAGGACTGAATCATCTGTGTTTCCACAGATGTTCAATCCTTTGTCACATTTACCAAATGAGCAAGCGAAGTGCAGCGACTGTAATGATGGCGACAAAGATGCCAAGCCACATCATTCCGACGATCCACGTGTTGCCACGGTTGTTCATATGCATGAAGATATACAGCTGCAAGAACACTTGGATGATGGCGAGGATGATTAAGAAACCACCTGCTGCCCACACCGGCATGAGTTCAGCGTATACGGCGCCGAACGCGACGAATGTGAGCAAGATCATCATCGCGAAGCTGATCAACTGGAGTTGATATTCGCGGCGTGACTCGGCTTTTACTTCGAGCTCTAACTGTTTGTGCGATTCGTTGATTGGTTGTTTTTCCATGTTAGCTCACCATCCCTAAGAGGTAGACGATTGAGAAGATGAAAACCCAGACGACGTCGATAAAGTGCCAGTATAGGCTCGACACGTAAAACTTCGGTGCGTTGTACACATCGATCGGACGGTTCCAGTTGCGAATTAACAACGTCGTGATCCAAAGTAGACCGAACGTGACGTGCGCGCCGTGGAAACCGACGAGCGTGTAGAACGCAGATCCGAACGCGCTCGACGTGAACGTGTGACCGATATGGTAGTAGTGGATGAACTCGTAAATCTCAGCTCCAAGGAAACCTGCCCCGAGGAGAAGCGTGATCACCAACCAAAACTTCATGCGGCCTGGATTGTTCGCTTTCATGTTCATCATGGCGAGAACACTTGTGAGCGAACTTGTGAGGAGGAGCATCGTCATTAAGAAGACGAGCCCCATCTCAAAGATATTGTACGAACGAAGTTCCTCTGGCGCACCAGAGTTGAGTAGACCGACATACGTTCCGAAGAGCGAGGCGAAGAGAACGGTCTCTCCACCGAGGAAGAACCAGAAGGCTACATATTTATTTTTCCCTTCCAGCGTGGCTTTCTCTGGATTGGCCGGAATTCCGGTCACCGGGTGTTTTTCGACTGCATGTGCCATTTATTGGTCTCCTTTCTCACGAATCGCTTTCAAATCCGCTTCGATCTTCGATTTTGGAATGTAGAAGCCATGATCGTCAATCCATGAACGGAGGAACATCGACACGAATGTGATGAGCAATCCGACCACGATGAGCGACCAACCAACAACCGCGTTATCCATTTGGAAAATCGCTCCGAGTCCGGCGATGAACAAGCCGAGTGACATGAAGAACGGGATAATCGAGTTGTTCGGCATGTGGATGTCTGCTACTGGTTCAGCGACAGATACCCGTTTGTTGCCCGCCATCTTCTCGAGCCAGAACGTATCGAGACCTTTGACAAGCGGTGTTTGTGCAAAGTTGTATTCTGGAGTCGGTACAGGAAGCGTCCACTCCAACGTACGTCCATCTTCCCAATGGTCCGGCTTGACGCGTTGTTTCGACAAGAATGCTTTCACAACAGCGACGAGCAAGACAATCGTCGACACACCCATGAAGAAGGCACCGATTGTCGACAGCAAGTTCATCGTCTCAAACCCTTGGTTCGGAAGATATGTGAAGACGCGGCGTGGCATCCCGAACAATCCGAGGAAATGTTGCGGGAAGAACGTCAAGTGGAACCCGATGAAGAACAACCAGAACTGCCAGTAGCCAAGCTTCTCAGAGAGCGCTTTGCCGAACATGAGCGGGAACCAGTAGTAAAGTCCTGCAAATAGACCGTATACAACCCCACCTACGATAACGTAGTGGAAGTGAGCGACAACGAAGTAACTATCATGGTATTGATAGTCGGCCGGTGCGACCGAAAGCATGACCCCTGTCATCCCCCCGACGAGGAATGATGGAATAAATGCGACCGAGTAGAGCATCGCGACGTTGAACTTGATTTGTCCGCCCCATAGTGTGAACAACCAGTTGAAGATCTTGACCCCTGTCGGCACGGCAATGGCCATTGTTGCGACAGCGAAGATCGAGTTGGCGACCGGTCCAAGACCGACCGTGAACATGTGGTGGACCCAAACCATGAATCCGAGGAAACCGATGAGCATCGTTGCGAAGACCATCGTTGTGTAACCGAATAGGCGTTTACGAGCGAATGTCGGAATGATTTCCGAGAAAATACCGAACGCCGGTAAAATCAAGATATATACTTCCGGGTGTCCGAAGATCCAGAAGAGGTGTTCCCAGATGATGACGTTACCACCCATTGCTGGGTCGAAGTAAACGGCCCCGAACAAGCGCTCGAACATTAACATGAACAAGCCGACTGTGAGCGGTGGGAACGCGAAGACGATCAACGCCGAAGCGACGAACGTCGTCCACGTGAAGAGCGGCATCCGCATGAGTTTCATACCTGGAGCACGCATGTTCAAAATCGTGACGAGGAAGTTAATCCCGGCCATGAGTGAACCGAAACCTGAAATTTGAAGACCAAGGGCGTAGAAGTCGACCCCTGATGCTTCCGGTTGTGTCGAGAGCGGCGCGTACGCCGTCCAGCCTGCGTTCGGTGCAGCGCCGAAGAACCAGCTAAGGTTCAACATGACACCACCGAAGAAGAACAACCAGAATCCGAGTGAGTTAATGAACGGGAACGCGACATCGCGTGCCCCGATTTGAAGTGGTACGACGGCGTTCATGAATCCGAATAACATCGGCATGGCCGCTAGGAAGATCATCGTCGTCCCGTGCATCGTAATCAATTGGTTGAACGTTTCGCCGCTGACGAAGTCGTTCATCGGACGAACGAGTTGCCACCGAATAAGTAATGCTTCAATTCCACCGAGAAGGAGGAAGAAGATTCCTGAGAACAAATACAAAATACCGATTTTTTTGTGGTCAACCGTCGTAACCCAATCCATGATGCCATTGTATTTACGCGGTTGCTGCAATGCAGTGGTCTGTGCCACGTGAAATCCCCCTTTTCCCGTTAGTCAATCTTCTGATCGTACAAGAAGTCAACGAGTGCATCTAACTCTTCATCACTGATTTGGCCTTCACTGAAGCCAGGCATGAGCGCGCCTTCTTTCAATTCTTGTGGATCACGAATCCATTTTTTCAAGTCGTCCTCGTTGTTTTCGAGGTAACCGATCAACCATTCGCGATCACCAAAGTTTGTCAAGCTAGGCGCAACTTTCCCGCCCCCGTGACAGCTCAAGCAGCTCTCGACGTACACGGCCTCACCTGTCGTCAAGTTTTGGTTATCTGCAACAAGGTTTTCTGTGTTCGCGTCTTGCTGTGCTTTCATGTCTTCGAGCCATTGGTCGTAATCTTCTTGCTCGAGTGCGATGACTTTGAAGTCCATGAGCGCGTGTGACGGTCCGCAAAGCTCGGCACATTTCCCAAAGAACGTACCTGGTTCATTTGCATGCAACCACATTTCGTTATCAAGGCCTGGGTTCGTATCCGTTTTACCAGATAAAGCCGGTACCCAGAACGAGTGGATGACGTCTTTCGATGTCAAGTTGATGCCGACACGTTTGCCGACCGGGATGACAAGTTCTTGTCCCGTGACGACGCCTGCGTTCGGATATTCAAACTCCCACCAGTACAAGTTAGCCGTAACATTGATTTCTTCTTCTTTTTTCGCTTCTTTCGCTTTCGCGAGTTCGACAGTCGTCGTGATTGTCGGTACAGCGAGAATGATGAGCAAGATGATTGGTACGACTGTCCAAATCATCTCGAGCGTGCTGCTTCCTTCGACTTGCTTCGGAATCGAATCGTCTTTACGACGGAACTTCATGAGCACGTAAACGTAAATGATCGATACGATGACGAGTACGAAGAGCATAAGTACCAAACTGATGATAATGATCCGGAGCTGAATTTCAGCGCCTTCTCCCATCGGCTTCAATGCAGACAATCCCTCAACGCCGCACCCTGATAATAGCAGTGCGAACATCATCATCGGGACGATGCCAAACAGAAGCTTTTTAAATGATTTCACAACAATCCCCACTTTCTCCCAAAATGATGTGTAATGGTTTCTATATAGTGAGTGTGATTACGCTAGTGCTGCCGTCAAAATCAGCGCGACAATCCACACGACTAAATAAATTAATGAATAAAAGAACATTTTGTTTGCCCACTTGATTTCATCCTCGGCTTTAAAACCTTTCAACCCGAGATATAACCAGTAGCCCCCAAGACCGGCTGCAATGATTACGTAGACTAACCCGTAATGCATGAACAAGAGCGATGCTGGAATCAGCGTCGCAATCCACCAGATGATTTGACGCTTTGTAATCGCAAAGCCGTTGACGACCGGTAGCATCGGAATGCCGGCCGCTCGATACTCCTCGGTACGCCGCATGGCGAGCGCGAGGAAGTGTGGCGGTTGCCACAAGAACATGACGAGGAACATGAGCCACGCGTCGATATGAAGCGCGGGATCGATGGCTGCCCAACCGATGAGCGGCGGTACCGCTCCGGAGATGCTACCGACGACCGTGTTCAACGTGTGCGTCCGTTTAAGCCACATCGTATAAATGACGACATAAAAAAATGCCCCGATTAAACCGAAGACTGCTGCCACATACGAGACGATCAATAAGAGCAATGTCCCGATCGCAAGCTGCGTTAATCCAAGGAGCAAAATCCGTTCTCCCGAAATTTTACCGGTGACACTCGGCCGATTGTCTGTACGTCCCATCAAGTAATCGATATCACGGTCCACGAAGTTGTTTAGGTAACAACTCCCGGAGATGACGAGTGCGCTTCCTAACATCGTTAATAAGAGCTGCGGCCAAACCTCAAATAAATAAAAGACTGGCGTATCACTCTGATATGTTGCTGCTACAAAGAAACCGGCGAATACCAACAACAAGTTGGCGCGAACGATTCCCATTTTTGCCAGAGCAACATAGTCGCGGAACGAGGCGGATTCTGTATATTCTACTTCTGCCATTGTTCCTGGGTTGACTTTTGTCATACTGACCCCCCTACTAATCACGAAATCCACGTATTCTTTTCACAGAAAAAACACAATATGAACAAAGTTCACCTAACTCATAACAAAGATACCATATTTTCAAAAAGAATACGTCGTTTATGCTTGTAAAATAGCTAGTTTTTTGTGACAAACGTGTGATAATTGTCACAGTAAAAACGCCATGTTAATACTAGAATAACGATTTTGATAGCGATTGCAAGCTTTTCCGTTTCGTTTTTACGACGTAAAGCCGTATAATAAGTATGGCGAAAAAAATATAAACTTACAAGGCACAATTCTAGTGATTTTTCTCAAAAGCAGGTGGAAACGAATGCATAAAAAACTCGCACTATTTTCAGCGCTCGTCACGCTCGGGATGATGCTCGTCCTGATCATGGGTGGAACCGTGACAAAGACGGACTCCGGCGACGGGTGCGGAACGGATTGGCCGCTCTGCCACGGGAAACTGATCCCGACCAATCCGAGCGTCGAAACGATGATCGAGTACAGTCACCGTGTCGTCTCTGGCATCGAGGGACTGCTCATCATCGCCTTGACGATTTGGACGTTTGCGGTCGTCAAGAACCGGTATGATGTCAAAGTGTTCGCGTTCCTCGCGTTCATTTTCATGCTCATCCAATCGATTATCGGTGCCGGGGCCGTCATCTGGCAACAGTCGGACGCGATTCTCGCGCTCCACTTCGGTATCTCGCTCGTCTCGTTCGCATCGCTGCTCATCTTGACGATTCTCTTGTTCGAAGGGGAACGCGTGCATCGGGCCGTCTCCGAACGATTGAAGGTTCACCTTTACGGCTTGACGATTTATACGATGGTCGTCGTCTATACGGGCGCTTACGTCCGTCACCTCGGCGCGACGTACGCCTGTGTCGGCTGGCCGATTTGCGACCAGAACGTGTGGACGTTCGAGTCATACGTCCAAATGGGGCACCGCATCATGGCCGGACTGCTCGTCTTCTATACGTTATACGTCCTCTACTTGGCACGTCGGGAGACGAACCGACTCGTCGAGACCGGCATGTGGGCCTCGCTGTTCTTCATCCTGCTTCAAGTCGGCACGGGTGCGTGGATCGTCCTTGGGGGACACGCCACGTACGTCCCGCTTCTCCACGCCTTCTTGATTACCTGCTATTTCGGGATTATCTCGTACTTGGCATATCATGCGTATCGGAGTCAGAAACAGACGACCGAGGCCGCACGACAACAATCCATTTAATCTTAATAACGTACACAAAAAGGAGCGACGGCATCGCTCCTTTTTTTGATGCCTATTTACTGCGCGTCCTTGAACCGCTCGAGTGCCCGGGCACGCGCTTCCTTATGGTCGACGATTGGGTCGACGTATCCATCCCGCTCGGTCAAGTCAGGGAAATGAATCGCTTTTTTGTCGAGATTCACGAGTTCGGGCACATACTTCCGGATGAACGTCCCGTCCCCATCGAACTTCTCGGACTGCGTCGTCGGATTGAAGATACGGAAGTACGGCACCGCATCCGTCCCGACCGAAGCCGCCCATTGCCAACCCCCGATATTCGAGGCTGCTTCATAGTCGATCAGCTTCTGTTCGAAATAGCGTTCCCCTTTCCGCCAGTCGATCATCAGATGCTTCGACAAGAACGAGGCGACAATCATGCGAAGCCGGTTATGCATCCAGCCCGTCTCATTCAATTGCCGCATCGCCGCGTCGACGATCGGGTAGCCCGTCTTTCCGTCACACCACGCCTGGAAGTTCTCGTCATCGTTCTCCCAATCGAGATGCTTATACTTGTCGTTGAACGGACGGTCTTTCAGTCCCGGGAATTGGACCATGATCATATAGTAAAATTCGCGCCATAACAACTCATCGTAATATGTGTCGCGTCCGCTCGATTTCGGCGCCTTCAACACCGCTTCCGTCACGGTTCGGATGGAGAGCACCCCGGTCCGGAGATACGGAGACAGACGGCTCGTGCCGGCGATGGCCGGGATGTCGCGGTCTTCATCGTACGCATCGATCCGATTCGCGACGAAGTCGCTCAAACGACGTTTGGCTGCCGCTTCGCCGAGCGCTTTCCACGAACGCTCACAGCGATCGAACTGACGCTTCAATTCGACCGGGACTTCATGCCCTGTCGTCACGTGACGCTTCAATGCATTCACGTCGACCTCATACGGCGCGGGCGGCGCCTCGGCATAGGCTGCTTTTTTAAATGGCGTGTATACCTTATACGGATCGCCGTCTTTTTTCGTGAACGCATTCGGGGCGAACAAATGGCGGTCGAGCAGGCGGATGACTTTGACCGCTTCCCCGAGCGCCTGGATGACGGCGTCGTCCCGCTGTTTGAACGGTTCGACATACTCGGCGTTGAAGTAGAGCACATCGAGCTCACCGAGCGCTTCGACGAACTGTTCGGCCGTATCGGCCACGATGACCCGAAGTCCGAGCCCGCGTTCTTCCAACTCGTCCATGAATTGACGCATCGTCGCGAAAAAGTAATCGTGGCGCGTCTCGAACGGCTCGCAATAGTTAGGGTTGAGCCAAAAAACGAACTCCATCTCATCGTCGGAATCAGCGTCTTTCAAGGCCCGGTGTAACATATGATTATCTGTCAATCGAAAATCCGATCGAAACCAGCATACTCGTCTCATCTCTCCCACTCCTATCTAAAAAAGAAGCATAGCGCGGCTATGCTTCTTTTCATTATACAAACTCAATCAATAAGTCGTCACTTTGGATTGTGTCGCCTTCTTTAATATGGACCGCTTTGACTTCTCCGTCTTGCGCGGCTTGAACCGTCGTCTCCATCTTCATCGCTTCCGTGACGAGGAGCTGTTCCCCGCGGTGGACACGGCTACCCGGTTCGACGAGCACTTTCAACACTGAACCTGGCATCGAAGCGCCGACTTGTTTCGGGTTCGCCCGGTCTACTTTCGGACGGCTCGTCGTCGCCGACTTCACGTTCACGTCTTTAATCTCGATTTCACGCGGGACGCCGTTCATCTCGTACGAGACGAGACGGATGCCGTCCTCGTTCGCCGCACTGATTTGAACGAGTTTGATGATGAGTGTCTTCCCGGTCTCGATTTCAACTTGAATCGTCTCACCGACGTTCAATCCGTAGAAGAACGTCAACGTGTCAAGCACCGATACATCCCCGTACGTCGTCGAATGCGTGACATAGTCTTCAAACACTTTCGGATACAATGCGTTCGAGAGCAATTCGAAATCTGTTACCGGACGATCGAGTTTCTCGAACAGCTTCGACTGGGCCGCTTCAAAATCATACGGCTCAATCAACTTACCTGGACGTACGTCAAGCGGCTTCTCACCTTTAAGAATCGCTTGCTGGACATCGGTCGGGAACCCTCCTGGAGGCGTCCCGAGTTCGCCGCGCATCATCTCGACGACCGAATCCGGGAAGTCGAGTTGGTGACCGCGGTCAATCACATCTTGTTCGCTCAAGTTATGCTGGACCATGAATAGCGCCATGTCGCCGACGACTTTCGACGACGGTGTCACTTTGACGATATCCCCGAACAACATGTTGACACGGGCATACATCGACTTCACTTCGCTCCAACGGTCACCCAATCCGACCGCTTTCGCTTGTTGCTGCAAGTTCGAGTACTGTCCGCCCGGCATCTCGTGCTCATATACCGACGGGTTCGAAGCGCGCATGTCGCTCTCGAACGGCTCGTAGTTATGACGCACGTCTTGCCAGTAATCGCTGATGACCTCGTAATGCTTCGCATCGATTTTCGGTTGACGCGCGTGATGGTCAAGCGCATAAATCAAGCTGCCGCCTGAAGGCTGTGACGTCATCCCCGACATCGAGCTCGCAGCCACGTCGACGATATCGACGCCCGCATCTGTCGCCCGGGCGTAAGTGAAGATTCCGTTGCCCGACGCGTCGTGCGTATGCAAGTGGATCGGCAAGTCGACGGCATCTTTCAATGCCGAGACGAGCGCGTACGCCGATTCCGGTTTGAGCAGGCCGGCCATGTCCTTGATGGCAAGGATGTGAGCCCCGCTCGCTTCAAGTTTCTTCGCCAAGTCGACGTAATACGGCAAGTGGTATTTCGGACGGCTACCGTCATACAAGTCACCCGTATAACAAACCGCTGCCTCGGCGACTTTGCCGGTCGGTAACGTCGCGTCAATCGCGAGTTGAATCGACTCGAGGTTGTTCAAACTGTCAAAGATCCGGAACACGTCGACGCCGGCATAGGCCGCTTCGTGGACGAACTTCTCGATGACGTTGTCGGCATAGTTCTTATACCCGACGGCGTTGGCACCGCGGAGCAACATTTGAATCAACACGTTCGGCATCTTCTCACGGAGACGCATGAGGCGTACCCAAGGGTCTTCTGAGAGGAAACGATAGGCGACGTCGAACGTGGCCCCGCCCCATGCCTCGACCGAGAACAGCTCCGGCATGAGCTTGCTCGTCGGTTCGGCGATATTGATGATGTCTTGCGTCCGCATCCGTGTCGCGAGCAGAGACTGGTGCGCGTCGCGCATCGTCGTATCCGTCAATAACAGTTCGGGCTGGCGCTTAATCCAGTCGGCGAGGCCATCCGGACCAAGTTCCGTCAAAATCTGTTTCGTGCCCGGTTTGGCTTCAGCCGGCAGGTCTTGCGGAATCCGGACCGAGCGGCTGATCGGCTTGTCTTTCAAACCGACGCCCGGGAATCCGTTCACCGTGACATCGCCGATATAGTTGAGCAATTTCGTCCCGCGGTCTTTCCGTTTCGGGAAGACGAACAGTTCCGGCGTCTCATCGATGAACGACGTGTTATAGTCGCCGCTGATGAAGTTCTGATGCTTCATCACGTTGATTAAGAACGGGATGTTCGTCTTGATGCCACGAATCCGGAACTCGTTCAAGTTACGGACCATCTTCGAAGCGGCCTGTTCGAACGTCATGCCATGTGTCGACAGCTTCACGAGGAGCGAATCGTAATATGGTGAAATCTCGGCACCGACGTAGGCGTTCCCACCGTCAAGTCGGACGCCGAAGCCGCCCGGAGAACGGTAGGCCATGATTTTACCGGTATCTGGCATGAAGTTGTTGGCCGGGTCTTCCGACGTGACACGCGATTGGATCGCGTAACCGAGCAATTTGATATCTTCTTGTTTCGGCATGTGGATGACGTCGCCGTGGAGCGACTCACCTTGTGCGATCATGAGTTGCGTCTGGACGATATCGAATCCGGTCACCATCTCGGTGATCGTATGCTCGACTTGAATGCGCGGGTTGACTTCGATGAAGTAGAACGACTCGTCTTCCGTGACGAGGAATTCGACCGTACCGGCATTGATGTAGCCGACATGGCGCATCAGTTTCACGGCTGCGTCACAGATTGCTTGACGCGACGCATCCGATAACGTCACACAAGGTGCGACTTCGACGACTTTTTGGTGACGACGCTGAACCGAACAGTCACGTTCGAACAAGTGAATGATGTTCCCGTGGTCATCCCCGAGGATTTGGACCTCGATGTGTTTCGGGCGTTCCACTAGTTTTTCTATGTACACTTCGTCTGAACCAAACGCTTGCTTCGCTTCTGACTTGGCACGTTCAATCAAATCTTTCATCTCGGCTTCCGTACGGATGACGCGCATCCCGCGGCCGCCTCCGCCCATCGCGGCTTTGACCATGAGCGGGAAGCCGTGCTCGTTCGCAAAGTCTAAAGCGTCCTCGTAAGACGTGAGCGGTCCGTTCGAACCTGGAATGACCGGGAGTCCGGCTGCGATCGCACTTTGACGGGCCCGAACTTTATCTCCGAACGCATGAAGGTGCGCTTCGTTCGGACCGACGAAAATGATGCCTTCTTCACGGCAACGACGTGCGAGTTCAATATTCTCAGACAAGAATCCGTAACCTGGATGAATCGCGTCAGCCCCCGACTGTTTCGCGATGCGGATCACGTCCTCGATATCGAGATAGGCGTCAATCGGTTTTTTATCGAGACCAATCAAATAAGCTTCATCCGCTTTAAAGCGGTGTAACGAGCCGCTGTCTTCTTGAGAATAGACGGCGACCGTGCGCATCCCTAATTCAGTGGCGGCACGGAACACGCGAATGGCGATTTCACCACGGTTGGCTACGAGTAATTTGCTAATTGATTTCAACATAAATCCCCCCATTTAAGTAGTTCAATCCTTTTTACCTTACAACATGCAATGATGAACTTTGAACGTTTTCTGCGGATTTCTCCCGAATTTCTGCCCGTTTCGTCGCTTCCCGGTGCCGATTTCGCATCGAGATGCTACTGAGCACACCGAGAATCCCCATCGTCATGATGAGTGACGTCCCGCCGTAACTGACGAGCGGGAGCGTGACACCTGTACCCGGGAACCAACCGGACATGGCACCGATATTGATTCCGGTCTGGACCATGATTTGAGCGGCGATGCCGAACGAGACGAACATCGCGAAATGACTATCGCTATGGTTGGCGATATTGACGGCCCGGAAAGCGATGAAGAACAGCAAGGCGAGGACGACGACGACCCCGATAAAGCCGAGCTCTTCAGCGATGATGGACATGATATAGTCCGTCTCCGGTTCCGGCAAGTACCCATACTTCTGATAACTGTTCCCGAGACCGACGCCGGTCAAGCCCCCATGGACGATCGAGATGATCGACATGAGCAATTGGTGCCCGTAGCCTTCAGGGTCCATGAACGGATTGAAGACGACTTCGATCCGGCTGCGCTGGTTCTCCGAGAAGATTGTCGTGAACATCAGATAGACAAGTCCAAACCCGGCGAGCACAGCAGGCACGATGATCCGAAGCGGTGCCCCGACGGCAAGCCACATGAGGAACATGATGGCCCCGAGGACGAACAAGCCCCCCATATCCGGCTGTCCGTTGATGGCGATGGCGTATGGGAAAAAGAAGTAGATGACCGGTATCATGAAGAAGGCACCAAACTGAGCCCGGATTCCTTTTTTAGTGATAGCGGCTCGCCCTAGTCGACCAGGCAACCCTTTCAGCTCCCCATTCCACAACTGGTGATAATAGTTGGCGAGCAGTAGAATCAACACGAATTTGGCGATCTCGACCGGTTGAATCGTAAAGCTGCCGATGATGAGCCAGGCCCGCGCACCGTTGAGCGGTGGCATCGCCCACGTGATGAACAACAGTACGACCGATACGAAATAGAGGCCATACAAAATATTAGGTTTTCTAAAGTTCTCATAGCGGAACATCGTCGCAATGAAGTAGACGACAATCCCGATCCCTGCGTAGACGAGTTGGCGATAGTACAAGCCGCTGTTCGCGTAATCGCCGCGATTCCACACGCTCGCACTATAAATCATGATCGAACTGATTCCGACGAGCATGAGCACTGCAATGAACAACGAGAAATCAAAATACCGAAACCGAGTTTTCATGTTTTCACTTCCTTATGTACAACAATCACTGACCCATTATAAAAAAATACTCAAACAGCGCCGCTTGCACAGTTTGAGTATAAGGTTCATAAATCTGAAGCTTCCGCGAGGGCGGACAGCTTTTGTTCCAATGAATCGAGCAGTCCTTTACCTTCAATGTCTGAAATGAGTCCAAGACGGACCGCAAAATCAATTTGGCGTGATAGACCGAACATATGTGTATCAAGCACCTCTTCATAAAGCGGGCACTTCGGCATTTTTAGGTTTTCTAACTGCACTTCAATCAAACAACGGATTTTTTCTGCGTCTGCCTCTAATAGTTGAAGCGCTTGCTCCCGTTGGACTGCAGCCAAATTTGTCGCCACTACGACCCCTCCTCCGTACAATGACAGACTGTTTGTCATAACTCAACTGTACATTATATTTCATCATAATTCAATGAACAGTCTGGATTCGCGGCGAGTTTCTCGCAGTTTCCCTTTTTCTGAGAAAGAGCTGTATAATGTACAGTGTATTGTGAATAAAGGGGGCGTATCCATGATTTTTCCACTAGACGGAGCGGTTCGTCACGCGCTGACGATCGACCCGACCGTATGGATTTTTGATGACCGCAAGCGAAACGTCGAGGATCTCGACCGCGCGGTAGAAAGTGACAACGACGCATACTATGCCAAGATGGGGAAGGCATGGGATGACGGCTTGACGCAAGGGTCACGCGTCGACCATAACAAACCGATGTCTCGGGCTGATAAGGATGCGGCGCTGCGCGACTCGTTCGCGATGCCGTTCGCGCCATTCCTTCAAAATGCCGAACCGATCGCCACGGCGACGCACGTCAGTTTTTATGGGGAGACGGTGCTCACGTTGCCAATCGACGAGGCCAGAAGCGTTTACTTACAGTTCTCTCGAGACGGAAAAGTACTCGCGGACGGTCCGGTGTACGTCTTGCACAATCAACAAGTATGGCGCGGTGTCCATCACATCGCCGTGCGAACAGAGGCATGATAGAGAAGGCACAGCGCCTTCTCTTTTTTTAGACTTTTTACTTCATAAAGTGTAACATATAAGGTATCGAAAAACTTCAATCTCGAAAGGTCGTGACGCTTACGTACCCTTTATGGAAGAAAAACTTAATCATCGTCTGGATCGGTAGCTTTTTGACGGCGGCCTCGATGAGTCTAGTCCTACCGTTCCTCCCCTTGTTCATCGAAGAACTCGGGGTCACCGATTCCGACCAAGTCGTTACGTGGTCCGCGGTCGCATTCGGCGCCACTTTCCTCGTGGCTGCCATCGTCTCCCCGCTGTGGGGACGGCTCGCCGACCAAAAAGGCCGCAAATTGATGCTCATCCGCGCTAGTCTCGGTATGGCCGTCGTCATGACGCTCATCAGTTTCGTCCAAGACGTGTATCAGCTCGTCGGTTTACGGCTCTTAATGGGTGCCGTATCCGGATTTATCTCGGCGGGGATCACCCTCGTCGCTTCACAAACGCCTAAAGAGAAAAGTGGCTGGGCGCTCGGCACACTGTCGACCGGTGGCATCACCGGCGGACTCCTCGGTCCCTTGATTGGAGGACTCCTCGCAGACTTGATTGGGCTTCGACCCGTTTTTCTCTTGACCGGCAGTGCCTTATTCATCACGTTCCTCATCACACTCGTGTTCGTCAAAGAGGACTTTGTGCCGGTGGCGCGCGAGCGGCTTGATTCGACGCGATCGATGATCGCCTCGCTCCGTAACCCGCAACTCATATTTAGTCTGTTTCTGACGACGTTCTTAATCACGTTCTCGGCCCAATCGATTGGCCCGCTGTTGACGCTGTATGTCCGGGAATTGAACCCGTATACGACGTCGCTCGCCTTTATCGCAGGGATCGTCGCGTCAGCTCCTGGTGTGGCCGCCCTCATTTCCGCACAACGTCTCGGTCGGCTCTCCGACCGCTACGGGGCCGAACGCATCCTGTTCTGGGCGCTCATCGTCTATAGCGCCTTCTTGATTCCACAGGCATTCGTGACGTCGACGACACAACTCGTCATCATGCGATTCGGCCTCGGCTTCGCCACGGCGGCACTCATGCCGTCGGTACAGTCGTTACTCCGCCAACATACGCCGAGCCGGGCGACCGGCCGCATCTTCTCTTATAACCAATCGGCCCAGTTCATGGGCAACTTGCTCGGACCGTTGTTCGGTTCGCAAGTCGTCGCCCACTTCGGATTCTCGGCACTGTTTATCGTGACCGGTCTGATTATGCTGATGAACGCCTTCCTGGAAAAATCGAACGTGCAAGTGGCACTCCATCCAAATACGAAATAAACGCCGAGCGGCCGCTCGGCGTTTATTTCGTTATAGTAAATCGGCGGCCAACCGGGCGAGCGACGAGCGCTCCCCTTTGATGAGTTGGACGTGTCCGAATACGTTTTGACCTTTGAAGCGTTCGACGGCGTACGTGAGACCGTTCGAATACTCGTCCAAATACGGATGGTCGATTTGATACGGGTCCCCGACGAGGACGATTTTCGAGTTCTCGCCGACTCGGGTCAGAATCGTCTTAATCTCATGTTTCGTCAAGTTTTGGGCCTCGTCGATGATAATGAACTGATCCGGCATGCTGCGGCCACGGATATACGTGAGCGCCTCGAGCTGAATCGATTTGATGCCGGCCAAGATGTTCCCGAGTTCGTCTTTCGAGTTGGCGTTGAACAAGAACTCCAAGTTATCATAAATCGGCTGCATCCATGGCCGGAGCTTCTCTTCCATCTCACCGGGCAAATAACCGATATCGTTCCCCATCGGGACGACCGGTCGGGCCACGACGAGCTTGTTGAAGCGACGTTCGTCTTCGACGAGCGACAGGCCTGCCGCGAGCGCGAGCAACGTCTTCCCGGTACCGGCCTTCCCGAGCAATGTCACGAACGGAATATCGTCCCGCAACAACAAGTCGAGCGCCATCCGTTGCTGGACGTTACGAGGATGGATGCCCCACACGTGTTCGACGTCTAGCGAGAGCGGACGGAGGATCGGTTGCAACCCATCGACGACCGCGAGTGCGCTCGCTTTCGAGACGTTACTCTTTAAGACGACGAATGAGTTCGGATATAGCTGATTTTTTGAAACGGCTTCTAGCGGAAGCTGTCGGACTTTATAAAATTCATCGATGATGGCTTGATCGACTTCGATTTCACGATAGCCGGCGTATAAATTCGTCGTATCGACGATATGGTCGGTCAAGTAATCCTCGGCTTCAATGCCGATGGCGTCCGCTTTGACACGGACGAGTATATCTTTCGAGACGACCACGACTTTACGGGTCCGGTCGTGCTCGTATTGTTTCATCAGTCCAAGTGCCACGGTCAGGATACGATTGTCGTTCGTCATGACGTCGAACGGGAAATCGACAGTATGCTCGTGACCGATCTCGACGAACAATCGTCCGCCGTTCTCGAGCGGGACCCCGTCGTGCAGTTTACCGGTCGTCCGCAATTGATCGAGCACGCGCGCCGTTTCTCGGGCGTTGCGGCCGACTTCATCCATATTACGTTTTTTACCGTCAAGCTCTTCTAAAACGATGGCGGGAATGACGACATCGTGCTCATCGAATTGGAACAAGGATAGTGGGTCGTGTAAGAGTACGTTCGTATCGAGCACATACGTTTTTTTCATAGACTTTGCCGCCCCTCGAAAATTGTTGGTGATCAAGAATTCAAACTCTCCTTGACTTCACGGTCCAACTTTTCTGCTGCTTCGACATCGTACGTCTTGACGATGTCCGGTTGTCCATAGGTTGCCCCGTAAAAGGAAATGTTACGGACCTCTTCGACTTTCCCTTCAAAAAAGCGAAGGTGTAACGCCGGCTTCACGCTAGGCTCGAATTCGTGTACGTGTGACAGGGCGATACTGTAGGCAAGTCCCCCTTCAAGAAAGATGAGACTCGCTGTCTTCTCATACGAGAGCAACGTGATCACATGCGAATTCTTCGTCAACGCCAAGCGAATCGTCCTCTCGTTCGGCGCTTGCACCCAGCTGATCGCATGGGTGATCGGCCACCGTTTCGGCTCATCAAACGTGACTAAGAACGTCAACGGCATCTCGTTCAATACGTCTTGTTGCGCCCTCGAAAGTTCGAACGCAGCTTTACTCGCCATAGACTCCCCTCCTCCCGAACGGGTATACGAAATGGATTCGCCCTTACAAACCTCTTTCCCTGCTTTTCTCTCCTGAAATCATGCTATAATCAACGAAGAGGAAGGTGAGACCATGCGCGTAAAGTGCTCTCTTTGTGACAAAATCGATACGATTGATTCGTGGTCGTTCGAAGCGAAACGACTTCGTAATAAACCTGCTAAAACGTATATGTGCCAGACGTGTCAAGAACGCATCACCGCGCGAACAGCGGAGCGTGCCGCGACCAGCCAATTCCACCTATATCCATCGTTCCGCCAAAAACGGAGATGGTAAGCAAAAATGGACGTTTCGCCCGAGGGCGAAACGTCCATTTTTTAATGTGATTCGATGCCTTGTCGACGGTTCCACCAAAGGCGGCCCCGGTAGATTGCCAAGACGACAGCCATGACAAGGAGAACTTCTGGAATCGGCCATGTGAAGAAGACGAGCGCCATCGTGCCTGCCCCGAGTGCGAGCAGCATATAGACGACGAGTGATTTCCACCACGTCAATTGTTTCGCAAAACCTAATTTAAACACAAGGATCGTCAATAAGATGACCGTGATGATTAACGCGTTGAATCCGACCGAGAAGTCGTTCGCGTCACTGCCGACGCCAAGTAGCGAGGCGATCCACGGCACATCGATTTGTGTGATGTCCATCGTTTGAGAAGCTTTCAAGCTGATAATCCCCCTTTATTTCCTACACAACCATTCTACACTATCCAAAACAAAAGGGAACGCCTAGGCGCTCCCTTTTTTAAGACTTATTCTTTACCAAGTTTACGACGCTTGTCAGCTTTCTCACGCTCGTTCTTGTTCAAGACTTTTTTACGGAGACGGATTGACTCCGGCGTGATTTCACAATACTCGTCATCGTTCAAGAACGTGAGCGATTCTTCGAGTGAGAAGACGCGTGGACGTTTCAAGACTTGTGTCGAGTCTTTTGCTGAAGCACGCATGTTCGTCAACTGTTTTCCTTTGACGGCGTTGATTGCGAGGTCGACGTCACGGTTACATTCACCGATGATCATTCCCTCGTATACTTCTACACCTGGCTCGATGAAGATCGTTCCACGGTCTTCAAGGGCACCGATCGAGTAAGCCGTCGACTTACCAGGTTCGATACAAACCATGACACCACTGCGGCGTCCGCCGATGTCAGCAGCGATGAACGGACGGTACTCTTCGAACGTGTGGTTCAAGATTCCATATCCGCGTGTCGCTGACAAGAACTCGTTACGATAGCCGATGAGACCACGTGAAGGAACGATGAATTCCATACGTGTTTGACCGTTGTCGTTTGTGTTCATGTTGGCAAGTTCACCTTTACGGAGACCGATTGATTCCATGACTGAACCTGTGTACTCTTCTGGCACGTCAACGATGACGCGTTCGAACGGCTCAATTTTCGTACCATCTTCGTCTTCACGAATGATAACTTGTGGTTTCGAAACTTGAAGTTCGTAGCCTTCACGACGCATGTTCTCGATCAAGATCCCGAGGTGAAGCTCACCGCGGCCTGAAACGACCCATTGGTCAGGTGAATCAGTGTTCTCGACACGGAGTGAAACGTCCGTCTCGAGTTGTTTCATCAAACGCTCTTCGATTTTACGTGCCGTCACGAAATCGCCTTCGCGTCCTGCGAACGGTGAGTTGTTTGTCATGAAACGCATTTGAAGCGTCGGCTCATCGATGCGGAGAAGCGGAAGTGGCTCTTCTTTACCGACTGGCGTGACCGTCTCACCGACGTTGATGTCTTCCATCCCGGCGATGGCGATCAAGTCACCAGCTTTGGCTTCTTCGATTTCAACACGTTTGAGGCCGAAGTAACCGAACAATTTAGTGACGCGCAATTGTTTGATTGATCCGTCTGTTTTGCAAAGTGACACTGATTCGCCGACTTTGATTTTCCCACGGAAGACGCGACCGACACCGATTCGGCCGAGGTAGTTGTCGTAGTCGAGCATCGTGACTTGGAACTGAAGCGGCTCATCCGAGTTATCGATTGGTGCCGGTGTGTTCTCAAGAATCGTGTCGAGCACGTACGTGATTGTATCTTCTTGCTTCTCTGGATCAGGATCGAACGAACTTGAACCGCTGACAGCAGACGTATAGACGACAGGGAATTCAAGTTGATCTTCATCTGCTCCAAGGTCGATCAACAAGTCGACAACTTCGTCGACGACGTCGAGTGGGCGTACCATCGGCTTGTCGATTTTGTTAACGACAACGATTGGACGGAGACCTTGGTCGAGTGCTTTCTTCAATACGAAACGCGTTTGCGGCATGCAGCCTTCACGTGCATCGACAACGAGGATAACGCCGTCAACCATACGCATGATACGCTCTACTTCACCACCGAAATCGGCGTGACCTGGTGTATCAACAATGTTGATGCGTGTATCTTTATAATCGATTGCCGTGTTTTTAGCGAGAATCGTGATTCCGCGTTCACGTTCGATGTCGTTCGAGTCCATGGCGCGTTCTGCGACCATTTCGTTTGTCCGGAATGTACCAGACTGTTTCAATAATTCATCGACGAGCGTTGTTTTACCATGGTCAACGTGGGCGATGATGGCTACGTTCCGAAGGTTAGTTCTTACATTCATGTAGTTAGTCCTCTCTTATTTAAAAAAGTTTCATCTTTTATTCAACTTTAAGAGTATAGCACACGTTCCACCACCTTTGTCGAGTGTTATCAACTGTTAACGTTTTCAAACGCATCATTTTTGACTACAATGAAGAAGACTAGCGAAAGAAGGGGGAATCTCCATGCAACTCATGTTCGTTTTAATCGCGACCGCGGTCGTCGCCGGCTTCGTCGGTATCGGCATCGGTGTCGCTGAAGGAAGTGCCGCCATCATCATCGGCAGTCTCGCCTTGAGCGGCATCGCCACATTTTTTGGAATCAACTTGCGCCGCCGGGTCCTCTCGAACCGACGTCCATAACACAAGGCCCGGGCAAAACGCCCGGGCCTTCTTTATGATTTTGTCCTTTTTGCGCCCACGCTTATAGGTCGCGCGTCAGACAGATGCGGTCACGCAAGGCGAGCCCGTCCTCTTCGATTGGCGGATAACCGTGGTCCGGGAAGTAATCCCGCTCGACTGATTCAAAGCGGAAACCGGCTTGTTGATAGAAGCGCAACTGGACGATGCTCGAGTTGCCCGTACAGACGAGCATTTGCTTCGCCCCGCTGCTCTCGGCCCGACGAATCGCGTCTTGGAGCAGGCGTTGCCCGATCGTCTGGTTCTGCCGTTCCGGTTTGACGGCGATATTGACGAGCTCAATTAACGTCTCGCTGCGTTTGACGAGCATGTACGCCCCGACACGTTCCCCGCCGAGCGTGGCCTCATATGTCGTCCCGGCTTTGTATTGATCGCGGACCATCGTTTCATTCGGGTTGGCCAGGACGAGCAAGTCACGGACGCGGTCGTAAGACCCGTTGATTCCAATTTGCAAGTCCGGCTTCACTTCAGGGGTCGCACCCTTGGCGATGACGTAATGCTTCACCACGTCCTTGACGAACGTCTCGCTCCCCGCGAGAACGGACGTCTTCCCGTCATAACGGACCGGCTCCCCATAAATCGAGACGACCCGTCCCCCGACTTCTTCGACGAGCAGTTTACCGGCAGCATAGTCCCACGGCATATTGCGCATCGTGATATACCCGTCGACTCGTCCCGCTGCGAGCCAGGCGAGTTCGAGCGAGGCGGCCCCATGCGCCCGCGTGCCGACGGAATCGCGCACAATCGGCGCGAGCACTTCCGGTGCAATTTGCTGATTCGGCGTCACCCATGTCGCGTTCATACTGAGGAAAGCATCCCGGACGTGGTGCTCTTTGATGGTCGGGAGTTTCCGGCCGTTCAGCGTCGTCCCGACGCCACGGCGTGCGACGAACAACTCATCCGCCATCACATCGTAAACGAAGCCGTACTCGACGACCCCATCGACCATGATGGCAATCGAGATGGCGAACATCCGCTTTTGATGGATGAAGTTCAATGTGCCGTCAATCGGGTCGACGAACCAGACCGTGCCCGACAAATCATCCGGTTCCGTCGAGATACCCTCTTCCCCGATAATATGATGCTCGGGATACGACTCACGAATCCGGTCGACAATCAACTGTTCGACGGCCCGATCGATTTCCGTGACCAAATCACCTTTCCCCGTCTTGCGTTCGATTCGATAGCTCTCGTCAATCTGTAAGCGGATATACTCCCCTGCCTGTTTTATCAAGTCAATCGCGAACCATTCCAACATGTTTATCACCTCTATTATGTATTGTACCAAACAAAAACCAGTATCCGCATGGAATACTGGTTGAATGGGTGGTTGTGGGTCAGGCTTCGAGACGCAATAGTTCTTGGCGATATTTCTCTAACCGATGCTTGCTAGCCTGGACAGTGGCATCATCTTGTGACGCCATTGCATCGAAGAGCGTTGCCAATTCATAATCAATCTCTAAGCGCAGCACCGGAATCCGTTTTTCTGCGTCTTTTCTTTTGAATGCCTCGATCACTTGTTTCATGAGATGCCACACTCCTTTAGTTGGGCTACAAGTTACGGTTTAGTAAGTTGAATTGAGTATATCAGATGAGATTCAAAAAAGAAAGAGAATTGTCTGACTATTTTGAATTTTTTATCTTAGTGAGTATATTCCCATTTCAACTAAGCCTAAACCTGATTGAACTGTTAATGATATGTACCCTATTTATTAGAGAAATAACAAAAAAAGCATGAGAAAACGGTTACGTCCTCCCATGCTTTCAAGCAGTTACAACTTTATAATCTTTGCATTTGATTTTAGGGCCGCTTGGACCGTACGATAGGTAGAGTATCCGGTCTGCTCATCGTGAACGGCACTCAGCTGTTTCTCTTCTGACTTCGACGTCACGATTTGTTTGAACGACCGATACGCGTCCAAAAACGACTCCCGGTCGACACCGCCTTCATTGGCCAAGGCGACTTGGTTATAGAACTCGACGACTTCAATCAGTTCATCTGTCGTCCAGTCCGGATTAATCGGATAGTTGATTTGCATATTCTTCACCTCGACAACCATTGTATCAACAAAAAAAACTATTGCAAGTTGGGATAGAAATCACTATAGTTTTTTTGTTGCATTGTTTTTGAATCGAAATGTTCAGATTGCCCAAAGCTTGAAACCAAACCGACAACCCATATACACACTGTTATCAAGGAGGACTTACTATTGAAACTTAAAGGTGCTACACAGCTCGAGACACCGCTCTTTGACACGTTGCTCACGCACGTGGATACGAACCCGATCGCGTTCCATATCCCTGGCCATAAAGGCGGAAAAGGGATGGACCCTCAATTCCGTGACTTCATCGGCGAAAACGCCTTGAAGATCGATTTGATTAACATCGCCCCGCTCGATGATCTCCATCATCCGAAAGCGTCGATTGCCGAGGCCGAGCGCCTCGCTGCCGAGGCGTTCCGTGCCGACGAGACGTTCTTCTCGGTCCAAGGGACGTCGAGTGCCATCATGGCGATGATCATGGGCGTCGTCGGTCCGAACGAGAAAATCATCGTTCCCCGGAACGTGCATAAATCCGTCATGTCCGCCCTCATCTTGACCGGGGCCCACCCGGTCTTCATCCATCCGGAATATGATGAGACGTACGGGATTGCCCACGGGATCACAGCAAGCGCCGTCGAACGCGCCCTCGAGATGCACCCGGACACGAAAGCAGTCCTCGTCATCAACCCGACCTACTTCGGCATCGCCGGTGACTTAGAGCGCATCGTCGCCGTCGCCCATGCGCAAGACGTACCGGTCCTCGTTGATGAGGCACACGGTGTCCACTTGCCGTTCCACGACGAGCTCCCGCTCTCGGCGATGCAAGCCGGAGCGGACGTCGCGGCCACGAGCGTACACAAGCTCGGCGGCTCGATGACGGGAAGTTCGATTTTGAACGTCCGTCGCGGTCTCGTCTCCCCGGAACGGATTCACGCAATGTTGTCGATGATTACGACGACATCGACGTCTTACCTCCTCCTCGCGTCGCTCGACGCGGCCCGTCGTCAATTGGCGACGAAAGGAGAAGCGATGAACGAACGTGCCCTCACGCTCGCACGTACGGCTCGTACGGCCATCGACAATATGCCGCACTTATCGGTATACGGTCACGCCGAACTCCATTCAGAGTCGACGTACGCGCTCGACGAGACGAAAATCCTCGTCTCTGTCCGTGAGCTCGGGATCACCGGCTTTGAAGTCGAGAAGTATTTGCGTGAGACGCATCGCATCGAAGTCGAGATGTCAGATTTGTTGAACGTACTGTTCATCGTGACGAGCGCCGACGACGAGTCGACGATTCAAGCGTTGATTGACGGTATGCGTGACGTCGTATCGGTTTACGATCAGTCAGGAAACGATTCACTATCGATCATGCTCCCTGAGATTCCACCGCTTGCACTCAGCCCGCGTGACGCGTTCTACGAGGAGACGGAGACGATTCCGCTCGAGAACGCCGTCGGACGCATCTCGGCCGAGTTCATCATGGTGTATCCACCAGGAATCCCGATCATCATCCCGGGAGAACTGATCACGACTTCGACGCTCGACTATATCATGGCGAACATCGAGGCCGGTCTTCCCGTCCAAGGACTTGAAGATGAATCGCTTCAAATGATTAAAGTCATCCAACAGACAAAAGCCATCCGTTAAGACGAAAGCGAGCCGGTCCATATGGACCGGCTCGCTTTGTGTCATCAAAAGAAAAGGTAGCTTATGATGATCGAATTGCTTCCCCTACGTACCATTATAAGAAAACGCTTACATTTTTTCAAGGGTAGAATTTGGCGATTGTTCTTGTTCTTGCCCACTTTCGTCCAGACAGAGTCGTAAAAACTCGGCGACGTGATCTGTATCACGCAACGTGATCCCGAGCATCGGATACAGTTGTCTCGGTTCTTCGAGCGCATGGATGTCAAGAAGGGCAGACTGCCCGGTCTGCATACAGACGACGAGCACTTTTCCCATGAATTGATGCGTATACACAAAGCCGAAATCATAACGTGACGTCTCAGTCTCGATTCCCGTGAAGCGGACACGGCTCGTCTCAGAGACGGTATATAACAATTCTTCATCGAACGCCATCATCGTTCCCTCCTTTCTCACTTCATTCCTTATTTTCCTTTATACTGAACGTATGAAACCTAAGGAGGATCCCAATGAACATACGAAAAGCTAATGAGCGCGATGGTATCGACTTGGTTCGGCTCATGCGGCAGCTATGGCCCGATGCGCCCGAAGACGAATTGACGTTGGAGGTCCGCCTCGGCATCCGCTCCGGCAAGATGCACTATTTTATCGCGGAGACGGATGAGGCGGTCGGCTTTTGCCAGCTCAGCTTCCGTCATGACTACGTCCCCGGAACGACCTCTTCCCCGACCGCCTTTTTAGAAGGAATTTACGTCGTTGCATCCGTGCGACAGCAAGACGTGGCGACACGGCTCGTCGAAGCCGCCTCCACCTACGCCCGGTCGAAAGGATGTGACGAGCTCGGCTCCGATACGGAAGTCGAGAACGACGGTAGCCAACGGTTCCATGAACGCATCGGCTTCCGAGAAGTCGAACGGACCGTCCATTACGTAAAAATGCTCTCTCGCGAGTAAGCGAGAGAGCTTTTGACTTATTTAACGACGTGGATTGGCATACCCATTGCGATTTCTGCCGCTTCCATTGCCATCTCACCGAGTGATGGGTGAGCGTGGATTGTAAGCGCGATATCTTCTGCAGTCATGCCTGCTTCGATGGCGAGACCAAGTTCGGCAATCATATCTGAAGCGCCAGTTCCCGCGATTTGAGCACCGATCAAGAGACCGTCCTCTTTACGCGTGATGAGCTTCATGAAGCCGTCTGGCTCGTCAAGAGCGAGGGCACGGCCGTTCGCTGCGAATGGGAATTTCGATACTGTGATCTCAAGTCCTTCTTCTTTTGCGAGTGGCTCTGTGTAACCGACTGTTGCAAGTTCAGGATCAGTGAAGACGACCGCTGGGATTGCTGAGTAGTCGAGGTAAGCTGGCTTACCGGCAGCTGCCTCCGCTGCGACTTTCGCTTCGTAAGAAGCTTTGTGCGCGAGCGGTGGTCCTGGTACGATGTCGCCGATTGCGTAGATGTTTTCGTTCGACGTTTTGCACTGGTCGTCGATTTCGATGATGCCGCGGTCGCTGATTTTAACTTCCGCGTTTTCGAGACCGATGTCGCCAGTGTTTGGACGACGGCCGACTGTGACGAGGACGTAGTCCGCTTCAACAGACTGCTCTTCGCCGTTCACTTCAAACTTAACTGTTACGCCGTCTTCTGTTTCCTCGACGCCTTTTGCAAGAGCGTTCGTGTGAATCGTGACGTTGCCTTTTTGTTTGAGTTTCTTTTTGACGATTTGCGTCATTTGTGGCTCGAAGCCAGACAAGATGTCGCTTGCGCCTTCAACGACGACGACTTCTGTATCGAAGTTCGCGTACGCTGTGCCGAGCTCCATACCGATGTATCCGCCGCCGATGACGACGAGTTTCTTCGGTACTTCAGGAAGAGCCAATGCGCCAGTTGAAGAAAGGACGCGTTTTGACCATTTGAACGATGGAATCTCGATAGGTGTTGAACCAGTCGCGATGATCGCTTTTTTGAACTTGTAAGGAGTCGAGCTATCTTCTGTGATGACACGTACTGTGTCTTCAGATGCGAAGAAAGCTTCACCTTGAACGATTTCAATCTTGTTACCTTTCAAAAGGCCTTTGACGCCGCCAGTCAATTTGTTGACGACCGACTGTTTCCAGTCTTGGACTTTTGTGAAGTCGACTGACACGTTATCAGACGTGATCCCCATTGAAGAGTGACCTTTAGCGTGCTGGAAGTTGTGACCAGCAGTGATCAATGCTTTCGATGGGATACAACCGACGTTCAAGCAGACGCCACCAAAGTTTCCTTTTTCGACGATTGTGACTTTAAGGCCGAGTTGTGCGCCACGGATGGCTGCGACGTATCCACCAGGACCGGCGCCGATGACAAGCAAATCAGTTTCTTGTGCGAATTCTCCTACTACCATGTTCTTATCCCTCCATCATTAGAAGTGCTGGATCTTGAAGCAAGCGTTTCACCATGTTGAGTGCGTTTTGAGCTGTTGCACCGTCGATGAGGCGGTGGTCAAAGCTGAATGAAAGCGCGAGGACTGGAGCCGCGACGATTTCACCGTCTTTAACGACAGCTTTTTCAGCGATGCGACCGATACCGAGAATTGCAACTTCTGGGTGGTTGATGACAGGTGTGAACCATTGTCCACCAGCTGAACCGATGTTCGTGATTGTGATCGATCCGCCTTTCATGTCGTCCCCAGCAAGTTTGCCTTCACGTGCTTTACCGGCAAGCTCATTGATGTTTGTAGCGAGTGCATAGATTGATTTACGGTCCGCTTCTTTGACGACAGGAACAACGAGACCGTTGTCCGTATCAGCAGCGATACCGATGTTGTAGTAGTTTTTGTAGACGATTTCTTCGTTCACATCGTCGATTGACGCGTTGATCGCTGGGTAAGCTTTCGCTGCAGCAGTCAATGCTTTAACGACGAACGGCAAGTACGTGAGTTTCACGCCTTGGTCAGCAGCCACTTGTTTGAACTCTTTACGGAGTGCGACGAGTTTCGTGACGTCGACTTCGTCCATGAGTGTAACGTGTGGAGCTGTGTGCTTCGAGTTAACCATTGCTTTCGAGATCGCTTTACGGATACCACGGATTTTCTCACGCGTTTCGAGTTCAGGCGTTGCTGACTCGTAAGGTTTGATTTCCGTTTTCGCAGCCGCTGCTGGAGCTACAGATTCTGTTTTCTCTGTTGTAGCTTCTGCTGTTGGTGCTTCTCCGTTTGCGAATGCATCGATGTCTTCTTTCAAGACGCGGCCGTTGTCGCCAGAACCCTGGACTTCACGGATGTCGACGCCTTTTTCACGAGCGTACTTGCGGATTGAAGGCATTGCGATGACGCGCTCCGATTTGTGAAGTTGAACTTCACGCGGGCCGTCTTCTTTCACGTCTTCTTTCACATCTTCAGTCTTCTCTTCAGCTTTAGGCTGTTCAGGAGCTGCTTCTTCTTCACCGGCTGGTGCGTCACCTTCGATATCGAACGTGATGAGGACGTCGCCGACGACCGCAACTGTACCTTCAGAGACTTTGACTTCTTTAACTGTTCCATCAACTGGAGCTGGAATCTCAACGACGGCTTTGTCGTTTTGTACTTCAAGAAGAATGTCATCTTCTTTTACTGTATCCCCTGCTTTTACGAACCACTTGACGATTTCACCTTCGTGAATTCCTTCACCGATGTCTGGTAATTTAAATTCAAATACTGCCACTGGTTTTTCCTCCCATCAATTAATCATGTAAACACAATGAGGGAGACAATTCTCCCTCATCGTTAAATGAACACGATCAGAAGTTGATAACTTCCTTAACTTTTGCAACGACATCTTTATGGTCAGGTAACCATGCGTCTTCACCTTGTGCGAAAGCGAAGACTGTGTCTGGTGCAGTTACACGAAGCACTGGTGCCTCGAGGTGAAGAATTGCGCGTTCTTGAATTTCAGTTACGACGTTAGCCGCAATCCCTGCTTGACGTTGTGCTTCTTGAACGACGATCGCACGGCCAGTCTTTTTAACAGACTCGACGATTGTATCGATATCAAGTGGGCTCACTGTCATGAGGTCGATGACTTCGACGTTGATGTTTTCTTTTTCGAGCTCTTCTGCCGCTTTGAGTGACGTGTGGACCATTGCACCGTAAGTGATGATCGAAACGTCAGTTCCTTCGCGTTTCACGTCTGCTTTTCCAAGCTCGATCGTGTATTCGCCTTCTGGAACTTCGCCACGGAATGAACGGTAAAGTTTCATGTGCTCTAGGAATACGACTGGGTCGTTGTCACGGATTGCTGATATCAAAAGACCTTTTGCATCGTATGGCGTTGACGGGATGACGACTTTAAGACCAGGTGTCTGAGCCATCAAGCCTTCAAGGCTATCCGCGTGAAGTTCTGGTGTTTTAACACCGCCACCGAATGGTGAACGGATTGTGATTGGCTGGCTGTAAGCGCCGCCTGAACGGTAACGCATACGCGCCATTTGAGCTGCGATCGAGTCGAACACTTCGAATACGAATCCGAAGAATTGAACTTCCATGATCGGACGGAAGCCTGTAAGACCGAGACCGATGGCAAGACCACCGATACCAGACTCAGCAAGCGGCGTGTCGAAGACACGGTCTTCGCCGAGCTCGTCTTGGAGACCTTCCGTTGCACGGAAAACCCCACCGTTTTTACCAACGTCTTCTCCGAAAAGAAGTACTTTCTCGTCGCGCTTCATTTCAACGCGCATCGCATCAGTAATCGCTTGGATCATTGTCATTTGAGCCATAACTTACTTCGACTCCTTTGCTGTATATTCTTCAAGCTGCTCTTTCAAGTTTGAAGGAAGTGTTTCGAACATGTTGTTGATGAAGTCCGAAACTTTTTGTTTTGGTTCTTTGTCAGCGAGGCTGATCGCTTCTTTCACGTCTGCTTTCGCTTGTTCGATGACTTCATTCTCCATGTCTTCGCTCCAAAGCTTCTTGCCTTCGAGGAAGAGGCGGAAACGAACGAGTGGATCTTTCTCTTGGTACTCTGTATCGAGTTCTTTTGTACGGTAACGCGTTGGGTCATCCCCTGCGAGCGTATGTGGTCCGTAACGGTATGTGAGTGCTTCGATGAGCGTCGGAGTTCCGTCAAGTGCGTCTTTACGCGCTTGTTGTGTTGCGGCGAGGACAGCAAGAACGTCCATTCCGTCAACTTGGATTCCGTTGATTCCCGCTGCGACAGCTTTTTGCGCGATCGTTTTAGCTGCAGTTTGCTTCTCAACAGGTGTCGAGATGGCAAAGCGGTTGTTTTGAACGACGAAGATGGCTGGTGATTTGAATGCACCCGCGAAGTTCAATCCTTCGTAGAAGTCACCTTGTGATGAACCACCGTCACCCGTGTAAGTAATGGCGACGTTTGTGTTGCCGTTGCGTTTGAGGCCCATTGCCACACCCGCAGTTTGAATGATTTGTGCC
The DNA here is from genome assembly GCF_018618175.1 of Exiguobacterium sp. s50. Lineage (NCBI taxonomy): Bacteria > Bacillati > Bacillota > Bacilli > Caryophanales > Exiguobacterium > Exiguobacterium sp. s50. The sequence continues at coordinate 31,767 of NZ_JACSLP010000003.1, forward strand.
CCGATGATGATTTGCGGCATCAAGACGTTAACGTCTTCAGGAATTCGGTTACCTGCGACGTGACCACGTGAGAACAAGAACGCTTGATAAAGCGGAAGTCCGTGGAATACGAGTTGCGGGATATCACGGTAGCCTGGAAGAATCCAGTCTTGTTTGTCGAGCGCATATTGCGTCCCGATCATCGTTGCTTCTTGACCAGCCACTGGCGCGTAGAAACCTAGGCGTCCTTGACGGTTGAGCGAGATGGCACGTTGGTCCCAGATTCGTGTATAGACCATGCGGCGCATAAGCTCCTGAAGTTGCTCGTCCGTTACATCTGGCATTGCGTCTTGGTTGACGACCTCGCCCTTCTCGTCGAGAATACGGAACGTTTGGAAGTTTTCTTCCACGTTTTGAAGTACCTGAACGTTGTTCATTCGTTTCACCTCATCCTTTCAACTATGAGACAATTGTCTTTTTTGTGATCAAACACTACCTCAAATCTTAAGTGTATCTGTCCAAAAAAGCAATCTGTATTAACGTGATTCAGGAAAGTTACACTTATCCTGCCGTTTCCTAGTCAGTATAAAACGGGTTGTTATAATAACGCAAAAAATATGCTCACTCTATAAAAACGCTTACATCAACACATCTTTTCCCTTATTTCGCCTCTGTATCATTTTCATTTCACCTTCTGTACCATCTAAGCGAAATGACTAATAAATATGATATAATTGGTCATATCGCAATGGGAAAGGAAGTTTTGCATGTTAACGATGAAAGATGTGATTCGTGAAGGAGACGAGCGGCTCCGCGCCCGCTCAATCGAAGTGCCGGTCCCACCGACGGCAGAAGACCTCGCGCTACTCGACGAGATGGAGACGTTCCTCGTCAACAGCCAAGATCCAGAGATGAGCGCGAAGTATGAACTTCGGGGCGGTGTCGGCATCGCCGCACCACAACTCGGCGTCAATCGCCGTTTCTTCACGGTCTTGCTCCATGAAGAAGAAGAGACGTTCAAACTATCCATCTTCAATCCGAAGATTACGAGTCACTCGGTCGAACAGACGTATTTGAATGGCGGTGAAGGCTGTCTCTCTGTCGACCGTGTCGTCAAAGGCAACGTCCCCCGCTATCGTCGCATCACAATCGAAGGGTTCGACCGTGACGGCGCCCCGATTAAATTGCGGCTCCGCGGTATGCGCGCCATCGTCTGTCAACATGAGCTCGACCATTTAGATGGGGTGCTCTTCTACGACCGCATCAACACGACTAACCCGTTAGAGACCTACGGTGAGCCGATTTGAGGTGACGAGCTTGAAGAAAAAGGCACTGTTGTTAGTATTCCCATTTCTGTTTCTTTTAATCGGGGGATGTGTCCGAATCGAATATGATGCGACCGTCCACTACGACCAATCGGTCACGTTAGAGACGACGTATGCTTTCCGCGACCATCCGGTCATGAAGCTGCTCAATTTGCGGCTCGATTGGGATACATGGAAACAACAGGCGAATGAGAACGGGTATGCGACACGTGACTACTCGAGTCAAGACGACTATGAAGGCATGGTGCTCAAGAAGACGTTCGACAACGTCGATGACCTCCAAAACATTAAAGAGGAGTGGAAGACCGGCCCGGCCGGTATCCTCGTCCCACCTGATATGAAGTTTGATGTCGACAAAGAAGATGGGATTTGGTTTGACTCATACGTCATGAACACGAACCTCGACCTGCGGCTCGACCGCGTCGATTTGCCAGGTCTGAATTTAAGCGGCTCCCCGAAACAACTGGCCGAACGTTACGTTCGTCAAGCCGATATCCGGTTCAATCTGACCGTGCCGACCGGGGTGTTCGTCGAAGACGGTACTGGACTCGATGTACGGTCGATGAAACATGTCGAGTGGCAAGTTTACGGTGGCCGTCAAAATAATATGACGCTCGTCGCCCACGTGCCGAACGTCAAGGCGTGGATTATCACAGGCGTCATCATCGTCGTCCTTGGCCTGGTCGCTTTCTTTGTTTGGCGGAAATATCGTCAAAACGTCGGCGATCCGGACAAGACGTCGATTCGTTCTCGCATCTTCGGCGGCTTCATCCTCGTCTTGACCCTCGCGTTGATGATCGTGACGATTCGAGACGAGTTGACGACGGAACGGAAATCTGAGGCGATTCGCCAGGCGGCGCAGACGGACGAGTTCATCCCGACGTTCGCCGTTCACGGCTTGCTCGGGACCGACCGCACATTCCTCCGCTTCTCGCAGTATATGGAACAGCGTGGGCTGGCGAAAGATGGTGCGCTCTGTACCGTGACGGTGAAAGGCGCGGCCGATTGCGTCATCAATGACTACAGCTCGAACCGACCGATTGTCCGGATTGAATATGAGGATGCCGAGGCATCGCTCAACAACCAGACGAAGTGGTTGAATGCGGCGATCGAACGCTATAAACAGGAACGAAACCGTTCGTTCGACCGGATGTATTTGATCGGTCACAGCATGGGCGGTGTGGCGGCAGCGAACTATATCTTGAATCAAGATGAATACATCGTCGATAAGTTCGTGACGTATGATAGTCCGTTCGCCGGAACACGACTTGCCAACTTCGGTCTGTCCGCCAGTAATTTCGGTATCAATACCGGCAGTCCTGCCATCCGGGATTTGTCCCCGAGTTCTGACGGGTTGCAGGCGTTCCAAGAAAAACTGGAGACGTGGCCACGCTCCGTCCAAGTGTTCTCCTTCTCGGGACGCGGTGGCGAGTTCAACTTGATTGAGCCAGCGAGTTCGCTCTTGCTCGAAGAATATACGAACAACATCGAGACGGAAACCGTCCCATACGATCACTTCTCGCTCCACCGGAAGACAGACGTCCTCCGCGACACGGGCCGGTTCCTTTACGAGTTCACGAACGAATTCAATCCAGTCGAAACGAAATGATGAAAACCCGCCTTCACATATTATGAGGGCGGGTTTTGTTCGTCGTCATGTCGATGGTAGCCCGTCCACAACAAAGCCCACCTTCACAGGAAGGCGGGCTTGTGTCAGTAGGTCATCGTCCAAGTGAGTTTCTGGATCCAATAAATCACATACTTTCCGATTGGCAAATCGGTCTGAATCTCATCATAGGCGAGCGTATACGTTCCTTGCTCGTTGTTCCAGAGACGCTTGAAGTACCCGTCGACCTCGCGGATGAACGCTGTCTCTTCGGTCGTGACGACTTCGACATCCGCCTCCAAGTTGTAATCGTTCATGTTGCGGGTCGTATAGTTGCCCGACCCGATGACGACGACTCGACGGTCCCCTTCCACGTACAGCATCTTCGGGTGGTACTGCTCTTCGCCGACTTCGTACCACCGAATCTCGATTTGCTCCGGGTTCACCGTGTTCAATTCCGCGGCGACCGGCAAGTTCGGCAATCCTGACTTGTCGCGCCCGAACGCGTTCGTATTCGGGTCAAGAATCAGTTTGACGAAGACGCCGCGCTCGGCGGCCTCATGAATGGCTTGAATGATGTTTCGGTCAGCCAAGTAGAACATGCCGATCCAAATCGTCTCACCTGATTCCGCTTCTTCCATCGCCTTGATGACGGCGTCCTGAATCTTGGATTCCGTGACGTAGCGGATTTGCATCGGGCCTTCCGACGGCTCGTCGCGCAGATTCGCGAGTTTCTCCTCGCTCGGGAAACGTTCGGCATCCCCTTTCGAGAACGTCGCGATCGCTTCCTCCCCTTCGAGGATGTCCGCTAAAATCGGGCCATCGAGCCGCACCCCGACGTTTGAATGATACCCGCTCGCATCATGCGGGTTGGCCGATAAGACGAAGCCGTCATTCTCGGTCACCATCACTTTGCGGTGGTTCGCTTTCACGTTCAACAGCCGTAAATACGACCGGATCGTGATGTCCGGTGCCGATTTGGCCATCGGGTTCGGCAACCAGCCGTTCTGGCTGTCCCCGAACCATTGGAACCCGATCCGATACAGCGTCGAGTATAAGATGTTCGGGTCGCGGAGCGCATCGAGGTTCGTGTAGACGATTTCCGCGCCCGCTTCCTTCAAGACGTCGAGATGATCGGACGCGTGTCCGTTATAGGTCGTATTGATTTCATCCGTGATTAAGACGACGTTCATGTCCGGATAGGCTTCCATCTGTTCGAGCAAAGCCGATGACAGTTTGGCCGTGATGTCCGGATATTGCCGGTCTTCATTCGAATATGGGTTGAATAAGAAAAAGTCCATGACGATATATTCCCGCGCCTCGCGGATTGACCGCTCGACGTCTTGAAAAATCTCTTGCTCGTTCACTTCCGTGTCTTCCCCTTGATACGTCAAATCAAATAAAAAATCGATTTGGTCATCCGAAATCGCGACCGGTTCCGACGCACGCGACACGCCGTCCGGCAACGGTTTGACTTGATGGTATACCATCGTGATGAGGAAGAGTAAGGCGAATGCGGCCAGGCCCCATTTCAACCAACCTTTCTTCCGTTTCTTGCGTTCCATCAGACACCATCTCCTTTATCTTTGTCCTCTAAAAAACGGGCTGTAGTCCCCTACAGCCCGCTCGTTCATACTTCCATGATGATCGGAAGAACCATTGGGTGTCTTCGTGTTTTTTGTGCCAAGTATGGCGTGAGTGTATCCGAGACGAGTTGTTTCAACTCCGACCACTTCATCTGTTTGTTCGACAACCCTTGCTCGACCGTCTTCTTGAGCAAGCGCTCGCCGTCACGAATCAAGCTGCCCGATTCGCGCATATAGACGAAGCCGCGTGAAATGATATCCGGACCTGAGACGAGTTTACGCGTCTTGCCGTCGATGCTGATGACGACGACGACGAGTCCGTCCTCTGAAAGGATGCGGCGATCGCGCAAGACGATATTGCCGATGTCCCCGATGCCGTTTCCGTCGACGTACACGGCGTTGGCCGAGATTTTCCCGGTGATGGCGGCCGAGTCGGCGTCGACGGCGAGCACTTCACCGTTATCCATGATGAAGCTGTTCTCTTTCGGGATGCCGACCGATTCGGCGAGTTCGGCGTGTTTCACCAACATGCGATACTCCCCGTGAATCGGCATAAAGAATTTCGGGTTGAGCAAGCGGATCATGAGCAATTGCTCTTGTTGCGACCCGTGACCCGACGTGTGGATGTTCGTCAATTTTCCGTAAACGACGTCCGCGCCGGCTTTATACAATTGGTCGATCGTTTTCCCGACCGAAATGGCGTTACCCGGAATCGGAGATGACGAGAAGATGACCGTGTCGCCAGGAATGATCGATACTTGACGGTGTGTTCCGTTGGCGATGCGGCTGAGCGCAGCCATCGGCTCACCTTGCGAACCGGTACAAAGAATCGCCACTTCATGCGGCTCGTAGTTCCGTAACTGATTCGCTTCGACGATCATGCCTTTCGGGACGTTGATGAAGCCGAGTTCTTGCCCGATCGTCATGACCTTGTCCATCGAGCGGCCGAAGATGGCCAAATGACGGCCTGTTTCGGCACACGCATCGACGACTTGTTGCAAGCGGTAGATGTTCGAGGCGAACGTCGCGAAGATGACGCGCCCTTCGGCTTTCCGGAACGTCTCACTGATCGTGCCGCCGACAACTTTTTCACTCATCGTGAAGCCTTCGACTTCTGCGTTCGTCGAATCGGACAAGAGGCAAAGCACGCCTTCTTTCCCGATGTCTGCCATCTTGGCAATGTCAGCCGGTTCGCCGACCGGTGTGAAGTCGAACTTAAAGTCACCGGTATGGACGATATTCCCTTGTGGCGTCTTCACGACGACACCGAGCGAGTTCGGAATCGAGTGAGTCGTGCGGAAGAATGAGATGCTCGTCTTTCTGAACTTGACGATGGCGTCCTCATCAATCTCATGCAGTTCCGCTTCCCGGAGCAACCCGTGCTCTTCGAGTTTCACTTTAATCAAGCCGAGCGCGAGTTTCGTCGCGTAAATCGGAAGCTTCACTTGTTTCAAGAGAAACGGGATGCCGCCGATATGGTCTTCGTGACCGTGGGTGATGAACACCCCTTTGACTTTGTCTTTGTTTTTAATCAAGTATGAGTAATCAGGGATCACGTAGTCGATTCCAAGCAAGTCATCCTCCGGGAACATGACGCCCGCATCGATGACGATGATTTCATCTTGGAATTGAACAACGTACGTGTTCTTCCCGATTTCTCCGAGTCCGCCTAGTGCGAACACAGCTGTTTGGTGGTTCTTTACAAACTTCATTTAATCTCTCCTTACTACAAGTAGTTGATGTTCATCTATGTGAAACATAAGTGATTCTCGCAATATAATTACGTTCCGTAAGATTCTTTCTTCATTATAGCTCATATTGTGACAATATTTCACTATTGACGTAAGATTGAGGGAGGTTTCTCGATTTCGTGTTATGCTTTTTAGTATACAACTGACTTAATCAAGACAGAGAAAGCATGGTGAAGAAAAATGGAAGATAAGAAAGTAGTCTTTTTTGACATCGATGGCACGTTGCTCCATGAAGGGTCGTACATTCCCCCTTCGACGATCGCGGCCATTCAGCAGCTACGCCACAACGGCGTCGAGACGTTCATCGCGACAGGGCGTGGCCCGGCGATGCTGTCTGATATCCCAGAACAGCTCGGCATCGACAGCTTTGTCTGCTACAACGGACAAATCGTCGTCCACCAAGGCGAGGTCGTCTATCGGAACACGTTGCCGACCGACGCGCTCCGTCGCTTGACCGAACATGCCGGCTCAAACGACCATACGCTCGTCTATCTCGGACAACACCGTGGCGGTGCCACGAAAGCGAACGACCATGTCGTCGAACAGTCACTCGGAGAACTTGATATGCCGATTCCGACATATGATCCGAATTTCCATATCGAACAGGCCGTCTATCAGACGCTCCTATATTGCGCGCCTGAAGAAGAACATCACTATTTGGATGCGTACGGCGAGTTTGATTTCATCCGCTGGCATCCGCACGCCATGGACGTCATCAATCGTGGCGCCAGTAAAGCCGACGGTATCCGTCACTTCATCGAGACGAACGGCTATCGGCTCGAGAACACGTACGCGTTCGGCGACGCCTTGAACGATTTGGCGATGCTTCAATACGTTGGAACGGGCATCGCAATGGGCAATGCCCGGGTCGAAGCGAAAGAAGTCGCCGACTTCGTGACGAAATCGATTCTCGAAGATGGAATCGAGTACGGCTTAAAATCAATGAAGCTCATTTAATGAAAAACGAGAGGCGCGCGCCTCTCGTTTTTTTATCTGGACCGAAGTGTGCGTTCGAGTCGATCCAAGTCCGTATCTTTCCCGATGATGATCAAGATGTCCTCTGGCAAAATCATCTCGTCGGCTTGCGGTGAGATGATGACGTCATCATTGCGGCGGACCGCGACGATGTTGACGCCGTATTTGGCGCGAAGGTCCAAATCGATGAGCGACTTGTTCGACAGTTTGTCCGACGCCTTGATTTCAACGATCGAGTGCTCGTTCGAGAGCTCGAGGTAGTCAAGGATGCTTTGGCTCATCAATCCGTTCGCAATCCGGATGCCCATGTCGCGCTCTGGGTGGACGATGTTATCGGCCCCGATGCGGCGCAGCACTTTCTCGTGATAATCATTCGTCGCCTTGACCGTGATGATTTGAACACCGAGCTCTTTTAAAATGAGTGTCGTCAAAATCGAGGCTTGAATGTTTTCACCGATGGCCACGATCACGTGTTCAAAGTTGCGAATGCCGAGACTTTTCAATACGTTCTCGTCGGTCGTGTCCGCGATGACCGCATGTGTCGCCAATCCCATAAACTCGTTGACGCGTTCTTCATCCGCATCAATCGCCAACACGTCATAACCGTTCGCCGATAGTTCCCGAACGATCGAGCCGCCAAACCGTCCTAATCCGATGACTGCAAATTCACCTGTCATAATTTCATACATCCCTTTCCTACGCTGTTTCTGTTCCCGATTCTTCGTACAGTGTAACCGATTCCCCTCAAAAAAACTATATAAAAAAAGACCGGAATATCCGGTCTTTACGCTTTACCACTCGAACGCTTTCCGCGTACATAGTCATTGTCGAACAAGAACAGGCGTAGCAAGAGATACAGCGCCGGTACGAGCAAGAGCAATCCGAGGATGAAGACGACGACGAGGGCGATGGCCATCGACTCGTTGACGACGCTTCCGTTGATGTCGATGTACGGATAAAGAATGTACGGCAAGTGCGTATATCCGTATCCGAACCAGGCCATAAAGAACTGACCCATGACCATCAAGAACGCGATGCCGTAGTTTCGCTTCATGTAGACGAGTGCAACGGCTACAGCGAAGAAGATGAAACTTGCAGCGAACCACCACCAGTTGCCCGCTAAGATGCTCTCATAATGCCAAGCTGCCTGCGACTTCAACCCGAAGAAGACGAGGCCCGACGCGACAATCGTCGGAACGCTCCAGAACAAGGCCCATTTTCGAACGAGTGGGACCGCCTGAGCGTCACGCGCCTTATCGGCATAGAACAAGAGGAACATGGCACTGATATAGAGCACCGACACGATTGCCAAGGTGACGACGGTCCAAGAGTAGAAGTTGGTGAACAACTTCATGCCGTCAAAAAAGACGCCCGACTCGGTCTCATTGATAAATCCACCTTGGCTGACGGTAAGAACGGTAGACATCGAGGCCGGGATTAACAGCCCAGTCGCCCCATATAAGAACATATAGAACGTGCTCTCTTTTGATCCATAGTTGGCAAACGCGTAGAAACTACCGCGAATCGCCAACAGAATCAACACGACCGAGGCCGGTACGAGAAGCGCCGTCCCGTAATAGTAAGCCGTATCTGGGAAAAACCCGACGATCCCGACGAAGAAGAAGACGAAGAACACGTTCGTCACTTCCCACGTCGGCGATAAATACCGTGCAATCAGACGGTTGATCTTTTGGTCCCGCTTCGTGTACTTACTATAGAAAGCGAAGAAGCCGGCACCGAAATCAATCGATGCGACGATGAGGTAGCCGTACAAAAACGTCCATAGTACGGCAATCCCTAATTCTTGAATCTGCATGTCATACCCTCCGATCACACTTCATCCGCGAACATCGCTTCACCGCGAAGCTCCGATTGTTTTAGTTCTTTCCCTACTGGGTTGTCTTTGAACAGACGAGTCAAGACGAGTACCGTGACCACGCCAAGAACTGCATACAGGATCGCAAAGGCGATAAGCATCCATCCTACGTTTGCCGATGTCGTCGCCGCTTCACTCGTGCGCATCAAATCATAGAGCGCCCAAGGCTGGCGACCGAACTCTGCGAAGAACCAACCGAACTCGATGGCCATCATCGCGAGCGGACCGCCTGCGGCGATGGCGATGAGCATCGGTTTACTGAATTGAGGCAGTCGCTTGATATACCGTCCGAGCACGAACAAGAACGAAATCAATGCCAGCAACATCCCAATCCCGACCATCGCATCAAACAGGTAGTGGATGAATAGTGGAGGTTGATCTTCTTTCGCAAATTCATCAAGACCGGTCACCTCGTAGTTCGGCACACCGCCCGCTAGGATTGACAAGGCGTACGGAATCTTCAAGGCGCCACGTACTTCGTAACCGCCCTCTCCGTCTTCCTCGAGCCATCCGCCTAGAATCAGCTCGGCCTCCGAGGAGGTTTCAAAATGCCACTCCGCAGCCGCCAATTTGTCCGGCTGGTACTTCGCCAAGTATTTACCTGAGAAGTCTCCGACGAGTGCAGTCGCAATCGCGAAGATGAGCGCGACGGTCATCGTCAAGCGAAGACCTTTTTTATGATACTCGATTGATAACTTGTCGAGTTGGTTCCGTCGCTGACGGAGCAACTGGACAGCGGCGATAGCAGCTAAAATGAACGCCGATGTCAGAATGGCCGACGTCAAGACGTGCGCCATTTTGGTCGGCATCGCCGGGCTGAACATCGCCTCGATTGGACTCACGTTGGCGAGTCGACCGTCGACAATATCAAATCCGACCGGCTGGTTCATGAAGCTGTTGACGGTCGTAATGAAGAACCCTGAGAACAAGGCACCGACCGCGACTGGAATCCCGACTAGCATATGGTGCCACGGGTTTTTAAATCGATCCCACGTGTACAAATAAATCCCGAGGAAGATCGCTTCAAAGAAGAAGGCGAACGTTTCCATGAACAGTGGAAGTGCGATCGTTTGACCGGCGACCCGCATGAGGTTCGGCCAAAGTAAAGACAGCTGGAGCCCGATTGCCGTACCTGTCACGACACCGACCGCTACTGTGACGACATATCCCCGTGACCACCGACGGGCCATCAAGGTGTATTTCGGATCTTTCTTTTTAATACCTAGAAACTCTGCCAATAAAATGAGTAATGGAACCCCGACGCCGATTGTGGCAAATATCACGTGGAAACCCAACGTGAGTGCCGTTAACGCCCGGCTCATCAGGACAGGATCTTGAAACATCTATTGATTACCTCCTATCTCTCTCTAGCGCTTTAAACCAATGTCTATCGCGCAACATCACAGATGATTTCCCTTGGATACCCTTATCATAATGATTTTATATAGCGCTGTAATGTTTCAATGCTTGAGTTCGCAAAATGTTCACATTTGAGCATGCTTAACAATATCGACGCTTTACAACTCTTACTTTTTTCCCAAATCTTTAACGGTTCACGCACAATTCTACACATTTCATACAAAAAAGCGGACACCGTCGTGTCCGCTTGCTTCACTTAATGATGGCCGTTCTAAAGAAATGATCGAACAGCTCGATGGCGACATCGATGGCCCGCTCATCCGGGTTGAGCGTCGATTGGTGAAGTCCCGACCCCATATCGTTCACGCCGAGCCAGACCATAAAGCCTGGAACTTGTTTCAGCATGTATCCGAAATCTTCACCGGTCATGGCCGGTACGCACGTCTTGTATGAGTATCCGACTTCCTCGACCGCTTCTTCGAATTGGAACAAATAACGTTCGTCGTTGACGACCTCGTGGTACCGGTTGCCGAACTCGAGGTCGATGTGGACGTTATACGTCATCTCCACCCCGGCGATGATTTGACGGATGCGTCGTTCGAGCACGACCATCTCCTTGTCCGACAAGGCCCGAATCGTACCGTCGAGCTTCGCCGTGTCCGCGATGATGTTCTCTTTCGTCCCAGCCATCACTTTCCCGATCGAGATGACCGCGCTGCCCATCGGGTCGATGTTCCGCGAGACGATTGTTTGCAGCTGCATAATCAACGCGGCCTGGACGATGACGGCATCAATTCCGGCGTGTGGGAAGGCACCATGCCCGCCTTTCCCATGAATCGTCAGATGCAACTCGCGCGCACTCGCGAATAATACACCTGGACGCGACGCGATTGTGCCGACAGGATATTCTGGTGCGACGTGAAGTCCGAACATCGCATCGGGACGGAAATGATAGAACAATTCCGACATGGCCATCGGCTCAGCTCCGCCCGGACCTTCTTCGGCTGGTTGGAAGAAGATGACGAGGTGATGGTCGAGCGGCTCTTCGACGGCTCGCTTAATCAACCCGAGAGCGATTGCCATATGAACGTCATGGCCACAGGCGTGCATCATCCCTTCATGGACCGAGGCAAACTCGAGGCCCGTCTCTTCGGTGATCGGTAAGCCGTCCATGTCGGCCCGGTAACCGATCGTCTTTTCACCGGCAAGCCCGTCGATGCGGACGAACAAACCGGTACGCCAATGCGAGATGTGCACGCGCGGCGAGTTCAAGGATCGAATCAGTTCCTCAAGCGTCGCCTGTGTCTTGAACTCTTCATAACCTCGTTCTGGAATCAAATGTAATTGCCGTCTTGCCTCAATTGCCCAACTCATTCCACACTCTCCTTCGTCACTTCATCAACAATCTCCCAAAACGCCTTCACTTGCGCCAACTCGAGCATCGACTCGGTCGATAACATCCACGTATCCCGGACGAGCGGAATCCCATCCGACGACGTGAGCGGAATCTTATTGATTGCCTCGACGTCGCGAATCGTCGACTCAGGTAAAATCGCGAATCCGATTCCGTGTAACGCCATCTGTTTGCACGTCTCGATTTGGTCGACGACGAGCGTCGTGAGCGGCGGGCTCGAGAAGCGCTCTTGCCACCACTCCAAAATTTCTTGATAATACGTCGAGTCGCTCTTGAATTGAATGAACGAACGCTCGTTATTCTTTAATTGTTTCAAATCGGTCATCCGCAAGTCGACCAGATGAAGCGAATCTGAGAACAATTTCATCTTCTCACCGCGCCAATCCGGATTCCCGCGAATGATGCCGATATGGAAATTTTCCTCTAGCATATAGCGCATCATCTCGCTTGACCAGCCCGTGACGAGTTTGACTCGAACCGATGGATACCGCTCGACGAATCGCTTCAAGACGCGCGGTAGCCAATACTGACCCATGATGGATGCGACAGCGATTTTTAATGTACCGTACACCTCACCTTGTTGCGCTGTCAACTCCCCACGCAGCTCCTGCTCCTCGCTATACATCTTCTTCGCGAAGTCGATGATTTTTTCACCGTCCGGCGTGAGCGCGAGGCCCCGTGTCGAACGGACAAAAATTTTCTTGCCCCACTGATGCTCGATTGTGACGAGGCGCTGACTGAGTGCGGGCTGGGAGACGAACAAGCGCTCCGCCGCTTTCCGCATATTCAACTCTTCGGCGAGGACGATTAACACTTCCACTTCTGATACTTGCATGACGTCACCTATTTCTCTATCGTTTCAAAGATTGTATACTGGATACGTTATTGCTTCACTGTATCATATCATGTTTGTCGATTAGTTTTGAATCGTCAGGAGGAAATCAGATGCAACGTCATCATTTTGCCTTTATTGTCGCCACCATCGCGACGCTCGGCAGTCTTTATTTCTCGGAAATCATGCTGTACGTGCCATGCAAGTTATGCTGGTTCCAACGCATATTTATGTATCCGCTCGCCATCTATTACTTGACGGTGCTTCTCTCGAACCGTGCTGTGAACAAATTGTTCGTCGGTCTCATGGCCGGGGCGGGTTGGGCAATCGCCCTCTATCACGTCATTCTCGAACGCATTCCGAACGGCGACGCGTTCTGCAGTAACGACTGTTTGATTCGTTGGGTGAACTACTTCGGATTCATCACGATCCCGCTGCTCAGCTTGATCGCGTTCACACTCATCTTGCTCATCCAATTCGTGCCGACACGCTCGAAGCGCTAATCTGTGATACACAAAAGAACCGGTCTATCGATCGGTTCTTTTGTGTGATTTACGATCGCTTTGGCCGGCATCCTTCGTTTCTGGGGCGATGCGGATGCCTCCGCAGCGCGAATCGCGCTTTACGGGGTCGTCCTTGCATCGCTCTCCCCTAGGAGTTCGGTTGCCGGCTTTTGGCATCGATTGATTTGTAGCATAGGGAAGTCCCTTCGATCCGGCCCGTGGCGCCCTGACTCATGCAGGTAAGCAATCCAACGAAGACCCCGCAGTGCCGGATTCGGCGCGAGGAGGCTTCGGGATTGCCTGCTGAAAGCATGGGCGCCTAACGGGACGGTTCGAAAGTTACCACATAAAAAAGAACCAGCCGGGGGCTGGTTCTTAAGATCACTGCCACCACTCGTCATAGAGCGAGGCCGGCATATGGTGTTTATGGCGCGACCGTTTGAAGATTGTCTCAATCCGTTCAGCGATGGCTGGATCGACTGATTTCCCTTCGAGATAATCATCGAGTTGATCATACGTCATCCCGAGAGCGACCTCGTCCGGGAGTCCCGGTTTGTCATCTTCCAAATCAGCCGTCGGCACTTTATAAATCAAGCTCTCATGCGCTTCAAGTTCATGGAGCAACGCTTTCCCTTGGCGCTTGTTCAATCCTGTGAGCGGCGTCAAGTCGGCCGCCCCGTCCCCGTGCTTCGTGTAAAAACCAGTGACGTATTCGGCCGCATGGTCCGTGCCGACGACGAGGGCACCGTACGTGGCTGCGATGTCGTATTGCACTTTCATCCGCTCGCGCGCTTTCGTGTTCCCTTTATGGAAGTCGCCAAGTTCGAGTCCCGTCGCTTCATGGAACGAGTTGGCTGAGGCATCGACGGCCGGTTTCACGTTGACCGTGAACGTTTTGTCCGGTCGAATGAAGTCGAGGGCACGTTTGGCGTCGGCCTCGTCATGTTGCTCGCCATATGGCAGACGGACGGCGTAGAATGTAAAGTCCGCACTTGTTTCCTCACGCAATTCTTCCATCGCCAGCTGGCAGAGCTTGCCGGCGAGCGTTGAGTCTTGTCCTCCCGAGATACCGAGGACGAGCCCTTTCGCGCCTGCTCGGTTGACATAAGCCTTTAAAAAATCGATTCGGCGACGAATCTCCTCGGCTGGGTTGATGGATGGTTTGACGTGTGTCGTCTCAATAATATGTTGCTGCATTCTCAACTTCCTCCCTATCTGATATTGGTTTGCCTAATTGTCTGACAATCTATGAATGCCGTCAACTTGTTTCATTCCCGAAACAAAACGACGGAAACCTAAGTTTCCGTCGTCCGGTTATTGAATGCGGAACGATGCGACGTCGCCGCCGATCGGTGTCATCTCCAAGAATAATGCTTTTCCTGCCGGTGGTTCTTCATCCATTAAGACACCAAATGTGAAGCTGCCACTTGTCACTTCGGCCGCACCTTGGGCATATAGATTATGACCGTCCGACACGCTCCATTCGAACTCTTCGACGTCCGTGTATCCAGAAACATCGATCGCGTTACCGTTCAATTTGATGACCACATCGCGGAACGAACCGTCCGTTTGCGCGGGTTGGTCGCTCGGCTCTTCAACGGGTTCTTCTGTCGTTTCTTCTGTCGTTTCTTCCGTCGTTTCTTCGGCCGGCTCTTCCGGTGTTTCTTCAGTCGGCACCTCGGAAGCTTCAACGGTCAGCGACTGTTGATCGGTGACCGCCATCTCAGGTGCACCTTCGACTTGGGCCAGACCGACGAAATCCACCGTGTACTCACCCGCTTCGAGCGTGAGTGGGAATACTTCATCGAACACTTTCTTCTCACCTGGTGCCCACGTCTCTTCGATAATCGATTCTGTGAACATATATTCACTGCCATAGTCGAAGATGGTCGTATCCCCGTTCATCACCGTCATCTGAAAGCGTTGCGACGAATTGAACGTCACGTTGACGGGCTCCTCGTTCGGATTCGTCATCGATACCGTCGCCGACAACTGTTTGGACTCGGCATCGTAGCTCACGTCCGTCTCGAGTGTCAATAAGGCAGGCGGTGTCGACGCGTTACCGTCCACATCGCTCGGGTTCGCTTCTTCTTTGCTGCAAGCCGCGACGACCAACATCATCGCCGTAACGATTGCCAATAACCAAGTTTTCTTCACGTATCCCACTCTCCTCTGAAAAATAAAAAAACGTCTATAGCACTAGTGTAAACGTTCGTGCAGACGTTTGTAATGGGTTTACGGATATTATTCACCTTTATTATGAAACTTGGACGTTTTCCACGTATTGCTGCCATCCTGTCATGAACAACGCGTCAGCGACGTCGATATCGGACCGAACTTGTGCAGAGATCGAGAACGTCTCGCTGTGAATCGACTCAAAGATGACCGTGATCATACCATCGACGACTTCCTTATAGGCTACGAGTTCTGGTGTTTCTGCAAAAAGCATCATGAGTGTGGCTCCTTTTCGGTTATAAGATATGTATAGTGTATCAACGATTATATTGAGAATAACGTCCCATCGTTCGACAGGCCAAAAGACCCGTTTACCCAACTGTCGAATTGCTGGTATCGATTGTTAGTCATTTGGATGAATTATCAAATTATTCGTGCAAAAAGAGAGACGAATCGCAATCCGATTCGTCTCTCTTCCTGTAACTGTAAAAAAATTAAATTCATGATTGTCGAATGATTTGTTACTTCGTTCGGTTTGAAATTTGTTGCCACACTGTCCCGAGTGCCGTTTCCCCGCTCGTGATCCGTTCTTTGGCAAGGCGTGCCTGCAACGACACCTCGAACTCACGATCGTCTTCGGCGATTTTGAGGGCGGGTACGGCCTGTTCATCTCCGCAGTCGAACAAGAATCGAGCGGCCCGCCACCGGACGAGCTTGCTCTTATCCTTGAGCGCCTCAATCATCGACGGTTGCGACTGCGGCAACGCCCAATCGGACACCGTGTCGCCGGCCGTACGCCGTACAATCGGTGACGAGTCGACGAGCGCCTGTTCGATATACGTGACATACTCTTCCCGATTCTCTTCGAACATGCCAATCATGACGACCGCTTGTCGACGGATGGCCATCACCTTGTCCTCGAGGGCGCGGCGGAAGTACACCATGTTGTCCGGGGTAATCTCGAGCTCGTCCAAGAACGCCAAACGTGCTTTCCAATCGTCTGATTGCAATTGGTTCGCATTGGCTTCATAGTCGGCTTCCCGGCCAAACGCCCGGGCGACGATGCGAGCGACCCGTTCTTCAGGATACGCCGCCTCGAGCTCTTCTTGCGCGACGACACTCACATCCTCGAGCTCGCCGTAACGCGGGGCTTGTTCGACCCAGCGTCGGTCTTGGATGACGTTTTTCACTTGGGCCTGCACGTCAAGTGCGGCGTCGACGAACCGTTTTGACAGACCGACCCGTTTTTCCGAATCGCCTTTGACGAGTTTCAATTGCATCGGCACATCGAGGACGAACTGGACCGAGACGTGCACCGGTTCGTAGTCCGCCGCCATTTGGCTTGCCTCGACTTCCGGCACGTCTTCCCCGAACGCGCGGCGAATCTCGTTCATGACGTCGTGCCAGTCATGTTTCGGATGGCGTTCGACGGCGAGGAAGTCGGAGACAGCGTAGACCGACTTGACCCCGCGTAAGCCGACGATGTCTTCAATGATCGGCGGCATATCACGGCTCGCCTTGTCATACGTGACACCACGGCCCGTGAACGCCGGTTCGACGATAATCTTCAAGTTATTTGGACTTGGAGTTGGTTCGATTGCTACTAATTTCATTCTCATCACCTCACTCTCAATCGTGACGAAAACGACAAAAAAACGCAAGCGAGTCGCTTGCGTCGTGAACAATCAAAATAGGGCGATGAACTGTTGGAGCGAATACTCTTCTCCTTCGACGATGAACGTATCATCTGCTGACACAGGCTCAAGGAAGAAGCGCTTCTCCCCATCGACCTTGACGTATCCGAAGATATGGCTCGTTTGATAGAACAATTCCACAATCGTCACCCGGCCGAACGTCATCCCGTCATTGATGATCGCCCGGTCCTCCAACTCGCCGCCATTATACAGTTCAATATACGTTTGCATGTTTGTCGTCGCTCCCTTTGTGTTTGTTTTCACAATTCATTTCTATCAAACAATCAGGGCGACTTCAAGTTAATTTTTTGCGTGACGCTTCCAAAAATCAATCCAGTTATAATACTCGGATAACACTCGGTCGATTTGTTGCCGAGACTTTTCATCATGTAATCCAGTATCATCAATCTTTTCTTTACAATGCGTGATAAAGATTTCATTTCCTGGTAAAACGTTAGCACGATTTGTGGCAAATACTTGACGGAGATGAATTTGACATCGCGCCGTCCCAAGCATACCCGGAGACGCCCCGGCAATCATGACCGGTTTCTCACGGAGCGGCGTGCCTGGTTCGAGCGACAGCCAATCGATTGCGTTCTTCAACACACCCGGGATGCTGTGGTTATATTCCGGGGTGACGACGAGCAGACCGTCCGCCTCACGCACGGCTCGTTTGAAGTCGCGCACGACTTCGGGTTCATCCGGGTCGATCAAGTCGTCGTTATAGAGCGGCATCTCAATCGAAGCAATCTCGACGTCGAACCGATCTTGGCCAAGCTCGATGATGGAATGGAGCAGCGCCGTGTTGTATGACGCCTTACGAAGACTTCCTGATACGGCAACGAGTTTGAATTTAGACATCCTGTACCTCCTTGAGCCAATCATTGATGAGTTGCGCTTCTCGTTCTGGCTGTTCCATCATCCCCATATGGCTAGCCGGTACCGTCTGTTTCGTATGACGGTCCGCCCCTAGGAAAGCGCGTTCCGCATCCATGTTCGGATCACTAGATCCATAGAGGAAGAGACCGGGCAAGTTCGTCGACCGGACCGTCTCCGTTTCATCGGCACGGTCGCGAATGGCCATCTGCGCGGAAATGATTCCTTCTTTTGACATCTCGTAGCCGATTTGCTTGGCGCGTTCAATCAACGCGGTGTCGGAATCAGCGGCAAACACACCCGGAATCATCGTGTCGATGAACGGATGTACCCCTTCTTCCATCACTCGTTCGATGGCTTCATTCCGCTTCACTTTGGCCGTCTCTGGATCAGCCGCCGCCGTCGAATGAATCAATCCGAAACCGGATAGCGCGTCCGGATGACGGCGGACGAGGTTGGTCGTGATGTAGCCCCCGAACGAATGACCGAGCACGATTGGACGCTTGAGATTGCGCAGTTTCATCTCAGAAAGTACCCAATCCGCAAACTGATCCATCGTCTCTGGTCCGGCCTCCGTCCCGGCATGTCCCGGTAATGTCAGCGCGTATACGTCCGCGTCCATCAATGGGATGAGTTCCTCAAAATAATCAGGTGATCCACACAATCCATGTAACAGCACAACTTGTCTCAACGTCATTCCTCCCTTTCGTTCCATTCGTCTTTCAAGAGACGATACATCGTCAAATCCATGAAACGTCCGTGACTATAGGCATAGTCATGGAGCAATCCTTCCTCCGTAAAGCCGAGCTTTTGCACCAACCGGTTCGACCCTTCGTTCCCTGGAGCGACGAGCGCCGAGATCCGATGAAACTTGAACTCGTCAAACCCGTATCGAATGACGGCAGACGCCGCCTCGAACGCGACACCCCGGCGCCAATGGCTCGGCGCGACCTCGAAGCCAATTTCGGCTCGAAAATACTGCGGGGTCCAGTTGTGAAAGCCGATCGTCCCAATCAGTTCGTTCGTGTCGCGGTCACAGATTGCCCAGCGAATCGCTTTTCCTTGCTGAAATTGATCTTTGAAATAAGCGATGACGTTCTTCGCCTCATAGACGGCCAGCAGAGGATCGGACCCGTAATAACGCATCACTTCCTCGGTCGAAAGAATCACATAGAGCGCCCTCGCGTCACGGGGTTCGAGTTCCCTCAAAATGAACCGGCTCGTCACGAGCTCGGGAAAGCTTTTTTTCAACCCCCACATATGGAATCCGCCTTTCTGCTTCTTTTCCTCAATTATAACCATTTTCCCAAAAAAACCATCATCTCAATCCTCTAGAACCGCTCAAACATGGCGCGCCACGAAAGGATTTGCTAAAATCAAACTATAGTGACTTCGAACTGAGGGGATAATTATGTCAAAACAGTTGTTCTATATTAAACAAGACCGAGAACTGCAACGTTTTACACTGCATGGCGTCACTTTAAACGATGTCACCGAGGCGTTATCACTCGCCCGCCCGATGATTATTTGTCGGACGGACATGAAAGGGATGAGACAGTCGTCCCGGACCCGGTTCCGCTATATCGAGGCGCACGAACTGTCGACGTTCTCGACCAAGTATTTAAATAACCAAACGAGTTTCACCGCCATCGACTTTCCTGACTATCATCTGCTTGAATCGCTATCGGATCACGAAATCGCTGAAATTTTGTTCCTCAGTCATATGGAACGTGGCTTAAAAGGACCTTTCTTGAACTCGATTCAAAACGAGATTGCCTTCTTCAACGAATCGAACGATCGTCATAGCAGCCTGTACATAAAAGACTGGTCGACGATCTCGCACTTCTTGCAGAGCGTGCTGCAAAGCAAGCTCGACCGCGACATTCGCAACATCAGTTTCGTCCCGATCCCGCTCCCGGTCATTGATGAGATTTTGGCGTTATCACCGCAAGGGTTGATTATCGATTTCGATCATACGAAGCGGAGCCTGTTCAATCGGCAAGTCTCGATTTCCTTCTATGTCGCCGGGCGTTACGAGGACATGTCGGTGCTCGAAGAAGACTTTGATGCGAAAAAAGAATCGATCGCGTTGAAAGGACAATTGACGTATCGCCGTCGTACGTGGGAGATTGAACGATTTTGAGTTCACCCGTGCAATAATCTTTATCGAACCTGAGCCAATCAGGTTCTTTTTTGTTATCCCGCTCATACGGATTACGTTTCAAATCCCATCACCAAGCGCCTGAGACACTATTTTTAAAAATTGATAACAAATTGTCTTAATTTTTCGTTAAATTAACTCTTTTCTTTTATCGCGAGGAGGGTATACTAGGAATAACCTTCTGGAGGAATGGAAGGCAATATAGAGAAAGCGAGGTGAAAATCTATTCATCACGCGGATGAATAGATACACGAGATGGAACAACTGAAAGTACAGGGAATGTCTTCGTTCACCAAGTTTGCGACGAATGGAAAAATGCTGAAACTAAAAGATGCAGTAGCCGGCGAGCAACGGATTTCGCTTCAAGAAGCGACCGATATTCAAGTCTCAATGCTCGACGAGGACCATTCGCGCTTCACTATATTCGGTCAGTCACACCCACTTGTCGAACTGACCCTTCCTCACCATTCTTGTGAAGTGTTACATGCCTGGTTATTACACAAGTTAAAACGACAAAAAATCAAATTGGCTTCTAACGCCTAAATGAACAAAGCGCGTTCCTCTTATGAGGACGCGCTTTGTTCGTTTTTCCGATAAATCGTCACGCCGCCGTGTTTCGCTTCACCCACGACTTCAAACAGCCAGCCCTTGTCGACCAAAAGTGAACGGACCGTCAAAAAGTCGTCTTTTGGGACGATGAGTTCGTCGACCGTCCCGTCGAGAAGTTCTTGAATTTTTGGTTCCCACTCGTTCATTTCACTTCATCCCTCTCCGTTTGTTGTCGGTTTGCCCAGGCGAACAATCGTTCACTCGTCTGCATCACATTTTCCGGTACGAACACATCTTCCGGCACCTGAGGATGCGACGCGACCGGCTCATCGATGGCGAGCACGACCGTTTCACCGAGTGCCCGCTCCACATAATCGGCTACAAACGCGATCCGTTCACCGTACGTTTTTGGCGCAGCGTCGTCGAGGGCGACCGCATAGGCCACATCCACTTCGTTGTCCTTTAATAAGACTCGGCCCGAATCGAGGATGGCGAACGGCGGGACCGCGTCGACATGAAACACTTCATAGGCTCGATACGCCGTCTCATCGCACGATAAGAGCGGCACGAAGCGTCGTTGTCCCGTCCACTTCTTGAGTTGGAACAACGTTCGCATCGCCGTGAATGACTTGGCCCCGGACGCATCTTTTTCGACCAAAATCGTCGGTGCGTCGGCCGCGTCCGCTCGAGTTTGGTCCATGAACAACCATGTTTCGACTTGTGAGACTAAAATCAATTTCGTTTCCTCCTTATTACTTCTGACCCTGCCACGATGACGAGCGCGACGAGCCACCCGCCGATGACGTCACTGAAATAGTGGACGTTCAAGATGACCCGGCTGAACGAGACGGCCAACACCATCGCGACAAGCAAGCCGAACCCGATCAAGTTTTCATTGCGGCGGTACATCAATATCGCCAGCATACCGTACAAGGCGAGTGATCCAGAGGCGTGACCGCTCGGGAAGCTATAAGTCGTCGCGTCGAGCGCGGCATCGATTGACGGTCGGTCAACCCCGAACACGAGCTTCAACACTTGTGTCACGAGAAGCGTGGCGATGACGACAATCGGCAAACGGAACGCCTCAAAGCGGTTCCCTCGCCATAAGAAATAGAGCATGCCAATAATGGATAGACCAATCAACACTTTCACACTGCCGAGCTCGGTCACATAAACGAACAATGGTCCAGCGAGCGGTTCAAGCAAAGCCGTGACGAAGCGGTCGACCGGTACGACCCAACCTAAAACGACGACCACCGAGAAGAGAACGAATCCAATCGTCCCGGTGATCGCCAGCTCTTGTAAGCGAGAAGTCATCAATACAACCCTTTCCGTTCCCGCATCTCGTCTTCGCCGAAGTCGGTCATGTCACGCAGACGGTGCGCCAACCGACCTGAGGCGTTCGCCGCGATGGCACCGACGAGGTCATCCATGAACGTATGGACTTGGCCGTCGTCCATTTTCGTGTCGAGCTGTTTGATGATCCCGATTTTCGCTTTGTCTAAGTATCCGAACGTCGTCACGGCAATCGAACCATATGTGTTGACGGCCCCGATCGCAATCGTCTCATCGACACCGAACAACCCTTCATCCGACGCCACGATTGACAAGAGCGGCTCCGACAATTGCCCGCGCTCGGCGAGCATGTCGAGTTCCGACCCGACGAGAATCGCGTGTTGGAGCTCGCGTTTATCTAACACGGCCTCGACCGAGTCCATGCAGTCTTTCAATGATAAGTGTGGCGAATACGGTGCTTGCATTTGATAGACGATTTCGGCGATCGATTCGATCGATACGCCCCGTTCAATTAAGCGAGCCCGTGCCGCGTCGCGTACATCGCGTGAGTGTGGTACATGTTTCATCATAGATGCGGGAACATTCCCGCTACACATCCTTTCATCTCGAGAAGAGCTTCTCGAAGTACTCAATGTCTATTATACTGAAAACTCGAAAAAAAGACTAAGCCCGCTTTGACTTCATTCATTAAATCGGTCATCATAAAAAAGTAGACCACTTTATAAAGGGGGAACTGGAATGAAGATTGGGGTAGTCTTATTTCCATCAAAACAAGTTCAAGACTTCGCCAACTCGTATCGGAAGCGATACGACACGAAGTATGCGTTGATCTCACCTCACGTGACGATCAAGGAACGCACTGAAATCGACGAGGCCGATTTGCCGAAAGTGCTCGAGTATCTCCAGCAAGTCGCAGACTCGACCAAACCGGTTCAATTGAAAATCGACGGGGTCCGCTCGTTCGCACCGACGAACAACGTCCTCTACTTAAAAGTATTGCCGACGCGCGAACTGTCAGCGCTTCACGACAAACTGCACGACGGTCTGCTCAAGCAGCCTCCGAAATACGAGTTTCTGCCGCATATCACCATCGGTCAAGATTTGACCGATGCCGAACTGTTCGACGTGCTCGAACGGATGCGAATGGAACAAGTGCATTTCGAGGAGACGATCAATCGCATGGCCGTCATGTATGAGCTCGAAAACGAAACATGGAACGTCTATGAGACGTTCCGGTTCCGCGGATAAGATTACACGCTCCGGTCGACGAAACGACCGGGGCTGTTTTGTTGTTCGGCTTCTAACCATTCTTCTTGACGGGGCCGGATTCGTTGGACACGTTGAATGCGTGTGACCGGCTCGATATTCGCCCGTTCTGTTGGTTGAACTTGGCGATTTCCATATTGGACGACTGTGAAATCAATCTGATAAGGACCCATGATCCAACCTCCTTCACAAGTCCTTACCCGAAATTCTTCAACGATAATACAAAAAAGAGCGTATCGCTACGCCCTTCCCCATCTTTATAAAATGTGATAACCGCTATCGACGTGGATGACTTCACCTGTCACGCCGCTGCCCATGCTCGACAAGAGGAACAGGCCGGTCGAGGCCACTTCTTCTACCGAGACGTTGCGGCGCAATGGCGCTTTTTGCTCGAGTTCAGACAAGATGCTGTTAAAGTCGCCGACTCCTTTAGCCGACAACGTCCGAATCGGGCCAGCCGAGATCGCATTGACGCGGACGCCGTGTGGGCCGTACTCGTTTGCCAAATATTTGACGCTCGAGTCGAGCGCCGCCTTGGCGACACCCATCAAGTTATAGTTCGGGACGACGCGTTCGCCGCCGAGATATGTGAGCGTGATGACCGATGCATCTTCTGCGAAGTACGGTTTGGCCGCTTTGACGACAGCCGTCAAGCTGTATGCCGAAATATCGAGCGCTTGCGCGAACTGGCCGCGTGTCATCTCTGAGAATTCACCGCGGAGTGCTTCTTTGTCTGCGAATGCGATCGAGTGCGCAATCCCTTGAATCGGGCCTGCTTGTTCATGAATCGTCCGGAACGTCGTGTCGATGGCTTCGTCGTTCGTGACGTCACACTCTAACAGCAAGGCTTCTCCGTTCAAGTCGGCTGCAAGCGACTCGAGTCCTGACTTGAAGCGTTCGCCCGCATATGTGAGCACGAGCTTCGCGCCTGCTGCGTCGAGCGTCTTCGCGATTCCCCAAGCGATCGAGCGTTTATTGGCGATTCCCATGACGACATACGTCTTATTCGTTAACGTTGGATAGATTGACATCGTAAACTCCCCTTTTTTAGTACCTGGTGATAATATCTGTTATCAGATTACAGAATGGTGTCTGTTTTGTCAACTAGCGCGTAACGTATTGCGATTTTTTTAACTTACGGTAAGATAAAATACGTAGAGAAAGGGTGAGACGACTTCATCATGAACCGCATTCAATCTTATTTTAAAAGTTTAGACACAACACTTTTGACAATCGTCTTTTTCTTGATGATCATCAGTTTAGGTGCCATCTATACGGCCCAACCGATGTTGCCGACGCGATTGCAACATATTAATTTCGCATTTGACCAAGGAATCCGCTACATCATTGGGTTCTTCGCCATGTTCGCCATCATGACCATCGAATATGAACAGTTGCGAAAAATACACTGGTATTTGTATGGCTTCGGGTTATTGCTACTAGCCGGTTTGATTCCGCTCCGCGATACGACTCTCGTTCCGAACATCAACGGGGCGTACGGCTGGTATAACGTACCGGGCTTCAGTTTCCAGCCAGCCGAATTCATGAAGTTGTTCTTACTTATTTCCATGGCGACGATCGTCTATGACCATAATAAACGCTACGGTTCGTCCCAACAGGACACATGGCTATTAATGAAATTGGTGCTTCTCGCCATTCCGCCTCTCGCGCTGATTGTGACGCAACCAGACTTAGGCACAGGGCTCGTGTTGATCACGATGCTCGGAGCGATTATCATCGTGTCTGGTATCGGGTGGAAGTGGTTGCTCGGATTGTTCAGCGCCGCTGCCTTAACGATCGGTGGCTTCATGTATTTGTTCTTCTCGCATTTCGAGTTGTTACAAAGTTTCGTGCCAGGCCACGCCTTGAATCGATTCCAAGCTTGGATTTACCCGTATGAGTATTCCGATGACCTGGCGTTCCAGTTAATCAAATCGCTTCAAGCGATTGGGTCTGGCCAAATGTTCGGGGCCGGCTATGGACAAGGGCTCGTCTATCTTCCTGAGTCGCAAACCGACTTCATCTTCGCCGTCATCGCCGAGCATTATGGCTTTATCGGGGCAGCGATCGTGATTATCGTTTTCTTCTTGTTCTTGTACCGAATGATTCATATCGCCCTCGAAGCGAGCAGTCCGTTCGGAAGCTACATCGTCACGGCCGTCATCGCCATGTTCACGTTCCAAATTTTCCAAAACATCGGGATGACGATCGGCGTCCTCCCGATCACCGGTCTGACGTTACCGTTCATCAGTTATGGTGGGACCGGGATCATCATGAACATGATCGCCATCGGGCTCGTCATGAACGTCGCCTCTAAATCAAAAACGTATATGTTCGACGACGACTAAACAATAGTCCCGCACTCATCCGAGTGCGGGACTATTGTTGTTACAGGATGAATTGGAAATCAGTCGGGTCAGGGGCTTGGATGAACAGCTTCTCGCCGGTCAATGGATGATTAAACGCCGCCGAAGCGCTATGGAGCGCATGACGGTCGAGAACAGTCTTGCCACCGTACATCGTATCCCCGAGCAACGGATGGCCGATATGGCGCAGATGGACCCGGATTTGATGCGTCCGACCGGTCTCAAGGGCAATCGATAGTGCCGTATATGCGCCATGCGCCTCCGCTTCGAGAATATGTGTGACAGCATGCTGTCCGTCCGCTGTCACGATTCGCTCCATAATCGAATCGGGGGCGCGGCCGATTGGGGCATCGATCGTCTGTGGTTCAAGCGGCCCTTCGACTAACGCGAGATACGTCCGCGACAAGCCGCCAGTCTGTTGCAACTCGCTAAAGCGATGATGCACGTATGCATATTTTGCGAACAGGACGACCCCGCTTGTGTCACGGTCGAGCCGGTTGATGACGTGAATCGCCGACTGCAATCCAATCTGTTCATAATAGCCGAGCACGGCGTTGGCGAGTGTATCATCCGGATGGAGCCGGGACGGGATTGTCGCAATGCCTGCCGGTTTGTCGACCGCGAGCAAATAGTCATCCTCAAATAGGATCGTGAGCGGCCGCTTGGAACGGACCATCGTCTCTGCGGGCTGTTCGACCGGGAAGTGGACGGTCACTGCCTCCCCTGCTCGGATGTCATAGCGGACGGTGCGAGGCTTGCCATCGACGAGGATGAGGCCACCTTGTTTGATTTGGGTCAACATCTTTCGTGAGATGCCACAGTCTGTCATTAAAAAGTCGCGCAACGGGACGGTTGTCTCCGCGACGCGACGCAATGTAAATCCGTACATCGGTTACTTCCCTTCTTCAATGAACGATTCGCGGACCCGTCGCCAAAATGGGAACGGCCGGAACCGGGCAAACGTCACTTTTTCTTTCGCGACCGCACAGCGGATGGAGCGCACGTTCGACCACGACAACGCTTCTTGATGATCGAACGCAAGTTCAAACTCGGTTTTCGTGTGCGGAGCAATCTTCACTTGATGATGTTTCGGCAATAAGAGCGGTGACCCGATCGTGCGGTACACCAAGTTGTTAATCGACGCCATCTCCGTCACTTGAATTGCCTCGATGGACGGATGGACGATGGCCCCGCCGAGCGCTTTGTTATAGGCCGTCGACCCGGACGGCGTCGAGATACACAACCCGTCGCCCCGGAACGTCTCGAAGTAATCATCGCGAATCGATAAGTCACAGACGAGTGTGCGCTTATAGTTTTTAATCGTACATTCGTTCATGGCGAGCTGTCGATCGGTCGTCCCATCCTCGTAATCGATGAGTACCTCGACAAGCGGGTATGACACCGGTTCGAACGACTCGCTTGTAATCATCTCCGTCAACTCATCGAGTTCATCCGGTTGCCAGTCGGCGTAAAATCCGAGATGGCCTGTGTGGATGCCGACGAGCAACGTCTGATCGAGCCGGTCGATATACTCGTGGAACGCCTGCAGCATCGTCCCGTCGCCTCCGACTGAGACGACAATGCGTGGCTCTTTCGAAACCGAATGCCCCGCTTCGGTCAATTTATTCGTCAACTCTTGCGCGATGTCAGCCGACCGCGCGTCTCCCCGTGCTACAATCGCAAACTGCATGCCGTGGCCCCCTAGTCTTGGTCCGTCTGGACGTTCATTTCTTTATCCCGGAACACTTGCTGTGCATCTTGAATCTCGACGCGAAGCTGGCTCATCTCGGCATCCAGCAAGAACGCCGCCTCGGCCGCTCGCCGCAGACGCTCTTGAACTTCGAGCGGCATATCCCCGTCGTATTTATAGTTAAGCGAATGCTCGATTGTTGCCCAGAAGTTCATCGCGAGCGTCCGTACTTGGACCTCGACGAGTGTCGGGAACTCGCCATGAATCGTTTGCACCGGGTACTCGAGAATCAAATGGTACGAGCGATAGCCCGATTCCTTTTGGTTCGTGATATAGTTACGTTCCTCGACGATTTTAAAGTCGGTCCGATGATGGAGCAGTTCGAGGACGTGGACGATATCGTCCACGAATTGGCACATGATGCGGAGTCCGGCGATATCTTGCATCTCCGTCGACAATTTATCATAAGGAATCTGCTTTCGCTTCGCCTTCTCGAGGATGCTGCCGACCGGTTTCACTCTTCCGGTGACAAACTCAATGGGAGAATGGTCATTTTGAGATTTATATTGCTTTCGAATCGCCTTGAATTTCACTTTCAGTTCATCGACCGCGATTTGATACGGCACTAAATATTGATCCCAATCCATGGATTGCATATGCTGTCACCACTTTCGTTCGTATCGGAAAGCCCTGCTTTTTCCGTATGTATCCGATTGTATGGTATCATAAACCAACAATTGTTCATAGAATGGAGCGATGATTTATGACCCAAGAAGTGGAAATTGAATTTAAATCGATGTTGACAAAAGACGAGTACGAAATGTTGCTCGCCGCCTACGATTTGACAGACGAAGTGAAATGGCAAGCCAACGACTACTTTGACACGCCGACGTTCGAACTGAAGAACCATGGTGCCGCCCTTCGCATCCGTGAGAAAAAGAACGGCCAAGTGCTGACACTGAAGCAGCCGCATGAAGTCGGCTTGCTCGAGACGCACGCCGCCATCAACGAAGAGGAAGCCGAGAACTTGTTCAAATACGGCATCATCCACGATGATCAAATGACGGCCGCGCTCGCTCCATTCAACTTGTCTGGACCGCTCGAACACCTCGGCCGTCTCGAGACGAAACGGGCCGAAATCGCGACACCGGACGGCCTACTCGTCCTTGATGAAAGTCATTATTTGGAGATTCACGACTACGAAATAGAATTTGAAGTGACCGACGAGGCGAGAGGGAAAATCGCTTTCGAACAGCTCCTTCGCGAGCATGGCATTCCTCTTCGTCCCGCTAAAAATAAAATCGTTCGATTCATGGAAGAAAAGGTGCGTCGAAATCAAGGTTGAGCAGATACGTTGCCAACCTTTTTTTTTCGTTGCTACAATGAGCATACGATATATTTGATTTTTGTTTACGAGAGGAGGCGACACAATGGAACTAGAACAATGTAATGAGTCATCCTGTTCACTGGAAGAATCTCCTATCCAAGCAACCTATAAACCATTAGAGTTATTCTATTTCATGGACATTTCTGATCCAGATGGACTTCATGTGATGACGCTCATTAAAAAGCTCGAACTTGAATACGGGCATTTGATTCGTTTCCGTATGGTTTCGACGGTTCCTAGTTGTGTTGGCGGATGTCAAGAAGAGGTTCGCCTTCTCACGATGATTAAGGCTATGGAGTTACAAGGGAAACGTCATGCGATGCGCTTCTTACGCCATCTGCATATAAACGATATCTTTTTGAAGGATGGCTCTAGCGACAGCGACTTGTGGGAAATTGCCCGCTCGTTCGTCGATTACGGGCTCGACATCGAGGAGTTGGCGGCCGATATCCAATCCAATCAACTGCTCAGCGCTTTAGCTGTTGACCATGAGATCTTAAAAGATTGGGAAATTGAGTCACTTCCTGCTTTGACGTTCGTCACGCGTGACGAAGCACTCAAAATCGAAGGATTGTACCCGTATGACGTCTATCAGGCCGTCATGGCCGAACTGCTCGGTTACGTCCCAACCCGGGAGTCCGAGTGGAACGTCGAGAAAGTATTGGGGCGCTACGATGCCTCGACCATCACCGAGCTCGCCTTCATCTTGGAGCTCGAGAAGCCGGTCATCGAGAGAGAACTGAAAAAACTGTCACTCCAGCAACGGTGCCGACCTGTTCCAGGTTGCAGCGGACAAGCTTGGGCGACGAATAAATGACACAACAAAACCCACGGCCGGGGAGCCGTGGGTTTTTTGCGATGTTCTCCGCGGGGACGGAAAACATCACGACCCGAGTATCTATACAGATCACAGGTTGGGAGAAAGTTTACGGTCAATAAAGGGGTTTGTGATTGATTTCACACTTATAATATACCGAGACGGGCGCCACGTGACAAGCACTTTGTTCATATTGTCACATAATGTTCACGCCATACTTCTTATTGAAATAATAACGTCTCCATTTCGTCGAGGACGGCCTCGAACTGATCGAGTGCTGCGAGCACCGGCGCTTTCGTCGTCATATCGACGCCGGCCGCCTTCAATACTTCAATCGGATAGTCGCTCGAACCGGCCTTCAAGAACTTGTCGATGTAACGACGGACAGCTGGTTCGCCTTCTTCCATGATCTGTTGCGACAACGCGGCCGATGCTGAGATCCCTGTCGCGTACTGATAGACGTAGTAATTGTAATAGAAGTGCGGGATACGGGCCCATTCAAACGCAATCTCACCATCGATAACGAGTTCGTCTCCGAAGTATCGCTTGTTGAGCTCGAGATACGTCTCATTCAAATACTCAGGTGTGAGCGAGACGCCTTCTTGGGCCGCTTTATGAATCATGTGCTCGAACTCGGCGAACATCGTCTGACGGAACAGTGTGCCCCGGAACGTTTCGAGCTGATTGTTCAACAGATAGAGCCGCTCCTGGCGGTCCGTGCGCGTCTTCAACAAATAATCGTTCAAGAGCGCCTCGTTCGTCGTCGAAGCCACTTCAGCCACGAAAATCGAGTAGTCCCCGTACGGATACGGCTGCGTCGCACGCGTATAATGGCTATGGACCGAATGGCCGAACTCATGGGCGAGCGTGAACAAGTTGTTGACGTTGTCCTGCCAGTTCATCAAGATGAACGGTTGCGTGTCGTACGCGCCTGATGAATAGGCGCCACTACGCTTACCACGTGTCTCACGAACGTCGACCCAACGTGAAGCAAGTCCGTCTTTGACGATTTGGACGTACTCGTCTCCGAGCGGCGCGAGCCCCTCGACCATCAAGTCTTTCGCTTCGGCATACGGAATTTTCATGTCCACGTCTTTGACGAGCGGCGTATACAAGTCGTACATATGCAACTCGTCCACACCAAGTGCCCGTTTCCGGAGCGCGACATAACGGTGCAACAAGTCGAGACGTTCGTTCACCGCCTCCACGAGCCCGTCGTATACGGATTCTGGAATGGCATTATGATGAAGCGCCGCTTGGCGGGCGCTCTCGAACTTGCGGACCGTCGCATAGAAGTTGTCTTTTTTCACGCTACCTGACAACGTCGAGGCGAACGTGTTCAAATATTGCTCGTACGTCCCGTACATCGCCTTGAATGCGCCTTCGCGGACGCTGCGGTCACTTGATTCGAGGAAGGTGATATAGCGGCCATGCGTCAATTCGACGTCTTCGCCTTTCTCGTTCTTCACTTTCGGGAACTTCAAGTCGGCGTTGTTGAGCATGCCGAACGTCGAGCTCGACTGCCCGAGGACGTCACCGGCTTGGGCGAGAATCGCCTCTTCCGCTTCCGTCAACACGTGTGGACGTTCTTGTGCCAACTCGTCGAACGCGTGGCGATAGACGTTGAGTGACTCGTGCTCACTCATGAACGCCTCGATTTGGCTTTCGTCGATGGCGAGCAGCTCTGGCGTCATGAACGCGAGCTGAGCCGAGATTTGGGCGGCGAGAGAACCGGCACGGTCGTTCAGTGCCTGATAATGGCTGTTCGACGTATCCTCGTCGTAGCGCATATGGGCGTATGTATACAGCTTATGCAATTGACGCGAAATGTCGTCGCGCAGTTGCAGACCTGCGAATAAAGAAGCCGCTGATTCTCCGAGTTTCCCTTTGAACTCGACCAAGGCCGGTACGCTTGCTTTTAGCGCCTCAAAATCTTGTTCCCAAGCTTGATCGTCTGCATAAATCGTCTCTAAGTTCCACGTCTCCTCGACGGGTACTTGTTGTCGTGTAAGTACTTCTGACATATGTCCACTTCCTTTTCTTAGTTTGTATACGATTTCGCCATGAATCGCTGAAACCCTTGAAAGTATCGAAAATCGTGAAGCAACGCCGTGTCTAACGTCTTAGGCACGTGCCAATCGCGCACCGCCTCCGTCACGTCGAATACGTTCAACAGCTGTCTCCATTGTACTTCAAACGCTTGCAGAAAGTCGCTTGTCGGGGTCACGTCGAACTGGCGGCACGTCTTCTCGATGCTCCAATTGACGGAGTCTCCGGGGCAATCCCGTCGATTCAAGTAGAGCACCGTCTGGAACATGAACGGATGGACATGGACCCCCCACAGTGACGGCAACGGCAAATAACAGTAGCTCGGTAACAACGAGGGCAACATCCCGAGCGGATACAGTCGGTTCAAGATGAGGCGGCGATACTGTGGCGTCGGATAAGGTGGCGTCATCCGCCTCCGCCGAATGACTTGGGTCCAACGATGGGCATCGAAGCCATAATATGCCGCGAACGGCGAGACATCGAACGAGGTCGCGACCTGCCATTGCCCGACGCCCGCTCGGATGGAGACCGGAAAGCCGACGAAGCGGTATAACGCCTGTCCGGTCGGGACGACCAGGCTATGTCGTCGGGCCAGTTCGGCCCGCATCCACGGTTTGAACGTTGTCACACCCCCGGGCTGCAGCCCGCTCGCCAGCCAGACGACGTCAAGTCCATTGTCGCGATAATGTTTCGTCCGGTCGACGTAAGACTCGATTGAGAGCGTGGACGCCTGGATTTCGACGACGAGCCGTGTATCGTCGCGTACTGCCACCAAA
This sequence comes from Exiguobacterium sp. s50, assembly GCF_018618175.1. Classification (NCBI taxonomy): domain Bacteria; kingdom Bacillati; phylum Bacillota; class Bacilli; order Caryophanales; genus Exiguobacterium; species Exiguobacterium sp. s50. The sequence goes on from NZ_JACSLP010000003.1 coordinate 64,075, forward strand.
TCGGCACGACGTGCGCCGATGACGACTTCTTGCTCGACTTCATACCCTTGCCCTTGAAGCCATTGCCGCACTCCCCATTTGTCTTCATGGTGTCCGGTCGACTCGCCGCATCCGCAAGGATTGACGTGGGCGAAATGGAGACGCCGTTTCACACCTTGCCTGACGATGACCCGTTCCCCGCATTCTGGGCACGAAAAAGGGGCAAACGGTTCAATCCGCCCCCGACTCAACGTAAGGGCATCCACATACCCTCCAGTTCGACCGATGGCAAATCGCATCCCGCTTCCCCCTCATAATAGTGGTGAAAACATTCGGGCCAATGATTCGACGAGTTTGATGAAGTAGGATCGTTCCGAGAACGCCCGAATCTCCAACTCGTGTGACCCTTCAAAGTCTTTATACAAATCTTGTTTGAGCTGATGGACGGAGTTCGTGTTATACAAGAGCGCGTTCACCTCGAAATTGAGGTGGAAACTTCTGAAGTCCATATTCGCCGTTCCGATTGTCGCCAACCCATCGTCGACGACGATGACTTTCGAATGCATGAACCCTTCCTCATACAAGTAAATCTTGACCCCGGCGCTGAGTAGTTCCTCAAAATATGAGCGACTCGCATAAAAGACAATTTTATGGTCCGGATAGCTCGGAAGCACGATACGGACATCGATACCTGATAACGAAGCGGTCTTGAGCGCGCTCATGATGTCCTCGTCTGGAATCAAGTACGGGGACGAGATGTATACCGACTTCTTCGCCGCATTGATCAGCGCGAAATAAATCGATTTCATCGTCTCGTACGGCTCATCCGGTCCGCTCGCCACAATCTGTACGCCGCCACTCGCACTTCGCACCGTCTCGAGCGGCTCTAGATAGAACGGCGTGAATAGACGCTCACCCGTCATGTAGTACCAGTCCTGCAAGAAGATGAGCTGGAGTTCCGACACCCCTTCCCCTCTGACGTATAGATGCGTGTCACGCCAAAAACCGAACTTCGAATGCTCGCCCAAATATTCATCTCCGACATTCAACCCGCCTGTGAACGCCTCTGTTCCATCGATGACGACGATTTTCCGATGGTTCCGATAGTTCGTCTTACTCGAAACGAGCGGCAGGACGACCGGGAAGAACGCTTTGACATGGACACCTGCTTGGCGCATCTCGTCAAAGAACGTCCCGCTCGTATGAATCGAGCCGACCGCGTCATATAGAAAGCGCACCTCGACCCCGGCCTTCGCCTTCTGAATCAAAATCCGTTGAATTTCCCGAGAAATACGATCTTCCCGGAAAATATAATATTCGAGATGGATGTGGCGGGTCGCCCCTTTCAAAGCGGGCAACAACTTCGAGAACTTCTGTTGTCCGTTCGTCAGCACTTGCGTATACGTGTTTGACGAAACGGGTAATTGATTCAGAGACGACGTCAAATGGAGCAACTTCTCATAATCGTCATGGGAGAACATGAGCGACGGCGACAACGTCATCGCCTTCTGTCGATAAGCGAGGTACGTCTCTTCGTCCAACATGGCCTTCTCTTTGAACATGCGCTTCCGGCGATAGTTCTGTCCGAACACAAAATAGGCGAACAGCCCGACGACCGGGAAGCCGAGCATGACGATGGCCCAAATGAGCGTCCGCTGCGGATTTCGATTCTCGAGCAGGATGACGAGCAGGATGCTGAACGTCGTCAAAAAGACGAGCACCGAGAACAACCCGATCACTTGCGAGCTCCAGTAATACGATAATACGGCAATGAGACCTGCGAGCAAAATCAGGGATAAAAGTACTTGTATGCGTCGCAACATATTATAAACTGACCTCGTTTCTGTCTTGTATTATCATAATTATACAACTTAACACCATCTTTTGAGGGGAGCGAACAAAATATGGGCACATTTTTGGTTACAGGAGCGACGAGCGGGATTGGACGGGCCGTCGCCCTTCGTTTGGCTGAGGACGGACATGACGTCATCGGCATCGGCCGCGACGAGACACGAGGTGCCGCACTCGAAGACGCCTCACCACGCATCACTTTCCTTACATGTGATTTAGCCGAATCCGAGCAAGTTGAAGCATTGATGGACCGCTTGATCGAGGACAAGGTCGTCCTCAACGGATTATTCAACAACGCCGCGACGTTCGGTCGTCCCGGGACACCGGAGCGGTTGCCGGCGACCGCGTTTGACGACGTATTCGAACTGAACGTGTTGGCTGTGAACCGGCTTATCCAACGCGCCATCCCGCTGTTGGCGACGGGAGGGAGCGTCGTCAATAACGCTGCAATCGTCGGCCACGTCAAATTTCCGCCGATGCTCGGTCCATACGCCGCCTCGAAAGCGGCCGTCATCGCCTTGACGAAGACGTTCGCCCATCGGATGAAAGGCAAAATACGTTTCAATGCGGTCTGTTTCGGTCCGGTCGATACGCCACTCAGTCATAAACTGTATGGCGGTGAGGCCAAATTCCAAGAGGCGATGACCCATCATTTCCGGGGACATGCCGCCAAACCGGAGGAAGTCGCACCGGTCGTCACATTCCTATTGAGCGAAGCGTCAAGCTATATTAACGGTCAAGCCATCACGGTGGACGGTGGTTATACACTCTCATAAGTACCAAAAGGGAGCGGTCACTCGAGACCCCTCCCTTTTACGTCTGTACTTTTCGGGCACGCATCATCTGATTCGTCAGAAACGCGCGTTCTCTCGGATGCAACTCTTCAAAATCGAGCGACTCCTCGAAATAGTCGATGAACTCCTCGAACGTCTCTTCGTGTGTGGCATGTGCTTCCAGTCGGGCGATTCGGATCGCCTCGAACACGGATGCCATCACAAAGATGTCATGGCTCGCATACGTCTTGATTGGGGTGAGCGCCTCGAACAACGTCGCCTCCATCGGTTTACGTTTGGCGTGCCATTCGCTCTTGTCATTGGAAAATAAGAAATCCCCTTCAGGTAATCGGCTCAGTTCTCGCAAAATGTCGCCGATGTAATGAATGGCGTGAATCGCAGTATTCGGATCGTTAATCCCGGGCGAGATGCCTTTCAACGCGATTTCACTCAATTTCTCGATGACGAAGGCCGGGTCTTGAATCGAGGAGCGAATCTCCCCAATTTGGAACACGTCGACATCGAGCGCTTCTTCTCCGAGCCAATAGCCGAGCAAGTCTCCTTTCGCCACGAAATCCCCGACGGCCACGACCGACTCGAAATCGACATCATGGCTTTCTTGTTTCTCGCTTGCGAACAATTGGATATAGCCGGTGCGCGGCGCATAGATGGCCTGGCCCTCGAACGTGTGGACCGAACGTTCGGGAACGATGTGCATCTTTCCGTCCTCCACCGCTTGCTGTTGCGTCTCGATGACGGACAACGCCTCGCGATGCAGGGCTGACAAGAGACGTTCGGCTTGAATTGAGACGCTTATCGTTTGTATGAACTTGACGAACGCCCAGATGGAACTGACGACGAGCAACACGCTGACGCCCGAGGCGAGTACGACATCCTCATCCGACGTCCGAATTAAAAATAAGTTCGTGATCCCGTACACCGTCGTCATGATGAACAAGCCGAGCGTATGTTTCGATGCCGAGTTCGTCAAAAAGTTATTGATTGTTCGTGGTGAGAACTGTGACGAGTACGTCGTCAAGACGACGAGAATCGTTGAGAAACTAAACGTCATCATCGTCATCAGACTCGTAAAGGACGAGGACAGCACGGTTGCTGCCGAATCCTTATCTAAATAGACGATTTCGGGCAACAGTTCCCGAAAGAAGTTTCCGAAGTATTGGGTCAGGAACGTCAAGGCAATCCCCCCGACCCCATATAAAAACGGGACAAACCAGGCACTATCGGCCAACATCAACTGCAAACGCTTGAACATCACGACACCTCGTTTATGTATTAGTTAGAAAAAAATCGCCTGTCCATATGAACAGGCGATTGGGGTTTAGAAATAGTGACGGACTTTAGCGAAGACATCCCCATCGAGGATAAGCTTACCGTATTCTTCGAGCATCGCTAACGTCTGCGTACTGAACGTCAAATACTCGGCCAAGAGACTCAATACGTTCTCTTCTTCCTCTGGTTCCACCTCTTCCGGGAAATCGATCCACAAGTAATACTTCTGATCGTAGTGGAACAGTTTGAGGTCGACGTTGCTTAACGTCTCTCCCGCCCGTTTGCTGAGCGAGATGATCGCCTCAAAGTCATCCGTTTCCATAGCGAGCGGAGCCCACGCCTCCTGCTCGGTTTCTTCATCGAGTTCACTCAACTGGTCGAGCACCGATTGTTGATCGCGTGCCTCATCGATTGCCGAGCGTAGGAGTGATCCGAGCTCAGAATCGTCTTCGGCGCCAATCACGTTTTTCGCGATCGTCACGGTCACTTCGAGTCCTTTTTCAAAAGCTTGTACTTGTATCCATAGTGGACCATCAAACGAGATATCTTCTCGTTCGTGCGCTTCGTCCATCATCTGCCAGAACAGCTGCTCACCACGTTCTCGGTTATACCAGATTTCATCACGAGCGAAACCGCGTTTTTCGATATCGACATACGTAATGAAAAATTTGACGGTATTGTCATTGATGCGCTCAATTTTCACGATTGTCCACTCCCTTCTCACCTCACTCCTACTTCAACAATTAAGGAGGAGAGGGGAAATTGTCTTGTTATCATAGTACCCTTTTTTTAACGTGTCAATCTATTGATGATGGGGTTGTTACTATTATTTTATCGGAAAAACGGAATAATAAAAAGCACACTGCTTAGACAGTATGCTTCCTCACTCGTTGACGAGTCGTTGCGCTTCTTGAAGTTGGAACGTCCGGACCTTGCGCGGCAAGAATCGACGAATCTCATCTTCGTTATACCCGACTTGAAGACGTTTTTCATCAATCAAGATTGGACGGCGAAGCAATCCAGGATACTCTTGAATCAAATCGTATAGTTGTTGAAGCGAGAGCGCATCGACCGATACGTCGATTTTAGAGAAAACTTTAGACCGGGTCGAGATGATTTCATCCGTCCCGTCCTCTGTCATACGTAGGATTTGTTTGATCTCATTAAGTGAGAGTGGTTCTGAAAATATATTTCGTTCCGTAAATGGGATATCATGCTCTTCAAGCCAAGCCCGTGCTTTTCGGCACGATGTGCAGCTCGGAGACGTGTAAAGTGTGACCATTTTCGTTCCTCCCTGATCAAATGTTCGTTCATCTTTTTCAAGTGACTCTATTTGTATACCCAAAAAATCGTTCACTTAATTATAATAATTCTTATCAATTGAAACTTCAATGATAACTTTTCTCACTCGGGTAAGAAAAGAGGACGCATTCTCGAGAATGCGACCCTTGATCGACCGTTCTAGGACGCCGGCATTCGAGAAACCGGTTGTGATACCGTCTCTTTGCCTGGCTTCACTTGCAAGTCTTTCAATTTCTTCTTGAGGACTTCTTTCAGAAGTTTCTTTTTCTGTTCCAATACTTTGTTACGTTCTTTCATGGTCTCTCACCCCCAACGCTAAAAGGACCGGACCGACCGTTACTGAATCTGAAAATCTTGAACTTGCACTAATCTACAATTAAATTATAGCACATTCTTATGAAAATGGTTGAACAATTTCCAAGTTTTTCATCATTTCACACGTTCCAGATTTGCTTTTCCTATTTGATTCCCGTATAGTTAATAGAAATAACCTTTGAAATCACCAAGGAGGAGAGCGATGATGAGAATTACGTTAGAGACGATTATGCAGCACCCGGTCACCCAAAAATACTTGACCCGTTCTGGCTTGAAACACGCCGTCGATGTGTGTGAACGCGCTCTCGAATTGGCGACGCGACGAGGCCTCGATACGGATTTGGCGACGAAAGCCGCCCTGCTCCATGACATCGGTCATTATGAATGGTACACCGAAGGGAAATGGAATTATGATTTGTATCGTCAAAACGATATCCATGCCATTAAAGGCGCCGAACGCGCCCACAAGCTGTTGATTCGCCTTGGCGAAGATCCAGCCCGCGCGAAAGAAATCTCGGTCATGATTTTACTTCACACCGACTCCTACTTGCCGCCCAACCGGATTCAACGGACGCCGCTCCAACAACTCGTGCATGATGCGGACACGTACGTCGAACAACCTGGCGGACTGCACCATTATGAGACGATGGACATCGAAGACGCCCTGGCCCGCGTCCGCTTGATCGATGCAGTCGTCGACCGGCTTTCGAATTTGCCACGTATCTCAAACGCCTGACACCGTCATCCTAGACGGTGTTTTTATTTGCCCAAAAAAGTCCCGCATCCGGTTGGATGCGGGACTTTTGAATTACACGAGTTGTGCTTTGTACGCTTCGTACTCTTCGTCTGTCAATGAGACGTAATGGCCTGGCTCGACTTCACGGAGTGGCGGGATGCTTGAATCCTCATCCGAACGTCCGACGGCACCGAGTGACTTCGACTCATACACGATCCGTTTACGTGTCCGCTCATGCTCTGGATCCGGAAGTGGGATCGCCGAGAGGAGTGACTTCGTATAGGCGTGGAGCGGGTTCTCGTACAAACGCGCTGCAGGAGCGAGCTCGACGAGGTGACCTTGATACATTACTCCGATTCGGTCCGAGATATACTTGACCATCGACAAGTCGTGGGCGATGAACAAGTACGTGAGATCACGGTCGCGTTGCAATTCTTTCATCAAGTTGACGACCTGGGCTTGAATCGATACGTCGAGAGCTGAAATCGGCTCATCGGCGATGATGAAGTCCGGTTCGACCGCGAGAGCGCGGGCAATCCCGATTCGCTGACGCTGACCGCCCGAGAATTCGTGCGGGTAACGGCTCGCGTGCTCTTTCGTAAGACCAACTGTCTCGAGAAGGTCATAGACGCGGTTCATCCGGTCTTCTTTCGTCTTGGCAAGACCGTGGATATCGATGCCTTCGGCGATGATATCAGCGACGGTCATACGCGGGTTGAGGGATGCATATGGGTCTTGGAAAATCATTTGCATCGCCCGGTTAAACTTCAACTTATCGGCGCTGCTCTTCTTGCCGTGGACGTTCTCACCTTTGAAGATGACGTCCCCGTCTGTTGCATCGTAAAGTCCGATGATGGTACGACCTGTCGTCGATTTCCCACATCCAGACTCACCTACGAGTCCGAGCACTTCACCTTTATAAATATCGAACGAGATGCCGTCGACAGCTTTGACGACGCGGCCTCGGCCAATTTTAAAGTGCTGCTTCAGGTCTTTTACTTCGAGTAATTTCTCGCGTTCCATTATTCAGCACCACCTTTCAAAATCGATTTCGCGAACGCGCTGTCCGGACGATACTTGAGCGCAAGGTCACGGATCGCTTTCGGCGGGCTCACTTGCGGGGCTTGTGGGTGCAATAACCAGCTCGCCGCATAGTGTGTGTCGCTAATTTGGAACATCGGTGGTTCTTTTTCAAAGTCGATTTTCATCGCATACGGGTTACGTGGTGCGAAGGCATCGCCTTTAGGTGGGTTGAGCAAGTTTGGCGGTGTACCCGGGATGGCCGGGAGCGCCTCGTTCGGGTCATCGGTCGGACGCGGCATCGATCCGAGCAAGCCCCATGCGTATGGGTGACGTGGCTCGTAGAAGATTTCGTCGACCGTCCCTTTCTCAACGATTTTACCAGCGTACATGACGGCAACGCGGTCTGCCATGTTCGCAACGACACCGAGGTCGTGCGTGATGAAGATGATCGCTGTGCCCGTCTTTTGCTGGATATCTTTCAACAGCTCTAAAATCTGAGCTTGAATCGTTACGTCGAGTGCCGTCGTCGGCTCATCGGCGATTAATACTTTCGGGTTACATGCGAGCGCGATCGCGATAACGATCCGCTGACGCATCCCACCTGACAATTGGTGCGGATATTGCTTCAGACGTGCCTCTGGGTTTGGAATCCCAACGAGTGTGAGCAATTCAAGCGTACGCTTCTTCGCATCCTCACCCGTGAGTCCTTGGTGTTGCTTCAAACCTTCGGCAATCTGTTTGTAAATCGTCATCGTCGGGTTGAGCGATGTCATCGGATCTTGGAAGATCATCGCGATATCGCGCCCACGAATTTTAAGCATTTCTTTTTCCGACAACTTCGCCAAGTCTTTTCCTTCGAACAAGATTTCTCCGTTCGTGATTTCACCTGGCGGGTTTGGAATGAGACGCATAATCGCTTTCGATGTGACGGATTTACCAGAACCCGATTCCCCAACGATGGCGAGCGTCTCGCCTTTTTTCAAATCAAACGATACGTTGCGAACGGCTTGTACCGTTCCAGCATACGTATGGAACGAGACCGCTAAGTCTCGGACAGATAAAATCGTTTCCATGCACGAGTCCCCCTGTTTCTATAATTATTTACGCATTTTCGGGTCGAACGCATCACGCAAGCCATCGGCGAGCAAGTTGAAGCTGACCATGAGCAAGACGATGATGACTGACGGGATGACGAGCAAGTACGGGAATGTCCGTAACTCTTTGTATCCGTCGTTAATCAACGTACCAAGTGATGCTTGTGGCGGTTGAAGTCCGATCCCGATGAAACTAAGGAATGCCTCGAAGAAGATGGCAGCTGGAATCGTGAACATAAGTGTGATGATGATGGCGCCGAGTGTGTTCGGAATCAAGTGTTTGAAAATCAAACGAGTACTTGAGGCACCGAGCGTACGGGCAGCCAAGACGAACTCTTGGTTTTTCAATTTCAAGATTTGACCGCGGACGAGTCGACTCATCCCGATCCAGCCGGTGATGGTCATCGCCAAGATGATGGTGAAGACACCTGGGTCAAAGATCAAGATGAACAAGATAATCAAAATCAAGTTAGGAACACCAGTCAAAATCTCAACGATCCGCTGCATGATGTTATCCGTACGGCCACCGAAGTAAGCCGAGATCCCACCGTAAGCGACACCGATGACCGTATCAACGATAGCGGCCATTAAACCGATGAAGAGCGAGATACGTGTCCCTTCCCAAATACGTGACCAAAGATCACGGCCGAGGTAGTCCGTACCGAACCAGAAGTTCTCTTCGACGTTCTTTTGTTCATAGAAGTCGATATCACGGCCACCGAGGTTGGCCATCCCGTCAAACCCAGCCCACTCAAGTCCTGTGACTTTAGGCGGGAGTTTGGCTTGTGAGATGTTTTGCGTATAAGCGTCACGGCCAGACAACATCGGGCCGAATAGCGCGAGCAAGACAAGAATGACGATAATCGATAACGACAAGATGGCTGCTTTGTTTTTCTTTAAGCGCATCCATGCATCTTGCCAGAAGTTCAAGCTTTTACCGGAAATACGTTCAGCGAGCTGTTCGTTCATCTCGACACGTTGGAACATGTCTTGGTCGAACTGCTCGAAATTCTTTTTGTTTTCAATCATCAGTTATTCCCCCCAAGACGAATACGTGGGTCAACGACTCCGTAGAGCAAGTCGACTAGTAGAATGATAATAATGAACAGGCCAGAGAAGAAGAGCGTCGTGCCCATGATGACCGAGTAATCATTCAACGTAATAGATGTGACGAACAATTCTCCGAGTCCAGGTACCGCAAAGATTTTTTCGATGACGAACGTACCAGTCAATAGACCGGCCGTCATTGGTCCAAGGATTGTGATGGCAGGAATCATCGCGTTACGCACCATGTGCTTCCAAACGATGGCATTCCCGGTCAACCCTTTCGCTTTCGCGAGCGTGACGTAATCTTGTCCGGTAACTTCTAGCATCTCGGTCCGGACGAAACGGGCAATCGATGCCGTGACCCCGAGCGAGAGCGAGATGGTCGGTAAAATCGTATGCGCCGGAGAATCCCAGAACGCAACAGGGAGTAATTGCAACTTAACCCCAACATAGTACTGAAGAAGGGCTGCAAAGACGAATGATGGGACAGAAATCCCGATTACCGATACGAACATTGAACCATAGTCAATGTACGTGTTATGACGAATGGCTGCCACGATTCCGAGCAACAATCCGACAAACGTCCCAAGCACAAGGGCTTGGATCCCTAATTGAGCTGAAGGTCCGATTCGTTCCATAATCAATTCCGTCACTGGCCGGTTGGCCGTACGGAATGATACACCAAGGTCCCCTTGCACAAGGTTTCCTAAGTATGTCGCATAACGAACTGGAAGCGGATCATTGAGTCCGTAACGGTCGTTCAAGAGCTGAATTTGTGTCTCTGTCAGTTTCTCCTGGTTTTGATAAGGCGAACCTGGAAGCAGGTCCATCAGGAAAAACGTGAACGTCGCAATCAAGAAGAACGTGATGAGGCCGTAAGTCAGCCGCTGAAGAATATAACGTCCCATAAATAAATACCCCCTGTTTTTCTAATGTGTCTATGCTTGCACCAACAGCATCACTATGACATATTTTCCTTTTCATGAATTCACAAAATGAAAGGAATTTTCTGAAAGAATAGGTCAAACGTCATCTCAAGGCTCTTAGCACAGCACATGAAAATTGAAGAATGCTTAGTTTGTAAAGTATTCTGAATTTTCACTGTTACTACATTATACTTTACCAACAAAACTTTTGAATAGTTTTTTCTCTGATTTCTAATTTTTTTTTAGAAAAGGGGGGACATGCATGGTGCATGCCCCCTTCTCATTTAGTTGATATCGACGTATTTGTACTGGTAGTCAGCACCGAATAGTTGACGGTTGAAGTTTTCGACGTTCGGACGGAGCAAGTAAGCGACACCCGCTTGGTAAAGCGGCATGATGGCTTGGTCTTGTTCAATCAAGAGCGTTTCTGCTTCTTTAAACTTGTCATAACGCGCATCGATCGCTGTTTCAGCTGATGCTTCATCAATCAATTTGTCGTATGCTGCCGACTTGTAGTTGATGTCGTTCTGACCGTTGTCAGATGTGAAGATGCCAAGGTTTGTGAGCGGATCTTGATAGTCAGGTCCCCAAAGGGCGAATGACATCTGATACTCTCCGTTCGCTTCGAGTTCGAGCTTGTTGTTGAACGGTTGTTGTGAAATGTTCACGGTCACGTTCGGCAAGTTCGATTCGAGTTGGCCTTTCATGTACTCTGAGATTTGTTTCGCTACTTCGCTATCGAATGAGAGAAGTTCGATTGTGACAGCTTCGCCGCCAGTCGCCTCTTCCCAAAGTGATGCTGCTTCGTCAGCGTTCGTCTCAAAGTGTGTCACGCCTTCTGCATAATCCGTTCCGTCTTCATACTTGATGAATTCTTTAGGGACAAACGAAGTCGTTGCGATTGAGCCGTTGTTCAAGAGTTGATCGATAATCCCGGTTGGATCGACCGCACGAGCAACTGCTTTACGGGCGTTGACGTCAGCAAAGAGTTCATCTTCGTGGTTGAACTTGAAGTACCCGACTGTTGAACGAAGACCTGTGCTGTAGTCATCGTTCTCTTGGAACGCGGCAACTTGTTCAGACGAGAGGCCGGCGTAGTCGACTTCTCCTGCTTCATACAAGTTGACGACTGTCGATGTGTCTTTGACGACACGAACGTCGACTTTCTCTAAAGCTACATTCTCTGCATCCCAGTATGATTCGTTTTTCGCCAACACGTATCCTTGCTCGCGATCCCACTCCGACCATGTGAATGGGCCGTTGTAGATGTGGTTTTCTGGTGACGTTGAGAAGTCCGCACCTTTTTCAGTGGCGAACGCTTCGTTGATTGGTGTGAACGTACCGAACGATGTGAGCGAGATGAACGATGGGTCTGGACGCTCGAGTGTGACTTCAAGTGTCTTCTCATCGATTGCCTTCACACCGAGCTCTTCTTTTGGAAGCTCTCCCGTGTTGATGGCTTCGGCATTTTTAACCGTGTTCATGATGTACGCATATTGTGAACCTGTTTCAGGATCCACAGCGCGTTGCCAAGCGTAGACGAAGTCGTTCGCTGTGACAGGTTCGCCGTTTGACCATTCCGCGTCACGAAGTGTGAACGTGTAGACCGTTTCGTCTGCACTCACTTCTGGTTCTCCTGCGGCGATAGCTGGAACGGCATTTCCGTCTTGGTCAAGACGATAGAGACCTTCCATCGTGTTGGCGATCAAGTTGAACGCCACAGCGTCCGTCGCGAGCGCCGGGTCAGCTGTTGTAATGTCAGACGTGTCCGTCAAGCGGAGAATCTTTTCTCCGTTCGAAGACGAACCGCCGTCAGAGTCTCCGCCAGTCGAGCAAGCGGCGAGCACTGAACCGAGTGCCAAGATGAGTGTCATCATGAGCAAAATCGATTTTTTCTTCATTGCGATGTCCCCTTTCTGTATCGTGAAGCATGGCGTTTTGTCGGACCGTAACATCTTACTTTTTCTTTAATTTTCTGAATATTTCATTTTGTATCCGACACAAGAACGTTAGGGCTATTGTAAAAAATTTTTAATCAAACTGTCAACTCCCCAATAAACCGCTGTCATTTTTGACACGAACTTCTCGCCATATATACCGAACAACGGGTATCATAGAGCCAAAGGGCGGATGACTCGAAGAAGCGCATCCACATTGAAAGGAGTTTGTCACATTGAAAAATTTTAGAAGTATATTAATCGTTTGGGGAATTGTCACAATTGCCTATACGATTTGGTCCACTGTCTCCTACTATCAAGACGAGACGTTCTGGTTCCATTTGAGCGGCGGCTTGTTCGTGGCCGGCATCCTCGTCTTCGCCGTCGGTATGTTTTCTCATATGGGTGCCACCGGGTTATTCGACGGATTCATGTACGGGTTCAAACGCAATCGCCGGGCCAAGCTGAAAGAAATCGATCCGGACTACGAGGAAGACGAAGAAGCGTCACCGGAAGAACGAGCCGACCAAAGACGATCGGCGTGGCGTTGGGTGTACGTCGGTGTCGCGAGCGTCATTCTTTCCTACGTGATCACGCTCGTTTGACCTTCCGATTTCGCGGTCGATATGCTACACTATGGCTAGAACAATAGGAAACACAAGGAAGAAGACAAGTACCTCGAATCCCCTTTCCCCCAGAGAGTCTACGTTGCTGCGAGTAGATGGAAAGCGTCGAGCGAATGGACTTCGGAGTGGCTCGCCTGAAAGAGAGTACGGCGAGACGGTCACGCCCGTTAACGCGATCAAGTGGCATGAGTTTCATGCAAATTTGGGTGGCACCGCGGTTATTCGTCCCGATTTATCGGGCGGGGAACCGTGGTTTTTTATATTCTCTGGAGGTGCAATCATGGCAAAAATCTTTTCTGGCATTAAACCGACCGGCGTCGTGACGCTTGGTAACTACTTAGGCGCGATGAAACAGTTCGTCGAGTTACAAGAAGAACATGAAGCGTTTTACTGTGTCGTCGATCTCCATTCCATCACGGTTCAACTCGACCGCGTCGAGTTAATGGATAACACGCGCAAGCTTGCGGCACTCTATCTTGCTTGCGGACTCGACCCGGAGAAGTCGACGATTTTCGTCCAATCGGAAGTGAAGGCCCACGCCCAACTCGGATGGATGTTGACATGTATCGCCGGCATGGGTGAACTGAGCCGGATGACACAGTATAAAGACAAATCACAGAACAGTGAAAACATCGGCGCTGGCCTGTTCGTCTACCCAACATTGATGGCGGCCGACATTCTCTTGTACGGCACGGAACTCGTCCCGGTCGGCGATGACCAAAAACAACACGTCGAATTGACGCGTGATTTAGCCGAACGCTTCAACAAGCGATACTATGAGACGTTCACGATTCCTGAGCCGCTCATTCAAAAAGAAGGCGCACGCATCATGAGTTTGACGAACCCCGTCAAAAAGATGTCGAAGTCAGATGCGAATGTGAAAGGATTCATCTCGATGCTCGATGAGCCGAACCTCATCCGTAAGAAAATCAAGAGCGCGGTCACGGACTCGAGCGGTGTCATCAGCTTCGACCGCGAGAATAAACCGGGCATCTCGAACTTGCTTGAGATTTACTCGCTTTCGACTGATACCCCAATTGATGAACTCGTCGAGCGTTACAAAGATTCGAATTATGGAACGTTCAAGCAAGACGTCGCCGAAGCGGTCGTCGCCATGCTCGAGCCGATTCAGAATCGCTATCACGAACTCGTTGACTCAGCTGAGCTCGACGCCATCCTCGATGCGGGACGTGAGAAAGCAGAAGCCGTCGCCAACAAAAACCTCGCCAAAATCGAGAAAGCGATGGGGCTCACCCGGAAACGGGCCAAAGTGAAGAAATAACATGAAGCCGCCTTTTATAATCAAAGGGCGGCTTTTTTGTGCAAAGTGGCTCAAATTGAAGGCACAAAAAAAGAGACAGGCGTCCCCGTCTCTTTTTTTGTATGCTTGTTGTTTCTTATTGCTCTTTGCCTTCGATGTAAGCCCACTTGTACGAGTAGTCAGCGCCGAACGCGTGCTCAACGATTCCTTTAACGTATGGCTTCGTGAGGCGAGCCGATCCACGTTGGTAAACTGGTGAGATCGCGTTCTCTTCAAGAACGATTTTCTCTGCAGCTTGAAGGTCAGCCCAACGCTGTTCAGCATCTGTGCTTGATTTCGCAGATTCGATGAGTTTGTCGAATTCTTCGTTCGACCACTTACCACGGTTGTATGGTCCGTCAGTGACGAAGAGGTCAACGAATGTCATTGGATCCTGGTAGTCAGGGCCCCATCCAGCGAATGTCAACTCGAACTCACCTTTGTTCTCAAGGTCAAGTTTGTTGTTGAACGGTTGTTGCTTGATTGTAAGCGTAATGCCTGGAAGGTTCTTCTCAAGTTCACCTTTGATGAACTCACCGATTTGCTTCGCAGATTCTGAGTCATAGTTGAGGAGCTCGATTTCGACAGAGTCTTGACCGATTTCTTCAAGTCCTTTTTCCCAAAGTTCTTTCGCTTTGTCCACATCGTAGCCGCCGATGTCGCCGTTCGCTTCACGGAAGTCTGCGCCGTCTGGTCCAGTTACGAAGTCTTTTGGTACGAGGAAGTTGGCAGGGATTGAACCGTTCGCAAGGAGCGTTTCAGAGATCGCTGCTTTATCGTATGCCGCGTCGATCGCGTTACGGATGTTTTGGTTGTCGAGTGCTTCAACCGCAGTGTTGAACTGGAGGTAGAAGAGTGTTGGCTCAAGGACAGTCGAGAAGTCTTCGTGGTCTTGGTATTGAGCAACGAGTTCAGAAGTCAAACCAGTGCGGTCAACGTCGCCGTTTTCGTACAAGTTAACACCTGTTGAAACTTCTTTAACGACTTTAACGTTGATTTCGTCAAGTTTGACGGCTTCAGCATCCCAGTAGTCGTCGTTTTTGACCATTTTCCAGCCTTGCTCGCGCTCCCAGCTTTCGAGTTTGAACGGTCCGTTGTAGAGAGTTGTCTCTGCAGATGTACCGAAGTTCTCGCCTTGCTCTTTGTCGAACGACTCAAGTTTAGGCATGAATACGCCGAAGCTTGTGAGACCGAGGAAGTACTTAGCTGGTGCAGTCAATTTAACTTCAAGTGTCTGCTCATCAGTAGCTTTGACGCCGACAGCGTCCCGCTCACCTTCACCTGTGTTATAGGCTTCAGCACCTTCGATGATTGACATAACGTAAGCGTATTGTGATGCGTTGTCCGGGTTAAGGACTTCTTTCCAAGCGTATTCGAAGTCGTTAGCCGTTACAGGCTCGCCGTTAGACCAAGTTGCGCCTTCACGGATTTTGAACGTGTACGTTTTCCCGTCTTCAGAAACTTCGTGTGACTCCGCGATCCCTGGTGTCGGGTTATCTTCGTCGTCCATACGATAGAGACCTTCGTTAACGTTGTTCAAGACGTTGAATGAAACTGCGTCTGTTGCAAGCGTTGGGTTAAGTGAAGGGATGTCTGAGCTATCGAGCAAGTTGAGGACTTGCGCTTCATCAGTATTTTCTGATGCATTATTATCAGTTGTTGCTCCCTCTTCCTCACCTGTCGAACATGCCGCTAGGAATGCGCTAGATAGAAGTGTTACCGACGTTGCTAAAGCAAAACCTTTTTTCTTATTCATTGCGATGACCCCCTGATTTTTTTCGTTTTAACGAAATGAACGATGGTAGAAAATTCTGATAGTTCACTTTACAAAATTTGTTACCACAATCCCGTTGAAGCAATAATACAATATTCTGATAATTTTGCAAAGTGTTTATTTTGATTTTTCTAAAAAATTTTTACTATAGGCTAAAAGCCCGCCTACAGAGACGAGCTTTTAGCTCATTTTTCATAAACTTTAGAAAATGTTAGGACGTACGAAGGACCGATGACCGGAAAGCCGATTTCCGCATATTTGGAATCGACCGTGTAAGATCTTCCAGCTTGGTAGATTGGAATAACGACAGCTTCTTCCAACAGTCGTTTTTCCGCCTCGCGATACACGTCGTTGCGGGCTTCAAGCTCTTCGGTCGAACGGGCCTGATTCATCAATCGATCAAACGTTCGGTCGGCAAATCCGCTCGAATTCAAATAATTATCTGTCTCGTATTGGGTCAAATAGGCACTGAATGCCGGATAGTCCGGTTGCCATCCAGAAAGGGACAACGCATATTCGCCTGCGACTTCTTTCCTAACCTTGTCCCCGAGAGGGAGTTCGACGACGTTCACTTGCAGACCCGGAAGTTGTTCAAGTTCCGTTTCAATCGTCTGGGCGATTTGTCGCGCTTCATCATCGACAAAACTGAGCAACTCGATTTCAATCTCGTCTTCCTCGAGCCGCTCGAGCACTTCCTCGAACAGCGCGGCCGCTTCCCCATCGAGTGAAGGATTGAGTTCCGCTTCATCGGTGACGAGCAATCGTTCGGTCGTCACTTCGGCCCGGGCGAGCGAATCGTCCAAGGTTTCCCGATTTAAAGCGAGCGCGAGCGAGCGCCGGAAATCGGCATCATCGAACGGATACTCATCCACATTCGGTTTCAAATAGAAGACGCCGCTCCGCGGGACGTCGACGAGCTTTCCTTCAAGCGAATCGATGGTCGCTTCGTCCGTGCCGTACGGAATCGGATGGATGCCATCCGGTTCTGAATCCAATCCTTCATCCGCCAACAGCATAATCTTTTCAAGCGTGACACGGTCGGCATCATAATACGCCACGTTTTTCGTCAGTGTGATTTGGGCCGCATCCAACGATTCGATTTGAAACGGTCCGTTCGCATCAAGCTCTTGCCATTCGCCGACCATCGTCTGCGGCAGAAAGGCCGGCATCGCCAAAATCTGCTCGAACCCTTCCATCGGACGTTCGAGTGTCAACTCGAGTGTCCGCGCATCGACCGCCTTCACGCCGAGCGTCTCTGGTTCTTTCGTCCCGAGACTGATCGCTTTCCCGTTCAGAACGTCTTCCAAAAGGAAACTGAACGGAGAGTTCGTGTCGTCATCAGCGAGCATCCGGAAATGATCGACGAACGTCTCGGCCGTGACCGTATTCCCGTTCACGGTACGACTTTCTTTCAACTTGAACGTGTATGTCGCGCCGTCTTCCGATCGGGTCATCGTCTCGACGAGTCCCGTTTCGATTTCCCCGTCCGCACCGAAGCGATACAATCCTTCATAAATATGCGATAACACGGTCTGTGAGCTCGGGTCGATGGCGAGCAGCGTATTCGGTTGCTCCGGTAATATCTCCCCATGAATCGTCACGATTTGTTCTTCAGGTGGTACTAATTCTCGTGCCTGCTCTCGTTGTCCGTACCATATAACGAAAAAAAGGATAAGGACTGAACTCAACAAGGCGGCACCGATGAAAAATCGTTTCATCTGGCATTCTCCTCTCTGTTAGCTCAACCCTTATACCCTACCCGTTTTTGCCACTTTTTTCTACTATTAGTCGTTTACTTTTGCGAACGCGAGCGTCGCGTTATGGCCTCCGAAGCCAAGTGAGTTGCTGAGTGCGTACTGGATATCAAGTTCCCGATTTCCGTCACGGACATAATCTAAATCACAATCGTCTGCCGGTGTCTCACAGTTGATCGTTGGGTGAATCCGTCCCTCATGAATCGATAGCGCTGTAATGACGGCCTCGACTCCGCCGGCGGCACCAAGCAAGTGCCCGATCATCGATTTTGATGAGTTGACGGCCAAGTTATGAGCATGGTCACCGAAGACGTTGTGGATGGCTTTCGTCTCCAACATATCGTTGAGCGGTGTGCTCGTCCCGTGAGCGTTGATGTATTGCACATCTTCCGGACGAATCCCCGCGTCCCGAAGCGCCTCGTTCATCGCTTTCGATCCGCCTTCCGCTTCTGGTGACGGCGCCGTGATATGGTAGGCGTCCGAACTCATGCCGTAACCGACAACTTCCGCATACATTTTGGCACCGCGCGCTTTCGCATGCTCGTATTCCTCGAGAACGAGCACGCCCGCACCTTCACCCATGATGAAGCCGTCACGGTTCGCATCGAACGGTCGGCATGCCGTGTTCGGATCCGGATTCGTCGATAGCGCCTTGTTGGCACAGAATCCTGAGAACGAGAGCGGTGTGATTGGCGCCTCGGCCCCACCCGCGAACATGGCGAGCGCATCGCCGCGTTGAATGACTTTGAACGCTTCCCCGATTGAGTTCGTCCCAGAGGCACAAGCTGTGACCGAACAGTTGCTTGGCCCTTTCGCCCCGAGATAAATCGAGACTTGACCGCTCGCCATGTTCGGAATCATCATCGGGATGAAGAACGGGCTGATGCGGCGTGGTCCCCGCTCATGCAAGATGCTCGCTTGTTTGTCGATCGTCTCGACCCCACCGATTCCACTTCCGATCCAAATCCCGACTTCGTCCGCGATTGCTTTCACATCTAGACCGCTATCTCGATGCGCGGCGTCAGCGGCTAAAATCGAGTATTGGATGAACGAATCCATCTTGCGCGCCTCTTTCGGCTCGACCAAGTGATCGATGTTCCATTCCTTGACTTCTGCCCCGACTTTGGCCGGATATTGGCTAATATCAATCTTCGTTAACGTATCGACTGCATTGTCCCCGTTCAACAGTCGCTCCCACATTACCGTAACATCGTTCCCGAGCGGGGATACGACTCCTAATCCTGTGATGACTACTCGTTTCATGCGTTAATCTCCTCCGTGATGTTAGCGTTATTCCATGTTAGACAACTCGCTCCCCATGTGAGCCCGGCGCCGAATCCGGCGACGACGACCGTCTGACCGTTTGAAATCTTCCCGTGCTTGACCGCTTCAGCCAAAGCGAGCGGAATCGAAGCGGCTGACGTGTTCGCATGGTCTTGAATCGTGACGACAACTTTTTCTTCTTGAAGCCCTAACCGTTCAATCGCAGCGTCGATGATGCGACGGTTGGCTTGGTGCGGCACAAGGACGTCCAGGTCATCAATCGATTTCCCGGCTCCTTCTAATGCCTCGAGCACGATATCCGGCATTTTACGAACAGCGAACTTGAAGACTTCGCGTCCGTTCATGACGATTTTACCTTCTTCGTTCTCATATAAGAACTTTCCGCCGGTCCCGTCGCTGCCGAGTACGATGGAATCGATGGCGGCGACGTCGTCTTCACCGAGGACGACGGCACCTGCCCCATCACCGAACAAGACGGCCGTCGAGCGATCGTCCCAGTCGATGAGGTTCCCCATCTTCTCGGCCCCGATGACGAGCGTCCGTTTCAAGCCTTTCGCCTGCATCATGCTCTTCGCCGTATCCATTGCGAAGATGAAGCCGCTACAGGCGGCACTGACGTCGAAAGCGACCGCTCGCTTGGCTCCGAGGTTGGCCTGAACGAGACACGCTGTCGCCGGGAACGAGGGCGCCGTCGCCGTCGCACAAATAATCGCGTCGATATCTTCAATTGAGACGCCTGCGCTTTGGAGCGCCCGCTCGGCAGCATGTGTGGCCATATCGGCGACCGAGAGATCAGCGTCGGCCAAATGTCGCGCCTCGATCCCGGTGCGGGTCCGAATCCATTCATCGCTCGTATCCATTCGTTTTTCCAAATCGATGTTCGTGACCCGATGCTCCGGAAGGAACGAACCGATTCCAATGATTCCAATGTTCATATTGATGACCCCTATTCTTAGTATCTGGTACTAATATAAGGGAATAAAAAAGGGATGTCAACGCATCCCTCTCGATTATTCACTTTGACCGAGTCGTTTCGTGACGGCCATGACCATTTTTGCCGAGTTGATTGATGCCGTCTCTAAAAATTCGTCGAACGACAAGTTTGCTTCTTCGTCGGCACTGTCCGAGATTGAACGGGTCACGACGAACGGAATCCCGAACTGATAGCACGTCTGCGCAATCGGTGCGGCTTCCATCTCGACGGCCGCGACGCCTTCGAAATGCCCGAGGATGTCGGCGACACGTTTCGAGTCGTTGATGAACGAGTCACCAGTCACGATGAGACCCGTATGCACGTTCACATCATGGAGGCTCTCAATCACTTCTTTACAGACATCCATCAGATGAGCATCAGCTTTGTACGCTGCCGGCATGCCTGGCACTTGGCCATACTCGTAGCCGAACGCGGTCACGTCAACATCGTGATGACGGACTTCGGTCGAGACGACGACATCTCCGACTTTCATTCCTTTTTTGAAGCCACCCGCCGAACCGGTATTGATGACGACATCTGGTTTGAACTTATCAATAAGAAGCGTCGTGCCGATGGCCGCGTTCACTTTTCCGATCCCTGACTTCAAAATGACGACTTCGACGTTGCCGAGGTACCCTTCGTAGAAGTGATAGTTAGCGATTTCCGTGTCCGTCCGTTCTGTCAATTCGTTGCGGAGCAAGTTCACTTCTTCTTCCATTGCTCCAATGATTCCAATTTTCATTATAAGTGCCTCCTCAGAAAGAGAGCGACATCCATGTGGAAGTCGCTCATTTGTGTTACTTGATTTCCTTGATTTCGACGACCATGTCGCCGCCTGGCGTTTGCACGTTGACGACATCTCCGACCGTACGGCCGAGAAGTGCTTTTGCAATCGGTGATTCGTTCGAGATTTTCCCTGTGAACGGGTCAGCCTCAGCGCCACCGACGATTGTGTACGTCTCGTTCTCGTTATCTTCTTGAATGAAGAACGTCACGGTCTTTCCGATTGCGACCATCGAGTTATCAGCCACATCGTCTTGGATGATGACTGCGTTACGAAGCATCTCTTCGAGTTGAGCGATCCGTCCTTCGACCATTGCCTGCTCTTCTTTCGCTGCATCGTATTCAGCGTTCTCAGACAAGTCTCCGAAATCGCGGGCAATCTTAATATTCTCAACGACTTCTTTACGGCGCACCGTCTTCAGTTCGTTCAATTCATTTTCGATTTTCGCTTTTCCGTCTAACGTCATGTAATGTTGTTTTTCAGCCATTTCTGTCACTCCTTCATTGTCTCCTAGTATATTACAGAATTTACGAACGGGAAAGCCCATATCCGACACATCCCGTTTTTAAACATGGGATAAACGTGAGTTCGGACGTTCTCCATATCCGACATTCGGTTAAATCTATCGCATAGACACATACAAGTCTCTAAAACACCTTTGTCCACCGACCTTTGAAAATCGAGTCCGGCAGCAGACCGATGATACGATGCTTGTCGTCATGCTAAAGACGCTAAAACATCAAGTAGGCACACCTGTAACGACCTGTGGTAGATGGTCACAGTCCACCAACCTGGGGACCTATAGAGTCTATCTCGGTAGAGGTGATGGCACACTCTCATTTGAAGGCTTGAACAAAACAAAAATGAACTGCGTTCGCACAAGCACTTCAGAATCCCACGGTTTCAATGGTGAGAGTGTCAAAGCTCTTTTAACTAAATTTGGCGAGAATTCTCCCACCTCTAAACGTCGAATAGGGAAGGCCCAGCGTAGGTGGAAGATGAACCGCCTGCTTGCAAATCCTTTGGATATCCCTGTGACAGATATAACGAACGAAGGTTCGTGATTCTGTCAGATTCTCTCGCCCCCACCGCGGGTATCGGAATGGGACGAGACTCATCCTGACACCGCCCAAAGGAGGGACGGACATGCTGAAGGGCTACAAATACCGGCTCCACCCGACGGCGGCACAGGCCGAGTTCCTGATCCGGACGATCGGCTGCGCCCGGTTCATCTACAACAAGCTGCTCGAGGACCGTATCACCATCCACGAGGAGGCGAAGGCGGGCGGTGGGCCGAGACGGAAACCGCCGACACCCGCCTCCTACAAGCCACTGTTCCCGTTCCTGTGCGAGGCGGACAGCCTCGCGCTCGCGAACGCGAAGCTGCACCTCGATGCGGCGTTCGCGAAGTTCTTCGCCGGGACGGCCGGCTTCCCGGTGTTCAAGTCGAGACGGAAGGCGCACGCGTCCTACACGACGAACAACCAGCACGGAACAATCCGCATCGAGGGAGACCGGGTACGGCTCCCGAAGATCGGGTTCATCCGGTTCACACAGCACCGCAGTTTCAACGGGAAGATCCGATCGGCGACCGTGTCGATGACGAAGACGGGCACGTTCTTCGTGTCGCTCCTCGTCGAACAGGACGACGAGCCGTGGGTCCCCGCCGAGCACAAGGTCGGGATCGACCTCGGCCTCGGGCACTTCGCCGTCACGACGAACGACGCGCTCGTCACGGAGAAGATTGCGAACCCGCGCAACCTGCGAAAGGCCGAGGCGCGGCTGAAACGGGCGCAACGCGCGCTCTCCCACAAGAAGCCGGGCAGCAAGAACCGCGAGAAGGCCCGGCTCCTCCTCGCGAGGAAGCATGAGCAGGTCAGGAACCGGCGCAACGACTTCCTCCACAAGCTGTCGCGACGCATCGTCGACGAGAACCAAGTCGTCGTGGTCGAGACGCTGAAACCGAGGGAGATGATGCAAAACCGCCGCCTGGCGAAATCGATCGGGGACGCCGGGTGGGGCGAGTTCGTCCGCCAACTCGAATATAAATGCAGGTTCTACGGCCGGACGCTGATCAAGGCCGACCCATGGTTCGCCTCGACCCAAGTCTGTTCGAACTGTGGCGAGAACGACGGCAGGAAGGGACTAGACATCCGGGAGTGGACATGCGGCACGTGCGGCGCGCACCACGACCGCGACGTCAACGCGAGCCTCAACCTGTTGCGCCTCGCTGACCGAAACATCCCAGGGCAGGGACTGCCCGACGAGCTTGGTCCATAACCGCGGCTAGTAAAAGCACGGTCTTCCCAAGAAACTCCCACTTCAAGTTGCGAAACAAGCAAGTGGTGAGTAGTTCACATTGAAAACGATTTATTTCCCTTACGCGCGGTTACGTTCTGTCAGCACCCAGCGAATCTTCGTCACGAGCAAATCGATGGCGACAAAGTTCTCTCCGCCTTCAGGGACGATGATATCCGCGTAGCGTTTCGTCGGCTCACAAAATTGAAGATGCATCGGCCGGACGACGTTCGTATACTGGGCGACAACCGAGTCGATTGACCGGCCCCGCTCATTCAAATCACGTTGCATCCGGCGTAAAATCCGCACGTCCGCGTCCGTGTCGACGAATACTTTAATATCCATCAAATCACGGAGACGGTCGTCCTCGAGCGCCAAAATACCTTCGACGATGACGACATCGACCGGTTCAATCAAAATCGTCTGATCCGAACGTGTGTGTGCGGCATAATCATATACCGGCTTCTCAACCGCCTTATGTTCTTGTAACTGTTTGATATGTTCAATCAATAAATCGTTATCGAATGCGAACGGATGATCATAGTTCGTCTTATACCGTTCTTCCATCGTCATCTCTGACTGGTCTTTATAATACGCGTCTTGCTCGATCATGACGACCGATTGTCCTTTGAACGCATCCACGAGCGCGCGGGCCACGGTCGTCTTGCCTGATCCGGTGCCCCCGGCCACGCCGATAATGACGGGTTTATGTTGCATCAAAGTTAAATCCTCCTCATCGTAATTTACGACTGATTGCTAGGCCATCACCAAGGGGCAAAATTGCAGTATGATAATCGGTCCGTGCCATCAATTGCTCAGTAAACTCTTTTACGAGACGGACGAGCCGGCGGCGACGGCGGTCAAGCACTGACACGTCTTCGAGCAGGACGTCCCCTCGTAAAAATAAATTATCGCTGTAAATCGTACCACCAATTGGTACTAAAGCGCCATACCCATCAAAGAATTTTTGATACTGGCCTTTGGCCGCATCGATAAAGACCGCATCGAATTCTCCTTCAATCGTCCCAATCAATTCGACCGCATCTCCATGGATGACGGTGATTCGGTCCGACACGTCCGAGCGTCCGATAAAGCCGAGCGCCTCTTCGTGACGTCGCGCATTCCGCTCGATTGTGACGATTTCAGCGTCCGGTAACAGCTCGGCCATCCGAATCGCGCTATAGCCGATGGCTGTCCCGACCTCGAGGATGCGGGCCGGGCGCTGCAACGCCAGAAGCGACAGCAACACTTCTGAACCGGTCAAGTCCATGATTGGCACGTGGTGTTCTTTCGCGAACGCCTCCATCTCCGCCAAGAGCGGGGACCGCGGCGTGACCAAGTTTTCCACGTAACCTTCATAGGATGAATGTTCCACGTCGTACACCTCTTACTCTCTATTCATTCAAACGACCGGAAGCCTAGGCTTCCGGTCGCATATCCGTCAATTGTTGTTTGCTTCTTCGAACGCTTCCCACTCCGGACGGTACTTGTTGACGTTTTGTTGGTGCGCCTCATATTCCACTTCGAACAAGACTTCCCCGTTCGGGAATCCTTCACGTGGTGGTCGGGCGTAGAAATAAACGTTATCCGTATCGTTCGGGTTGAGTGTGGCGACGAACGCGTCACGACTGACCGAAGCGATCGGCCCAATCGGGATGCCTTCATAGCGGTACGTGTTGTAGAGCGAATCGTTTTGAAGGTCGTTAAACGACGTGAAGATTGACGTCTCCCCGGTGCCGTACCAGACGGTCGGGTCAGACTGCAATTTCATGCCATCGGCCAAACGATTTTCAAACACGCCGGCAATCTCTTGTCGGTCTTCCGTCGACACGGCCTCTTTCTCGACGACCGAGGCGAGCGCGAGCGTCTCATGGAACGTGCGCCCTGAAGCTTCGACTTCACTTTGATACTCGGCATAGAGCTGTTCGGTCGGCTTCAACATCTCATCGATGATTTGTGTGAGTGTGACACCTTTGTCGAACTCATACGTGGCCGGGAACAAGTACCCCTCGAGTGGATGATAAATCCCATCGGCGAGTACTTCGTCGGTCAACATCTCATGCTCATTGACGAGCGAGCGGATATACTCCTCGTCGCTCAGCTGGGCCGAAATCTCTTCTTTCGGAATCTCCGCTTCTTTAGCGAGACGTGAGATGACCTGGTCAATCGTAAAGCCTTCCGGAATCACCAATTTGATGTCCGGGACGACGATGACTTTCCCGGTCTTCAGCGTAGCAATCAACTCGTCAAGCGACTGTGACGGAGACAATGTATACGTCCCCGCTTGGAACGATGATTCATTTTTAAATCGTGTATAAAAACGGAAAATCGTGCTATTCCTCACGAGCCCATTCTCTTCGAGTAGTTCGCCAATGTACCCTGAACCTGCACCGAGCGGGACCTCGACCTCGACCGATTCGGTCGAAGACGGGTCGACGGGTTCGAGCGATCGTTTCACGAACGCATACGACACCGCGGCACCTGTGGCGATAACTAGAAGAAAGACAGCAAGGATGATGACCGTAATTCGCCGAACGATCCGGTTACGTGCACGCTTCTCATCAAACATCGATGGATGGTTCATGCGCATTTCTCCCCTGTTCTTCTGTTATGAAGATGGGCGACGAGGGTTTCCCCTAGCCGCCCGCCCACGTATTAGTCTAATCCTACTTCGTCATTGACGATATCGAACGCTTCCATGACTTCCTCGAAGTCAGCGTCGTCTTCGACGATCTTCAAGACGAACTCTTCGTCTTCAAGTTCTTCGATTTCGAACGCGTATACTTCGATTGTGTCTTCATCTTCCGTTTCCGGGTTACCGACCGGCTCAAGAACGACAAACGTCTTGTTCGTGCGGTCACTCGTCATACGGAAAATTTCTGCGAATAAATGCTCGTCTCCATTTTCATCTGGAATACGGTACATTTCTTCTTCGTTACGGCTAAGTTCTGCCATACGTAATTCCTCCTTATTTGCCTGCGCGATCCAGGTAGTTTTGTAA
The DNA here is from genome assembly GCF_018618175.1 of Exiguobacterium sp. s50. Classification (NCBI taxonomy): domain Bacteria; kingdom Bacillati; phylum Bacillota; class Bacilli; order Caryophanales; genus Exiguobacterium; species Exiguobacterium sp. s50. The sequence continues at coordinate 90,142 of NZ_JACSLP010000003.1, forward strand.
AATCATGACGGCTGCCATCTTATCGATGACGGCCTTTCTCTTTTTTCGGCTGACGTCTGCTGAAATCAGCATCCGCTCCGCTTGCATCGTCGTCAAACGCTCGTCGACGAGAATCGTCGGCAAACCGGTCGCCTCGGTGAGGGCTGCGGCAAACGCCTGTGACGCCTCGCCCCGAGGTCCGATCGTCGCGTTCATGTTCTTCGGTAGACCAACGACGACTTCTTTCACATCGTACTGCTCAATAATCGGTTGAAGCAGACGGACAGCTTCTTCAAAATCCGGCTCGGTCCAGTAGACCGTCTCCACACCTTGCGCCGTCCATCCCATGAGATCGCTCACAGCGACCCCAATCGTCTTCGAACCGACATCGAGCCCCATGACTCGCTTCATATTAATCCTCTCTACGATCGTTCAAATACGATTTGACCAGCTCTTCGAGCAGTTCATCTCGTTCGATTTTGCGAATTAAGTTTCGCGCATCGTTATGACGCGGGATGTAGGCAGGGTCACCTGACAACAAGTATCCGACGATTTGATTGATCGGTTGGTAGCCTTTCTCCTCGAGTGCTTGATACACCGTGATCAGCGTTTCCCGAGTGTTGGCTCGATTATCATCTTCTGGAAAATTGAATTGCATCGTGCGATCCATTTGGCTCACAAGAATCCACCTCTTTCCGTTTGCACTTCACATTCTATTATGCCAGTGATTGAACGTAATGTGAAGCAAACTTCAATGCTTCGTCCAGTTTTGTCGCGTCACGGCCTCCGGCTTGTGCCATGTCAGGACGGCCTCCACCGCCACCGCCGCAACGTGTTGCCACTTCTTTAATCAATTTCCCGGCATGGAAGCCACGGTCGTTCAAGTCTTTCGTCACCCCTGCGACGAGGTTAACCTTGTCGCCGTTCGCCGAACCGAGCAAGATGACGGCTGAACCGAGCTTGCCTTTCAATTCGTCGACCATGCCACGGAGCGCGTCCATGTCTTGTCCGTCGACGCGTTTGGCAATCAATTGGACATCGCCGAACGTTTCGATGGCGTCAGTGAGGGACGACGCTTCGATGTTCGCAAGCTTCGCTTTGAGCGATTCGCTCGCGCGTTCGAGTTCTTTCATTTCAGCTTGAAGCGCTTGGACACGTGTCGGCACTTCGAGCGGTTTTGTCTTGAGCAGTTTCGCTGCCGTCTCGAGCGTCTCAATATGCTGGTTCATCACTTCGTAAGCCCCAGCGCCTGTGACCGCCTCGATGCGACGTGTACCGGCCCCGATTCCTGACTCCGACAAGATTTTGAAGAGTCCGATTTCAGCCGTGTTGCCGACGTGACAACCACCGCAAAGCTCGACCGAGTCACCGGCCGCGACGACGCGGACGACGTCCCCATACTTCTCACCGAAGAGCGCCATCGCACCTTTCGCTTTCGCGTCGGCGATGTTCATCTCTTCGATATCAACAGCGATTGACGCCCAGATGCGTTCGTTCACTTGACGCTCGATCGACTGAAGCTCTTCAGCTGTCACTTGACCGAAGTGCGAGAAGTCGAAGCGGAGGCGATCCGGTGTCACGAGTGAACCCGCTTGGTTGACGTGCTCACCGAGCGTGTCTTTCAACGCGCGATGCAACAAATGCGTCGCCGTGTGGTTTTTGATAATCGCTTGACGTGAGTCGAAGTCGACCGTTGCCGTCACCGCGACCTCTGCCTTGGCGACACCCGATGTGACCGTGACCGTATGCAAGTTTTGGCCGTTCGGTGCTTTCGAGACGTCTTTCACGTGAAGGACGAAGTCCGACCCGACGATTTGGCCTTTGTCACCGATTTGTCCGCCGCTCTCTGCATAGAATGGCGTCTGGTCGAGGATGACTTGCGCTTCTTCGCCTGCTGCGACGACGTCGACGAGCTCACCATCGTGAATCAAGCTGATAATTTTTGCTTCCGTGCCGAGGTTCGTGTAACCGACGAATGATGACGCGAGCGTGATGTCTGCGAGTACGCCTGACTGGATTTGCATCGACTCGACGTCGGCGCGGGCTGTCCGGGCACGTTCGCGCTGGGCGTTCATCGCTTGTTTGAAGCCGTCCTCGTCGACTGAGAGGTTATGGTCTTCAGCATACTCAATCGTCAACTCGAGCGGGAAACCGTACGTATCGTAAAGACGGAATGCATCTTCTCCGCTGATGACGTTCGAACCGGCTGCTTTCTGTGCTTTCGCGACTTCGTTCAAAATGGCAAGACCGTCATGAAGCGTCTCGTGGAAACGCTCTTCTTCGTTCTTGACGACCTTCTTGATGAAGTCTTTCTTCTCACGGACTTCCGGATAGAAGTCGACCATGATGTCACCGACGACGTCGACGAGCTCATACATGAACGGACGTTCGATCCCTAGCATCTTCGCATAGCGAACGGCACGGCGGAGCAGACGACGAAGGACGTAGCCACGGCCTTCATTCGATGGGAGGGCCCCGTCACCAATCGCGAACGATACGGTCCGGATATGGTCGGCGATGACTTTGAACGCCACATCTTTGCTGTTGTCGGCGCGATACGCCTCGCCGCTGATTTTTTCTGTCTCACGGATAATCGGCATGAACAGATCGGTATCGAAGTTCGTCGGCACGTCTTGCATGACGCTCGCCATCCGCTCGAGACCCATCCCTGTATCAATGTTTTTCCGTGGGAGCTCGGTGTAGTTCCCGTGCCCGTCATGGTTGAACTGACTGAAGACGATGTTCCAGATTTCAAGGTAGCGTTCGTTCTCGCCGCCTGGGTATAGTTCCGGATCCGTCGGGTCGTCGCCGAACGCCGGTCCGCGGTCGAAGAAGATTTCCGTGTTCGGGCCAGACGGGCCTTCCCCGATTTCCCAGAAGTTCTCTTCAAGTGGGATGATGCGGTCAGCCGGAACGCCTAGTGCGAGCCAGATTTGTTTCGCTTCTTCATCTTCCGGGTGAATCGTCACCGACAGGCGGTCCGGATCGAGTCCGTACCACTCATCGCTCGTGAGGAGTTCCCAGCCCCATTTAATCGCATCTTCGCGGAAGTAGTCCCCGACCGAGAAGTTTCCGAGCATCTCGAAGAACGTATGGTGACGAGCCGTCTTCCCGACGTTCTCGATGTCGTTCGTCCGAATCGACTTCTGCGCATTGACGATGCGGGGGTTGGCAGGAATGACGCGGCCATCGAAGTATTTTTTAAGCGTCGCGACACCTGAGTTGATCCAAAGAAGCGTCGGATCCTCGACCGGTACGAGCGAGGCACTCGGCTCGACACTGTGTCCTTTTGATTTGAAGAAATCTAAATACATTTGGCGAATCTGTGCGCCAGTTAATGGTTTGAGCGGTTTCATCAATAATTCCTCCTTCAGTTTAAACGAAACGAAAAAAAGCGATGCTCATCCCTGTGGAAAGGGACGAAAGCATCGCTTCGTGGTACCACCCTCGTTCGCACGGCAAAGCCGTGCCTCGAACATCCGATAACGCGGATGAGGCGCCCAGGGTGAGTGGGGACTCCAGACTAGCTTCGGTCGACCGGACCCCCATCTTCTCTCAGCCTAGGAAGATGTCTCTGGTGAGGCGGTTACGACGTACTCATTTCCTTCATCGTCTTTAATCGTTTCAGTTTTCTATTGGTCATTATCACACGTCAATCGGGAGACGTCAAGACTTGCCGCCTAGCCGCTCGACGAGTTTCGTCCGCCGCACCGGTTCCTCTTCCCGTGTCGCCGCCTCGAGCGCACGCACGTCCCCGAACAAGAGCAGGCTCTTCTTCGCCCGCGTGACGGCCGTATAAATCAAGTTGCGCGACGAGCGGAAGCCGCCGTTGAAGAAGACGGGCATGAGCACGATCGGGAACTCGGACCCTTGCGACTTATGGATGGTGATGGCATAGGCGTGGGTGAACTGGTCCCATTCGCTCCGGTTATACTCGACCTCGGTTTGATCGAAACGGATATAGATTTTATCGACCTTGTCGACGTTCTCTTTGGCGTAAAAGATATTCGTGATTTCGCCGATGTCGCCGTTGTAGACGTTCTCCTCGGCGTTATTGACGAGTTGGAGCACTTTGTCCCCGTTTCGATACGTCCGGTTGCCGTGCTTCACTTCCCGGGCCGCCGATTTCGGATTGAACACGTTTTGAAGTGCCTCGTTCAAGCCGTCGATGCCGCATACCCCGCGGTACGTCGGCGCGAGCACTTGGATATCGAACGGTGAATAGCCTTTTCGTAGCGCGGCCCCTGCCATTTGGCAGATGGCTTGAAGTGCCGTCTCTTGGTTGGCCGTATAGAAACGGCGGTCCGGCAGCGCCGCGAGCAAATCGTCCGGCATCTGTTTCGCGTTGAGCGCGTGCGCCAGGCGCAGGATGCTCGACTCGGACGCTTGCCGATGGACGACATCAAGGCGGACGACCGGGATGCCGTCGGTCGCCATCAAATCGGCGAGCACTTGGCCCGGTCCGACCGAAGGCAATTGATCACGGTCCCCGACGAAGAGAATCTTCATCCCGTTCGGCACGGCCCGGAGCAGACTTCGGAACAAGAAGATATCGATCATCGACGCCTCATCGACGATGAGCACTTTTCCGACGAGCGGATTCGTGTCATCGACTTGAAACGAGCTGCCATCAAACTTTAAGAGACGGTGAATCGTCGAGGCCGGCAAGCCCGTCGACTCACTGAGCCGTTTCGCAGCTCGTCCGGTCGGTGCGGCGAGCACGAACGGGAACGGTTGGTTCTGTACCGGTTCAAGCTTCCAGTCGAACACGTCGCTGAGCGCGTGGATGATACCGCGGACGACGGTCGTTTTACCGGTCCCGGGTCCGCCTGTCAGCACCATGAGCGGCGACTTCAAGGCAAGTTCGATCGCTTCTCGTTGTTGCTTGGCATACTCGATCGAGAACATCTCCTCGACGCGACCGACCGCATCAAAGATCGTCGTCATATCGACGTCTTTCGTCGTCGATGTCGACATGATGCGCGCGAGTTCCTCGGCCGCTTTTTGTTCGGCCCGGTACACGCGTGGATGATAGACGACCCCGTCTTCGACAATGACACGTTCATCGTTCGCGAGCGTCTCGAGCGCCGAGACGAGCGCCTCGCCCGGGTCGCCGCCGATGATGCGCGGCATCTCATTCGCGAGCTGATCGGCCGTGACGAACAAGTGCCCGTTCCCTTGCTCGAGCTCGAGCACGTACAACACGGCCGCCGCGATCCGTTCCGGGTGAATCCCTTGAATCCCGAAATGGGCGGCGATGGCGTCGGCCGTCTTAAAGCCGATGCCTTGAACGTCATACATGAGGGCGTATGGATTTTTCTCGATCGTCTCCATCGCCCGACCTTCATACTCTTTATGAATCTTCGAGGCGAGTCGTGGTGTGACGTCGAACGGCGCCAAAAACAACAGCAACTGATCGACCCCATACAAGATGTTCAACCGTTCGGTGATGACACGGGCCTGCTTTTCTTTCAAGCCGTCGACGTTCGACAAGATACTCGGATGCTTGACGATTTGGTCGATGCAGTCGTCTCCGAGTGCGTCAGCAATCTTCTGGGCCGTCTTTTGTCCGATTCCCGGGAAAGAGCCGTTCGTCAAAAACCGGACGGCCGCGCGTTTTGTCATCGGGACGACACGGCGGATCCATTCCGCTTTCATCTGTTTCCCGAATCGGGGATGGTCGACGAGACGCCCGTGCGCTTTATACGTCTCTCCTTTTTCGATGCCGACGCCGACACCGGCGATGACCATCTCGGTCTCGTCTGTCTCAAAGTTCTTTTCTTTTATACGTACGAGCGCGATCGTGTGCGCTTCTTCTTCCGATTGAAACAGGACGCGGATGACTTTTCCTGTCAACTCGTAAGGTGCTGCCATCATTCGAGCCACCTCCAGCTAGTTTTCCATCCCCCATTATAGCCCGAGTTGAAACGATAGGACAAATCGCCTAACTGAACAGGTTCAAGATGCGCTCAAGTTGATCGAGGTCGACCCGTTCCAAGATTTGAATGAGTTGATCGAGATCGATTCGGTTCAAGATCCGTTCAAGTTGATCTAAGTCCACGGTTTCAAGCAACCGTTCGAACCGTTCCAACTCGCCCGAATTGACATACCCTTCGAGCCGCTCGAACAGTTCGGTCCGCTCGATGCGGAACAATTGCTCCAAAGATGGCCGCTGAATCAACAACACGAGACCTGCGGCAACGACATGGACGCCCCAGTTGAGCACGACATGACCGAGCCGCACCGTCTGTCCGACGAACGGGATGAGCGGGATGAACGACAACTGCAACACGATGATGGCGAGCTGGATGTATGGATTTGGGATGAACCAAGCCACAATCGCGAGCAGGGCTGGTACGACCCAGGCCACCCCGACCGTCCCGAGCGTTACGGACCAAGAGCGATGAGTCGACAACACCCAATGCATGATGATACCGAGCACGAAGAACGTCGCGAATAAGACTAACAGGACGGTCGACGCCCGCTCCGACTCGACGACGACCCGGAACAACAGATTGTTTGTCCATTCGCCCGTCGCTAAACGTTCGTCGATGGCGGCAAACAGACGACCGAGCATAAACCATTCGATGATAGAAAAAACAAGGACACTGACCAGACTGATCAATCGCATACACTTCTCCCCTCTCAATTGTTATTCCATTTCCCGAACAATTGGACGGCTATGCACGTTTTTCGTCGAATCAAAGCGGGAACTGTTCGAGTGAACCTATGAAGGAGGGACTATGTATGACGAAACGTATTCCAATCAGTGGCCTGTGTGAACTCGTGTTAGAAGTGACCGATATGGCGGAGGCCGTCGACTTTTGGCACGGCAAGCTCGGACTTCCCGTCGTCGAACAATGGGTCGGTGACGATGCCGAGCCGAGCGAAGCACAGGAACAGGCGGACGAACCATGGGCGACGTGGCTCTATGTCGGGGGGAACACCCGTCTCGGCCTCTGGCTGAAACGTGATTTCACATCGGAAGAAGAATCGAATCGGCAAGAAGAGGTGACCGAGTGGGATACGCTCTATGATGAGGGCGGCGCCCACGTCCACTGCGCGTTCTATGTGCCGATGGACTCGTTCGACCAAGCGCTCGAGGTATTAGAGGCGTCAAACATCCCGACGAAGCTCCGGACGTGGGACGAAGACGAGACGGTCAACGGCAAAGAGCGCTCGGCCTACTTTAAAGACCCGAGCAAGAACGTCATCGAGCTGTATACGAAAAACATGGACGAGGCGTACGAGAAGTTCGGTGGCGAGCCCGTAAAAATCACGACGAAGCAACTCTGATTCACGTATACGCTCGACAACCCCACATGATACGATGAGAGAAAATGGAAAAGGTTGTGTTTTATGCGTTTCTTCCCACTTCTGATCATGACTGGGTTAACCGTTCTCACGCTCGGACTCTATTTCGTGTTCGATGCGTTTCCTACGCTCGACCGGCCGACTTCGTTTGCCGCCTTATCGTTTTTGTCATTCGGCGCCATGTTGCTCATCTTAACGGATGGGGTACGCCGGACCAAATCAGGAACGGGCGTCGTGTGGAGCTATATCGCGCTCACCGGCGCGTTGTTCGTGACGATTTTTAATGTTTCGGTTTGGATCATCGGGGAGGTGGCGTCATGACGCTCATCTTACCAGAATGCATCACCGGCTTTTCATACGGCGACTGCCCCGCCCCCGAGTTCGATGATCAATCGTTCCGAACGGTTTGTTTCGATTACGCCCGTCGTAAAGGTGGGACGTGTAGCATCATCCTCGGGGACTCGGTCACCCCGAACTATGACCAAGCGACCATCACCATCCGTGGACGTAGCATCTATGTGCTGCTCAGCAGAGTTTATCCCGTCATCGGCATCTCAAAATATGAACCGTTTCAGTACGAGTATATCGATGTGCCCGAACTGACCGATTTGTTTCCTGATTTATATCAAATCCCATCAGCGGCGGAGTTGAATGAGCGGTTCGATTTGTCGCTACAGCCGTTTCTGAACAAGGCGGAACGCGGAGAAATCGAATATTGGGAACCAGAAACAATTGGTAACGTCATCTTCCATTATTGGGACTAACAAAAAGCGCCTCTCGCAAACACTGCGAGAAGCGCTTTATTGATTTAGTTACCGAGCAGCTCATCCATTTTCGCTTTCGCGTCATACGCGAGCGCATGGTCCGGTTGCAACTCGAGCACGCGTTCAAGCTCGGCGTACGTCTTGTCTTGTTCTCCGAGGAACGCGTAAGCAATCGCCAAGTTGTAGCGGGCGTCCGTATGGCTCGCGTCGAGGTCGAGCGTATGCTCGAGCGCTTCAACGGCCATATCGAGCTGTTCGTTCTGTGCGAGCGCGAGCCCGTACTGGAACGAAATCTCGACGTCTTCTGGCGCCTGCTTCATCGCCTCGCGAAGACGTGGCAACGCCCGGACGAAATCGCCCATCGCCTTGTACGTCAAGCCGAGCATGAAATGAAGGTCGGCGTCGTTCATCCCGGCAAGGAGCGCCTGACGAAGCGAAGCCTCCGCCAAGTCGAGCTGTTCGAGCTCATAGGCGAGCGCTCCCTTCGCATAATGCGCCGCGCCGAACGCGTTGTCGAGTTCGAGCGCCTTATCGTAAAAGACGATGGCCCGTTCATGGTCACCGATCGCTTGCAGGAGCGTACCCATATTGACGTAACCAGTCGGGTCGGTTGAGTCCGCTTCGATGGCAGCGTTGAACTGCTTGGCCGCCTGTTCGAACTCACCTTGTTGCATCGCTTGGATGCCTAATTCGTTTGCGTTCAAAATCATCACCTCATCCGATATAGTCGAGTCGTTTTCCGTTTCGATACGCTTCGTCAATCGTCGCACCGCCGAGGCAGATGTCGCCATCATAGAAGACGACCGCTTGGCCTGGTGTGATGGCGCGTTGCGGCTCATCAAATTTCACGAGCACTTCGCCATTTTCAAGTGGTGCGATCGTCACGGGTACGTCTTGTTGACGGTAGCGGAATTTCGCCGTAGCCCGGAACTCACCTGTTGGGACGGCACCTGTCCATGACAACTTCGAGGCGAGCAGCGCGTCCGAATAGAGCGCGTCATGATGGAACCCTTGGCCGACGTAGAGGATATTTTCTTCGACGTTCTTGCCGACGACGAACCATGGGTCCCCGTCGCCGCCGATGCCGAGACCGTGGCGTTGACCGAGCGTGTAATACATGAGCCCGTCATGGTTTCCTTTTTGTTCCCCCTCGAGCGTCTGCATGATGCCTGGTTGTGATGGCAAATACTCCGAGAGGAACTCTTTGAAGTTTCGCTCTCCGATAAAGCAGATGCCCGTCGAATCTTTTTTCTTCGCTGTCGCGAGTCCCGCTTCTTCGGCGATGACACGGACGTCTTTCTTGTCCATATGACCAATCGGGAACATCGTCCGCGCGAGTTGGTCTTGTGACAACTGGTTCAAGAAGTACGTTTGGTCTTTATTGTCATCTTTCCCACGAAGGAGTCGATGCTCACCGTCGACATACTCGACCCGTGCGTAGTGCCCGGTTGCGACAAAGTCGGCACCGAGACGAAGCGCGTGATCGAGGAACGCCTTAAACTTGATTTCCTTGTTACACATGACGTCCGGGTTCGGCGTCCGTCCGAGACGGTACTCGGCCAAGAAGTATTCGAATACGCGGTCCCAATATTCTTTCTCAAAGTTGACCGCATAATAAGGGATTCCGATTTGGTTCGCGACCGCGATGACATCTTCATAGTCTTCGGTCGCCGTACAGACACCGTTCTCGTCCGTATCATCCCAGTTTTTCATAAAGATTCCGATGACGTTATAGCCCTGCTCTTTCAGCAGATGGGCCGTCACCGATGAATCGACGCCGCCTGACATCCCGACGACGACCGTCGTCTCAGCAGGGGTTTTTGTGCGTAAGTTCATTCGTTATCTCACTCCGTTCGTGAATGTCGAGACGACCTCAGAGAGTCGTTCGGCGAGCCGTTCCACGTCTTCGACCGAGTTGCCGTGTCCAAAGCTGATGCGGACGGACTGTTTCGTCCGTTCCGACGTCCCGAACATCGCCGTCAATACGTGTGACGGTTCGATCGACCCGGCCGTGCAGGCACTGCCGCTCGAGATGGCAAAACCGCGCATGTCCATCATGATCAGGAACGGTTCGAGCTCGATGCCCGGGAGATACAAGTTGACGATGTGCGGCAAGCGATTCGCCCCGTTCACGTCATACTCGACTCCAAGTTCATCGAGTCGCCCGAAGAGCGCCTCAGCCATTTGCTGATACGTGCTCACCCGTTCGGCCTGTTCGATTTTGGCCAGTTCGGCCGCTTGTTGGAACCCGACGGCACCCGGAACGTTTTCCGTGCCGGCTCGACGTTTCCGTTCTTGTTGTCCTCCAAAAGAACGCGTCGCTAATTTTACACCTGTTTTCATAAAAAGAAAACCGATACCTTTCGGGCCGTTGATTTTATGGGCCGAGGCCGACAATAAATCGACACCGAGCGCCTTAACGTCAATCGTTTCCGTGCCGAGCGCTTGGACCGCGTCCGTATGGAAATAGGCCTGATGGTCGGCGAGGAGCGCCCCGATTTCCGCAATCGGTTGCAATGTGCCGACCTCGTTGTTGCCGTACATGACCGAGACGAGAATCGTATCGTCCCTGAGCGCAGCACGAACGGAGTCAAGCGTCACCGCACCCGTCGCGTCGACATCGAGATACGTCACATCAAAGCCTTCCCGTTCGAGTTGCTTCATCGCGTGCAAGACGGCGTGGTGTTCGACTTTCGTCGTAATCAAATGTTTGCCTTTATGTTGATTCGCGTACGCCGCGCCGAACAACGCATAGTTGTCCGACTCGGTCCCACCCGACGTGAAGACGATCTCGTTCGAGGTCGCCCCGATCCACGTGGCGAGTGTCCGGCGTGAAGCGTCTAACGCGGCGCGGGCCGTCCGTCCGATGCCGTGGATGCTCGACGGATTACCGTATTGTTCGAGCAAATACGGCGTCATCGCCTCGAGCACCTCCGGACGCATCGGCGTCGTTGCGGCATGATCAAAGTAGTTCATATTCGTTCACCTCACCTTTAAATATAGAACATATAGCCGTCTGAATCTTCTTCAGCAAGATCGGCAAGTGTCGTCTCTTCGAGCACTTTCTCGATTGCGGCTTTGATTTTATCCCATAGCTTCCGTTTCACGGCGTCATCTGCCTCTGAATCTTCGACAATCGTGAGCGGGCCTTCGAGCAGACGGATGATTTCTCCCGCCGTGATGTCCGTCGCCGGTTTGACGAGCTGATAGCCGCCATACGCCCCGCGCACGCTCTTGACGAGACCACCGTTGCGGAGTGGACCGATCAATTGCTCTAAGTAATGTTCCGGCAGTTCATGCCGGGCCGCAATCTTTTTCAAGCTGAGCGGTTTGTTGTCCGTTTCCCGAGCCAGTGCGATCATGATCGTCAATCCATAACGACCTTTTGTAGATATTTTCATCTTCATGTCTCCTTCTGCTATACTAATCGAACAAACGTTTGTCGAAAGGAATGTGTACGTATGAGTGATTTATTTCAGCAATCGAATAGCGGCCCACTCGCCAATCGGATGCGGCCGGAAACGTTAGACGAAGTCATCGGTCAACGCCACATCATCGGCGAAGGCAAATTGTTGCGCCGGGCCATCGAGGCCGACCGTCTCGGCACGATCATCCTGTATGGACCGCCGGGAACGGGCAAGACGACGCTCGCCCGCGTCATTTCAAATTATACGAAAGCGACGTTCGTCCAATTGAACGCCGTCACGGCCAAACTTGATGAACTACGAAGTGTCATCCGTGAGGCCGAGTCCCGGTTCGACTTCGAACAAGAACGAACGATTTTATTTTTAGACGAGATTCATCGTTTCAATAAATTGCAGCAAGACGCCCTGCTCCCGGCACTCGAGGCCGGAAAGCTCATCTTGATCGGGGCGACGACCGAAAACCCGAGTTTCGAGGTCAACGCGGCGTTGCTGTCGCGCGCGACCGTGTTTCGGCTCGAACCGCCTGGACCAGACGAACTTCGTGTCGTTTTGGAACGGGCTCTAGCTGATCAAAAGGGACTTGGCAATTATCCGGTCAAGATTGAGGAAGCCGCCGTGGAGCATTATATCAAAATGGCGGACGGTGACTACCGCGTGCTGTTGAACGCACTCGAACTGGCCGTGTTGACGACACCCGAGATTGACGGCAAAATCGACATCACGCTCGAAGTCGCCGAAGAGTCGATTCAACAAAAAGCAATCAAGTACGACAAGACGGGCGACCGGCATTATGACGTCATCTCGGCGTTCATCAAGTCGATTCGTGGCTCAGACCCGGACGCGGCTCTATACTGGCTCGCCGTCATGATCGAGGCCGGTGAATCACCGCGCTTCATCATGCGCCGGCTCTACGTCCATGCGGCCGAAGATATCGGGCTCAGTGACCCGAACGCGCTCGTCATCGTCGATGCGGCCGCCCGCGCGAGCGAACATGTCGGTTTCCCGGAAGCGCGCATCCCGATGGCACAGGCCGTCCTTTATCTTGCGACGGCACCGAAATCGAACGCGGTCATCACCGCCATCGACAAGGCGATTCATCACGTCCGTACCGTCGAGGGCGGTCCGGTCCCGGTCCATCTCCGCGACGCCCATAGCCCGGGTGCCCGTGAGCTCGGCAACGGTGCCGGCTACAAATACCCGCACGACGAGAAAGATGGCTACGTCCCGCAAAACTATTGGCCAGAGAATCTGGCCCGGAAACGTCCTAAATATTATACGCCGACGAGCCGTGGCTTCGAGCAACAGCTGCAAAAACGGCTCGACTATTGGGAAAAACGACGCTGACTCTGATGAGCCGGCGTCGTTTTTTCATTTCTGGATGCGGTTGATCTCGACACCCGCTGTCTCGAGCATTTGATTGATGACATAGCCCGCAGCGACGAGGCCTGCGACCGACGGGACGAACGCGTTCGAACTCGGCGGCATCTTCGCTTTACGGATCGGGGCATCTTTCTTCCCGACGACCTCGTTCACGTCTTCGCGTGTCACGATCGGTGACTCGTCCGAGAAGACGACCGGGACGCCTTTATGGATACGCTCTTTACGGAGACGTGTCCGGACCATCTTGGCGATCGGGTCGTACGTCGTATCCTTGATGTCGACGACTTTGATGCGCGTCGGGTCCATCTTGTTGGCCATGCCCATGCTCGAGATGACCGGGATGCCCCGGCGTTTGCACTCGACGATCAAATGAATCTTATAGATAATCGTATCCGAGGCGTCGATGACGAAATCGAGGTCTTGGGCGAAGAATTCTTCGAACGTCTCTTCTGTATAGAACATTTTCAGTTTGACGAGCTCGAGCTCCGGGTTGATGTCGAGGAGACGTGTTCCCATCGCTTCGACTTTCGGTTGCCCGACCGTCGACAAGAGCGCGTGGATTTGGCGGTTGACGTTCGTGATGTCGATGTCATCCTTATCGACGAGGACGATGCGTCCGACTCCGCTCCGGGCAAGTGCCTCGGCCGCGAACGACCCGACACCGCCGACACCGAGGATGGCGACCGTCTTCCCTTTTAATGCTTCTAAACCTTCTTGACCGATGGCCAACTCATTACGTGAAAACTGGTGTAACATACTCTTCCTCCAAATGAATCCTATTTTCTCACACTATTTTACTCGGAATTATAATCAAAAAAAAGACGTCTAGCGACGTTTTTACAATAAAATCGATGGGACCCGGAGTGCCGTGACGATGCCCTGCTTTTGAACCTGCTTAAGCAGGTGGGTGACCTAGCGTCCCCTTCACAAGTCCTCCTGCACGTGATGAGGCAGTTGATCTGGATGGCAGTTCGGTCTCCCGTATTCAAAGTGTTGGCTCAAAATAACGAAGGCGGCTCTCGTACACCTCAGGTATCCCATCTGTTGCCCTTACTATAGCACTGTCTGTAAAAAGAAGTCAATCAGAAACGACGACTTCTTATGACAGTTTCGTCACAACCAGCTGTTACGAAACGCACCGGTCGGGTCGTACGTATCTTGTTGCCGCGTGACGTTGAAACGGCGATCTCTCGAGTCGTTGCCGACGCCGGCCTGGTACGCCCAATTGCCGGTATTGCTGGCAACATCATAGTCGATCAGCATCGATTCGAAATACGACGCGCCGATACGCCAGTCCTGCCCGAGCTCTTTCGCAAAATAGCTCGCGACGATTTGACGCCCCCGGTTTGACATCCATCCCGTCGCGTTCAATTCGCGCATGAACGCATCGACGAAGTCGACGCCCGTCTCTCCCGCTTGCCAACGCCCGATGACGTCATCGTCCACGCGCCATGTCTTCTGTTTCGAACGGATGCCTTGGGCGCGGAACAGTCGTTTCCCTTGCTCGAGGGCGACCCATTGGAAGAACTCGCGCCAGAGCAGCTCGAAATAGAGCCAATACGTCGACTCGTTCGCCCCGTGTGACCGCTCATGTTGCTCGAGCTCGTGCAGCACCCGGCGCGGTGACAACGAGCCGTTGGCAAGATAAGCCGACAGTTTCGATGAGTCGTCGACCCCGAAGCCGTTCCGTGTTTCTTTATACGTCCGGACCGGACCGGCCAAATATGCCGCGAGTCGCTCTCGCCCCGCCCGTTCCCCGCCTCGAAACGGAAACGCAGTCCGTGCGTCATATCGCGGCTGTTCATAAGCGACCGGAAAATCGACGGCATACGGTTCCTTCGCAGGTGAGCGCTCAATCAAGTGGTCCGGTCTTGCTTCAGCCTCTACTGCCTTCCGAAACTCTGTGAAGAGGAATGGCAATTTCTCGAACGGAATCTCGTCCCGTGGATAGAGGGTGAACCCGTCGAACGCTTGACAATCACCCCGCCACGCGTTCATGACCTCACGTTCGCGCCTCCGTTCGTTATAGCCGATCGACCGTTGGAACAACAAGCGGTCAGTCGGTTCGAACATGTCGAGCGGATGACCGACATGGACGAAGAGCGGGATGCCGAGCGCTGCGAGCGAACCGGCCAAGTCGTCGAGTGCCTCGTTCAAAAACTGAAGTCGCCGCGGTCCGAGCGGAATATGGCCGAACCGGTTTTCAATGAGCTCTTCTTGTGGAATGATGTAGTGACCTTCAATCGGATCGTCATGACGGAGCGCCTCCTCGAGCGGACGATGGTCATCGACCCCTAAATCGTTTTGATACCAGATAATCGTCTTCACCTTTTTCGCCTCCTCCCCCCATTATGGGACATGGCTGCCGGTGTTCGCTTAGACGAAACTGTATGAAATATGTTTTCATTTCTGGAACAGGTGGAATATACATCATTAGAACAGAAAGGGGTGCAGCAACATGGCTAGAAAAGGTAAATTTGGTACACTCATTAAAGTCGCGACGGCGGTCGCACCGTTTGTCTACGATTACTATAAAAAGAACAAAGCAAAAAAAGCATCGACACCTAAAAAGTGAGCCAAGCGCTTCGGACCTCGTCCGAGGCGTTTTTTTCTTGTCGTGAAACCAGATATGATATGATGATGGAACATTTTAGGGAATCGAGGCGACCATCATGCACGCGGTATGGGTACAATCTTTACGAATCAGTTTGAAGTGGGCGTTATTCATGGGTGGCCTGTTCTTGCTCGCCCTCGGGTCTTCGATGATGATTACGGCCGACCTCGGCGTATCGACATGGGACGTGCTCCATCTCGGGCTCGCCCGGCACACCCCGATTTCCGTCGGGACGATCATCTTGCTCGTCGGTCTCTTGCTCGTCCTCTGCAAGTACATACTGGACCGGATTCGGCCCCAGTTCGGGACGCTCGTCAACGCCGTCTTCGTCGGCGTATTCATGAACCTGATTCTCGACCATCATTGGTTGCCGCAACTTGACGGCATCGCACTCAACATCGCCTGGCTCATTCTCGGCATCTTCGTCATCGGGATGGGTGCCGGCTTGTACGTCGCCATCGGCTATGGGGCCGGCCCACGTGACGGGTTGACACTCGCCTTGGCCGACCGGTTCAACACGTCGGTCCGCATGATGCGGACGTGGATGGAACTGACGGCTTGCCTCATCGGCTGGGTGCTCGGCGGACCGGTCTTTTTCGGAACGGTGCTGTCGATTTTCCTGATCGGCCCGTTCTTCCAGTTTTGGCTTGAACAGTTCCGGCGCCTCGTCTCAGTCATCGACCGGGCGAAAGTGGCCGCTTGAACTACCCCCACCTACGCTTCGCTTGGAGGTGGAGGATTCCTGGGTGATCCGGTCTGACGACCGGAACCTGATCAGGCTAGCCCCGTCGTCCCGACGGTTGAGGAGGCCAGGATGCGCTCGGCCTCGCGTTTGAGGTTCAGTCCTGCGTTCACATCGCGGTCGTGATGGGTCCCGCAACCCGGGCATGTCCACTCGCGCAGACCGAGATGCTTCACGTCCTTGTGTTGATGGCCGCAACTCGAACAGAGCTGGCTCGAGGCGAACGTTTTCCCGACCTTCACGACGGTCTTGCCGTACCAGTCCGCCTTGTATGCGAGCATGCGGAAGAACTCCGACCAACTGACGTCAGAGATGGACTTGCTCAACTTGCGGTCCTGCTGCATGTGCTTCACCTGCAGGGTCTCGATGCCGATGACGTCGTGGCTTTTGACGATCTCGGTCGACACCTTGTGCAGGAAGTCGGTGCGCTTGTTGGCGATCTTCTCATGGATGCGGGCGACCTTCCGCTTCTGCTTCTGGTAGTTCTTGGCCTCGGACAGCTTGATGTTCCGGTTCAGGGCGATGAGCCGACGCCGGGAGAGCTTGCTTTGCTCGCGCGCCAGTCTCTTCTCGAGCGAACGGAAGTAGCGGTCGTTTTGGTACACCGTGCCGTCGGACAGGACGGCGAAATGCTTCAGGCCGACGTCGACGCCGACCGAGGAGCCGGTCTTCGGCAGCTCGTCGATCACCTGCTCGACGCAGAGGGAGACGAAGTGTTTGCCCGTCGCGTTCCGGCGGATCGTCGCGTTCAAGATGCGGCCCTCGACCTTCCTCGAGTTGGCGAACCGGACCCACTTCAGCTTCGGGAGTTTGAGCTTGTTCCCGACGATCGACACCTCAGGAAGTTGAGACTTGCCTTGGATGTTCGTCTTGTAGGATTGGACCGGGTTCCGTTTCGACTTGAACCGGGGCCGTCCGTTCTGCTTCTCGAAGAAGCGGTCATACGCCTCGGCCAGGTGCTTGACGCTCGCTTGGACAGAGGTGCTATCGACCTCCCTCAGCCAGTCGAACTCTTGCTTCAAGGCAGGGATTTCTTTCGAACAGGAACCGTAGGACAGTCCTTCTCCTGTCGCCTCGTAGGTCTCTTCCCACTTCGCTAGAAAATGGTTGAAGACGAAGCGGGAACAGCCGATCGTCTTGGCGATCAGGATCTCCTGCTCCGTTGTCGGGTAGATCCGGAATCGATACGCTTTTTGCTTCAACATAATGTTCACCTCCTCTAGGTATTTATACCCAAAAGAGAGGGTGGCGATTCATTGCCCACTTTCACTGGGGCTTCGCCCGTCACGTTTAGAAGTGGGCGTATTCTCGCCTAATTTTGATAAAAAAGAGAGGAAATCGGACACAGTCCGGTTTCCTCTCTTTTCGTTATGGCACGAGGACAATTTTCCCGAATTTGCCCCGTTGTTTGAAATACGTTTGGGCGTCCCGCGCCTCAGCAAGCGGGAACATCCGATCGACGAGTGGCCGAATCTTCCCGGCTTCAATCGCCTCGAGCATCGCTTGGAACTCGGCCCGCGTACCGAGCACGGAGCCGTACATGGTGATATGTTTCAAATACATCGTCCGGAAGTCGAGGTTCGTCTGTTGTCCCCCGGCCGAACCGGAAATACAGAACTTGCCGCCATTTTTCAATACCTTGAGCGACATCGCGAACAAGGCGTCACCGACGACATCGAGCACGGCATCGACCGGTCCCCCGTTCGCTTCAAGAATCTCTTCGGCGAGCGTCTCGGACCGGTATGAAAAGACTCGGCTCGCTCCGAGTTCTTTCATTCGCTTCATCTTTCAAATCGCCGACGATGGCGAATACGTTCGCGCCATGCACGTTCGCCGCGATTTGGACGTTGAACGAACCGACCCCACCGCTCGCACCGGTGACGACAATCGTCTGCCCCGGCTGAATCTCAATCTGTTCATTCATATGCCACGCTGTCAACCCGCTCACCGTGAAGACGGCGCTATCGACGAAACTGTCGAGCGGCATATCGTAACAGAGTGCGGCCGGCCAAGCGACATATTCGGCATAACCGCCATCGTACTCGGAACCGATGAACGACATATCGTCAGCGATATGCTCTTCCCCGTCCTGCCCGCTCGATGTGAACGGGAACAGGATGACGCGACGTCCTACCATCGTCTCCTCGACCCCGCTGCCGACCTTCACGACTTCACCCGTGATATCTGAACCCGGGACCCGTGGGAACTGGACCCCTTCCGGCCGCCAGCCGGACTCTTTGTCCGTCCCATACGCCCCTTCTCGCATCCAAATCTCGGTATTGTTAATTCCGCACGCCTTCACGCGCACGAGCACTTCTCCTTGTTTTAGGCTCGGAATCGCGACATCGACGACTTGTAATTGATCGACGTCACCGTAACCGATGACCTGTATTGCTTTCATCACTTGTTTTCCTCCTCATCACAACTATATTCCTGTCTATACCCCACTAACGCACGACAGCCACCAAAAATTATTGGTGGCTGCCCATTCCTTATAGTTGTTGGCGTCTGAGCAATCCGGCGAACACGCCGCCTTTCATGCTCAATTCATCGTGCGTCCCGTCCTCGACGATGCCGTCAGCGGTGACGACGAGGATACGGTCGGCATTTTTCACCGTCGCTAAGCGGTGGGCGATGATGAGCGTCGTCCGGTCGGCCGCGAGTTCATTGAGCGAGTCTTGAATGATCGCTTCCGTCTCCGTGTCGAGCGCGGACGTCGCCTCGTCCAAAATCAAAATCGGTGGATTTTTGAGGAACATCCGGGCGATGGCAATCCGTTGTTTCTGTCCGCCCGACAGCTTCAAGCCCCGTTCCCCGATTTGCGTATCGAGGCCGTACTGCAACTCTTCGACGAGCGAGTTCAGATGTGCTTTCTCGACCGCATGCATAATTTCCGCGTCGGTCGCGTCCAGCTTCCCGTAAGCGATATTCTCACGGAGTGTTCCCGCGAACAAGAACACGTCCTGTTGCACGATTCCGATTTGGCGTCGCAGACTCTCTTTCGTCATATCGCGGATGTCC
Organism: Exiguobacterium sp. s50; assembly: GCF_018618175.1. NCBI lineage: Bacteria > Bacillati > Bacillota > Bacilli > Caryophanales > Exiguobacterium > Exiguobacterium sp. s50. The sequence continues at coordinate 109,381 of NZ_JACSLP010000003.1, forward strand.
ATACCGTCAATTGTGATGGCGCCACTCGTCACGTCATAGAAACGCGGGATGAGCGAACAAATCGTCGTCTTCCCGGCCCCGCTCGTCCCGACGAGGGCGACCGTCGTACCCGACTTGATGTCGAGGTCGATGTCGGTCAACACTTGGCGATAGTTCGAGTAGCCGAACGAGACGTTTTGGAAGGCGATGTCGCCTTTCAGTGCCGTGACGTCGACGGCGTCCGGACGGTTCTCGATGTCCGGCGCCTCGTCCAATAGTTGCGTGAATCGTTTGAAGCCGGCCATCCCTTTCGGATACATCTCGAGGAGGGCTGTGATTTTCTCGATCGGCTTGATGAGCAAGTTCATATAGAGGATGAACCCGACGAGCTGCCCGTAAGACAGTTGACCTTGATACGTCAAATAGGCGCCGTAAACGAGTACGAGCAGCGTCATGAGCCGCGTCGTAATATAAATGCCCGCAAGCGATTTACTCATGACTCGATACGCCTCGATTTTCGAGCCGCGGTAGAAGTTATTGTCTTTCTGGAATCGGTTGATTTCGAACGTCTCGTTCGTGAACGATTGGACGACACGCGCGCCGGAGACGCTGTCCTCGACACGGGCGTTCACTTCACCGATATTCGTATACATCTTTTGCCACGCCTTGTTCATGTTTTTGTTGGCGTACGTGATCATGATGACAAGGAATGGCACGGCGACGACCGTCACGAGCGCGAGTTGCGGGTCGATCGAGAACATGATTCCGAACGCACCGAGCAGTGTCATGATGGCGATGAAGAAATCTTCAGGACCATGGTGCGCCACTTCGCCGATATCGAACAAGTCGTTCGTCACCCGACTCATCAGATGGCCGGTCTTATGATTATCGAAGAACCGGAACGACTGTTTATGGATGTGGGTGAACAGCTCTTCCCGCATATCGGTCTCGATATTGATGCCGAGCTTATGCCCCCAATAGTTGACGACGTACTGCATCATCATGGCGAGTATGTAAAGAATCAATAGGCCGATGCTGATGATGATAATCCAATTCCATTCCCCACCCGGCAACAGGTCGTCGATGAACCATTGTACGGCGAGCGGAAAACCGAGCTCGAGCAGGCCGACGAGGATGGCGAACGAGAAATCGAGGATGAATAACTTCTTATGTGGACGGTAATAACTAAAAAAACGTGAGATCATGTCGTTTCCCCCTTCTAAACAAATAGTTTACGCCTTTTTGCAGGAAGTGGAAAACGGGAAGCACGTCTTTTTCAATCTTTTTTCCAGCGAGGTATAATAGAGTTAAGGAGTGATACACATGAACGTACAGATTACAGAACGCGCTCAGGCGCGGATTGATGCCTTAAAAGGCGACCGTGACGGACAAATGCACTTGTTTTATGAGACGGAAGGTTGCGGCTGTGGCAATAGCGGCATCTTCGAGATTCGCTACGTGACCGAGACGACACCAGAAGATGTCGAGATTGATTCGAACGTCGGCCCGATTCTCATTAAGAACTGGACGAAAATCTTTTTGGACGAGGACATGATCATTGACTATCGTGACGATAAACGGACGCTTGTCTTGAAGAGTAACGGCCAAGTGTTCAACTCGAACTTACTCGTGACCGATGGGACCGGTTGCCAGTTGAACGTCCCGAGCCGATGAAGCAGGCGTTACGCGACCATCCGAGCCTCTGGCTTTGGTTTATCCTCAGCTTCGGGCTCGGCCTGTTCGGCATTTACCTGGCGTTCGCGGACTCGGTCTACACGATGACGGCCGTGATCGCCTCGCTGTTCGCCTTCGGATTCGCGCTTCAGCGAACGGCGAAAAAGATGAATGACCAAGAGGAAAACTAACAACAGATAAAGAAATGAAGAGAAGGTGTCGGACAATTCGGTCGACCCTTCTTTTTTAATACATACGATTTGGAGGAATTTGAAATTGAAACGCTATATGATTCATTGCCAGGACATCGATGTCCGCGTCACCGAATGGGGCGAACGCGACAAGCCAGTCATCTTTTGTTTGCGCGGCCTCGGCAGTACAGCACTCAGTTTCATCGAAGTTGCGGACAAACTACAACACCACTTCCGCATCCTTGCGATTGATGCACCGGGTCATGGGATGTCCCAATCTTTTCAGGATGACCATGCATACGACTTCCCTCGCTTTTGTGAGTGGCTGAATCAAGTGCTCGACATGCTTGATGTGAACCGTTTTTATTTCCTCTCCCATTCCTGGGGGTCTTTCATCCACCTCTACTATTTGATCGATCAAGGCGACCGCGTCGACGGTTCAATTTTGATCGATGGTGGGTATCAAAGTAAGCGGCTGCGCGGACGCTCTTCAGAGAAAGAGGCGGCGTATTACGAAACAGATTTTGAAGTTTTTTGTGAGACTTGGGGCGAATTCGAATCGATGGCGGTCTACGATGGGATCTCGAGACGTTCCCCACTCCTAGATTTGGCCGCGCAAGACCTTGCCGTACATAGAGACAACCGCTACTATTGGCACGCTCGCGGAAAAACTGGTGCAGCCATCATTCGATCGATGTATCGCGATGAGGTGCTCGATTTTTCAAGCCGGGTGCAATCGAACTCGATCATCCTGTTGCGGGCGACGCTTCCAGAAGCAGATGAGCCATTTAAAATCGATGCATCGAATCAAATCGCCGAATTGACCGGTGCCGTCGTCAAACCCGTCCCATCCGCTTCACACATGCTCCATTGGGAAAATCCAGATCGTGTCGTTCAAGAAGTCAAAGAAAACTGGGTCACATCTGTTTCCGTGTAAGTAAAAGGAGGTTCGCCGCGGCGAACCTCCTTTTGATTGCTTATTTCTTCTCTTTCAATGCGGTACGAATCGACAACTCTTGGAGTTGCGCGTCCGCGACCGGGCTTGGTGCTTGTGTGAGCAAGTCGCTCGCCGACGCCGTTTTCGGGAAGGCAATCGTGTCACGAAGGTTCGAACGACCCGCGAGGATCATGACGAGACGGTCGAGACCGAGCGCGATACCCGCGTGTGGCGGTGTGCCATATTCGAACGCTTCGAGCAAGAAGCCGAACTGGTCGACTGCTTCTTGTTCTGTGAAGCCGAGCAATTTGAACATGCGCTCTTGAATGTCACGCTCATAAATCCGTTGCGATCCGCCACCGAGCTCATAGCCGTTCAAGACGAGGTCATAGGCAAGGGCGCGTACACTCGCTGGATCCGTCTCAAGCAAGTGGAGGTCTTCACGGTTTGGCATCGTGAACGGGTGGTGGTTGGCGTAGAAACGTCCGTCTTCTTCTTCGAACGTGACGAGCGGGAAGTCCGTCACCCAAAGGAAGTTGAATTTCGACTCGTCGATGAGCCCGAGCTCATGACCGAGTTTGACGCGAAGCGCGCCGAGGCTGTCGGCGACGACTGTCGGTTTTGACGCCACAAAGAGGAGCAGGTCGCCCGCTTCTGCGTTCGTCGCTTCCATCAACTTCTGAGCATACGTCTCGTCGAAGAACTTGGCGATCGGTCCGTTCAAGCCTTCTGGCGTCACTTTGAGCCAAGCGAGACCTTTCGCGCCGTAGACGGCCGTGAACTCTTGAAGCTTGTCGATGTCTTTACGCGAGAACTTGTCCGCTTCACCTTTGACGTTGATCGCTTTGACTTGTCCGTTTGACTCGAGCGCCATGTCGAACACTTTGAAGCCGGCACCTGTGACAGCGTCCGCGACGTCGATGAGCTCAAGACCGAAACGTGTGTCCGGTTTGTCTGAACCGAAACGGCGCATCGCCTCTTCGTGCGTCATCCGCTCGAACTTGGCCGGTGTGTCCGTGCGACCGAGCGTCGCTTCCATGACTTGGCCCATCATCGATTCCATCATCGCCATCAAGTCTTCGACGTCCATGAAGCTCGTCTCGATATCGACTTGCGTGAATTCCGGTTGACGGTCGGCCCGAAGGTCTTCGTCACGGAAGCAGCGTGCGATTTGGAAGTAACGGTCGAATCCAGCCACCATGAGGAGCTGCTTGAACAACTGCGGTGATTGCGGGAGCGCGTAGAATTCGCCGCCGTGAACACGGCTTGGGACGAGATAGTCACGCGCGCCTTCTGGTGTCGACTTCGTCAAAATCGGTGTCTCGACTTCGAGGAACTCCTCTTCCGTCAAGAAGTTACGGATCGTGTTCGACGCCTTCGAGCGGAGACGGAACGTCTCTTGGAGCGCCGGACGACGGAGGTCGAGGTAACGGTATTTAAGACGGAGGTCTTCCGATACGTTCTCGGCCTCGTCACCGATTGGAATCGGCGTCATCTTCGCCGCGTTCAAGATGTTGATTTCAGAGGCGATGACTTCGATGTTCCCGGTCGGCATATTCGGATTCTTGTTCTCACGTTCGAGGACAGTTCCCTTAATATCAAGTACGTATTCGCTGCGGATCGACTCGGCGAGCTTGTGCACCGCTTCGTTTTCTGGGCGAACGACGACTTGGACGATGCCTGTGCGGTCACGAAGGTCGATGAAGATGAGGCCTCCGAGGTCGCGACGTTTTTGTACCCATCCTTTCAATTGTACGTCTTGGCCGATGAGTGATTCTGTCACGCGGCCGTTCATATGTGTGCGTCCAATCATTGTCCTGCTCCTTCCGATAGTTCACGAATTTTGTCTGCGACAGCCGAAAGCGGCACGTCGACTTGTTCCCCGGTCGCCATGACCTTGAGAGAGGCCGAGCCGCGTTCGACTTCATCGTCTCCGAGGATGACGGTGAACTTCGCGTTCAAGCGGTCGGCTTGTTTGAATTGTCCTTTGAACTTGCGGCCGAGATAGTCGCGGTCCGCCTTGAAGCCTTCGATGCGAAGCAGTTGCAACAGGCGTGTCGCCGTCACTTCGACTTCTGATCCGCCTTGGGCGACGACGAAAACATCAAGTCCCGTCTCGAGTGCCGGGAGCACCCCTTCATTCTCGAGAGCGAGGATGAGACGCTCGAGCCCGATCCCGAAACCGATGCCCGGCATGTCCGGTCCACCGATGTCTTGGACGAGACCGTTATAGCGTCCACCGCCGCATAGCGTCGTGATGGCGCCGAAGCCTTCTGCCTCTGACATGATCTCGAACGCTGTGTGCGTATAGTAGTCGAGACCGCGGACGAGCGTCGGGTCGACGACGTAAGCGACGCCGAGCGCATCCAAGTGCGCGAGTACTTTCTCGAAGTACGTCTTCGACTCTTCGTTCAAGAAGTCGAGAATCGAAGGTGCCGACTTCATCGACGGGTGGTCGCGGTCGACTTTACAGTCGAGGACGCGAAGCGGGTTTTGGTGCAATCGCGTCTGGCAATCTTGGCACAGCTCGTGCTGGACCGGTTCGAAGTGACGGATGAGCGCTTCGCGGTGAGCGTTGCGGCTCTCGGCGTCACCGAGCGAGTTGACGACGACCTTGATTTGCTTCAGGCCGAACGATTTGTAAATCGTGTAGGCGAGGCTGATCACTTCTGCGTCGACGGCAGGGTCACTGCTACCGATCGCCTCGACACCGTATTGGTGCAGTTGGCGGAACCGGCCTTTTTGTGGACGTTCGTAGCGGAACATCGGTCCCATGTAGTACAGTTTCGTCGGCTGGTCGGGGCTGCCGAACAGCTTGTTCGTGACGAAAGCGCGGACGACCGAGGCCGTCCCTTCCGGACGGAGCGTATACTCGTCCTTGCCTTTCTTGACGAGCGTGAACATCTCTTTTTGGACGATGTCCGTCGTCTCGCCGACGCTGCGTGTGAACAGGTCGGTCGTTTCAAAAATCGGGGTACGAATCTCTTTATAGTTGTAACGGGCGCTAATGTCGCGTAGTTTCTCTTCGACATACTGCCACGTCTCGACCGTGCCCGGAAGCAGGTCTTGTGTGCCGCGTGGTGCTTTCATCTAAATTCCCTCCTTAGAATACAAAAAGGCTCTCGTCCGCAAAGGGACGAGAGCCTGTTAAAGTTTCCCGTGGTACCACCCTCGTTGCAGAGCCATAATCGATACTCTGCCACTCGAAATCGGTTAACGCCCGATGAAACGGCTCCCCCTACTAAGAGTTCAAGGAAGCACCTCCAAAGTGTCGTTCGGGTCATCATCCAGTCGATGCTTTCAGCCTCGGCATCGCTCTCTTTGCTGGTGGGGTGACCGTACTTTTCTTTATCGTAGGTGTTAGGTTATATGGTTCATGATGCCGAATCACGCCTGCTTCTGTCAAGCGTTTTTTTCGAGCATGAGCGTGACCGGACCGTCATTGACGAGCGCGACATCCATCATCGCCCCGAACTTCCCGGTCTCGACGACGAGCCCGTGCGTCCGCAAACGCTCGTTGAACTTCTCGTAAAGACGTTCGGCGATATCCGGCTTCGCTGCTTGCGTGAAAGCGGGACGACGGCCTTTGAGCGTGTCCCCGTAAAGCGTGAACTGCGACACGGACAACACTTTGCCGGCGACGTCTTGAATCGATAAGTTCATCTTCTCGTCCGCGTCCTCGAAGACACGGAGTCCGGCCACCTTGTCGGCGAGCCAGTTTACTTCCGTCTCGGTGTCCTCGTGCGTCACCCCGACGAGGAGCAAATAACCGGCCTCGATTTGACCGATCGTCTCCTCATCGACGGTGACGGATGCTTCTTTTACTCGTTGCAACAATACACGCACAGAAATCTTCCTTTCGTCACGTCATCATGACTCGGCTGACCGAGTACACGTCCGAGATTTGCTTAATCCGGTCGACGACTTTTTGCAGATGGTTCACGTTCGGAATCGAGATCGTCATCGAGATACGGGCCTGTTTGTTCTGGTCCCCGCGTCCGCTCACCGCCACGATGTTCGTGTTCGTCGCCGAGACGGCTTGGAGCACGTCGTTCAACAAACCGGAACGGTCGTAGCCGGTGATCTCGATGTCGACGTTATAGTTCTTCTCCTTCGCCTGACCGACTTCCCACTCGACCGTGAGGAGTCGCTCCGGGTGCTGCTCATTGATGATGTTCAAGCAGTCCTTCCGGTGAATCGACACGCCGCGTCCACGTGTGATATACCCGACGATTTCATCGCCCGGCACTGGGTTACAGCAGCGGCTCATGCGGATCAGCATGTTGTCAATCCCTTTCACCGAGACGCCGGCCTCGGCCGTCTTCTTCTTCGGCGACTGACTGACTTTCAATTCGTTGATCGCGTCCGACAGCTCGAGTTTTGGCTCTTTGCGCTGCTTCTCCGTCAACTTGTGGGCGACTTGGGCGGCCGTGATGCCATGATAGCCGACCGCGGCGTACATCTCTTCCTCGTTCCCGAAGTTGAACTTCTCGACGACGACGGCGAGCGACTGGTCATCGATCACTTCTTTCGGCTCGAAGCCGAGCTTCTTAATCTCGACGTCGACGAGCTCTTTGCCTTTCTCGACGTTCTCTTCACGCTGTTGGCGCTTGAACCATTGGCGAATCTTGTTCTTCGCCTGGCTCGAGACGGCGAGCTTGAGCCAGTCCTTGCTCGGCCCATAGCTATGTTTCGACGTGATGATCTCGATGATGTCACCTGTCTCGAGTTTATGGTCGAGTGGCACCATCCGTCCGTTCACTTTCGCCCCCGTCATCCGGTGACCGATCTCGGTATGGATGCGATAGGCGTAATCGATCGGGACCGATCCTTTCGGCAACTCGAAGACGTCCCCTTTCGGTGTGAAGACGTAGAGCATGTCGCTGAAGAAATCGACTTTGAGCGATTCCATGAACTCCTCGGCGTCGGTCGTATCTTTTTGTAGCTCTAAAATCTCGCGCAGATGGGCGATCTTTTCATCGAACCCGTTCGTCGCGACACTCTTTCCTTCTTTATAGGCCCAGTGCGCGGCAATCCCGAACTCGGCGATGAAGTGCATGTCCTTCGTACGGATTTGCACTTCGAGCGGCTCACCCTTCGGTCCGATCACCGTCGTGTGGAGCGACTGATACATGTTCGGTTTCGGCATGGCGATATAATCCTTGAACCGGCCCGGCATCGGCTTGTATTGCGTGTGGATGATGCCGAGGACGGCGTAGCAGTCGCGAATCGAATCGACGATGATGCGGACGGCCATCAAGTCATAAATCTCATTGAACTCTTTCTTATGCTTCACCATCTTGTTGTAAATCGAGTAGATGTGCTTCGGACGGCCGTTGACGTCGGCCTCGATGCTCACGTCCTCAAGTACGGTGTTCACTTCTGTGATGACCGAAGTGACGAGCGCTTCCCGCTCGGTCCGCTTCTGTTTCATCATCGAGACGATTTTATAGTATTGCTGCGGATTGATATAACGTAACGAAATATCCTCGAGCTCCCATTTGATCGTCGAGATCCCCATCCGGTGGGCGAGCGGCGCGAAAATCTCGAGCGTTTCTTCCGCTTTTTGAACTTGCTTCTCTTTCGGCATATGTTGAAGCGTCCGCATGTTATGCAGACGGTCGGCGAGTTTGATCAAGATGACACGTACGTCTTCAGCCATCGCGATAATCATCTTGCGGTGATTCTCGGCGAGCTCTTCTTTTTTCGATTTATATTTGATTTTACCGAGCTTCGTCACACCGTCGACGAGCATGGCCACCTCGACCCCAAACTCGTCAGCGAGCTGTTTGAGCGTGATGTCCGTGTCTTCCACGACATCATGAAGAAGCGCACCGATAATCGTCGTCGCGTCTAACCCGATATCAACGAGAATACCGGCCACTTGGACCGGATGCAGAATGTAGGGTTCGCCGGAACGTCGGAACTGACCGGTATGATGCAGTTTTGCGTATTCGTAAGCGCGTCTCACTTCGGCAATCTCGTCTTCACCCATATACTCCCCGAGCGCGTCGAGAAGGTCCTCAATACTTACGATTTGTTTTTTGGTCATAACATTCGACACCCTTTTTCTTACCGCTCCAATCGACTTGGACTCGTCGCAGCATGGTAGTAGTTAACGTGCATGAGTAATGTAATTTTACTTACTATTATCGAAAAAATCTGACGACCTGTCAAAGGTTGTGGGTTATTTTCCTCAAAAACTATTCAAAAACGGGAAGCTAATCGCTTCCCGTCTAGGTCAATCTTCGTAACGGATGAGTGAGAACACGTCGTATCCTTCGAGACGCTCACGTCCACCAAGTCCATCAAGTTCAATTAAGAATCCAATCCCCGCGACGACGCCGCCGAGTTGTTCAATCATTTTGATGGTCGCTTCAATCGTGCCGCCTGTTGCGAGCAAGTCATCCAAGATGACGACTTGTTGGCCCGGTTTGATTGAATCTTTGTGCATCGTCAAAATGTCTGTGCCGTATTCGAGGCCGTATGCGACGCGAACCGTCTCACGTGGCAACTTGCCTTCTTTACGGACCGGGACGAACCCGAGTTCAAGTGCGTACGCTGCCGGGCAACCGACGACGAATCCGCGTGCTTCCGGACCAGCGATGAGTTCAGCACCGCGCTCCTGAGCGTAAGCGATGAGCTCATCGACCGCTTTTTTGTAAGCCGGCCCGTCTTGCATGAGTGACGTGATGTCTTTGAAGCTGATTCCTTCTTTCGGGTAATCCGCTACTTCTTTAATATGCTGTTTGAAATCCATTTTATGTGTAAGCCTCCTGCATCTTGTTCGATCGCAATGATTGTAACCGCTCTTTCAGTTCTGCCAACGACGCATAGATGAAACGCTCCTCGAGTTGGACTCGTCCGACCCGGCGCTTATAACACGGCGCTTCGGTCAAATCGCGTTTCGGCGCTTCTGGATTCACTCCAGGCAGTCCGTCTTCCATTGTAACAAGAAATTCGAGTTCAGAGAATACTTGATGCATAAATTGAATCGTATTTTTTGACCATTTTCGCTCGATTGACAAACGAATCAAGTTTTCGCGCAGGTTTTTCCGTTCGCACGTCGCCATGTGGACGTAGTATGTTCGGAAATCTTCACGCGTCGGCAACTTCTCGAAGAACGAGCCGCCTTGTCCGAACGCACAGTAGATGCGTTCGACGTCCTCGGTCAACAAGTCCGCCAATACGTCTTCCTCGTCCGGCAAATCGAGCAAGACGACAAACGGCTTGAGCGGCGTATCAAGGTCGTGGAGCGGGAAGTCGTCCCGCCCTTGGAACGAGATGAACGACGTCGTGTCGCCCGGGAGCTGTTTCAATTCGTCGAGCGAATTTTTCTTGCCCCGATAATCGAACACTTGGAACCCGTCGACACGGATGTCTTGAATCATGAGCTGCGGCTTGCGCATCCCGTTCCATTCATTTACTTGCAGACTGCCCATGACCGAGACGTGGGCCATCTTCGAGATTTCAGAGACGACGTGACCGAAACCGAAGCCGATGCCATCAAGTTCCCGCTTATCCCCGGCGAGCTGAACCTTCAAATGGGTGTTGTCGCGCCCGATTTGACGGATATCGCGAAGTCTAGCGTCTGCCACGACGACACGCGGTGACGGATTACCCATCCCGAACGGGGCGAGCTTGCCAATCTCTGAAATCAAGTCGAGCGACACATCGTTCACGTCGAGCTTCAAGTCGACGTTGACGCGGGCGACGAACGTCTCGTCCGGAATCGATTCGGCTTGTTCGTTCAGACGACGGCGCAGTTCGGCCACGTTTTCCGATAACAGCGTCATCCCGGCTGCGGCCGGGTGGCCACCGAAGTGCGGCAAGATGTCTTCGTTCTTCGATAGTTCTTTGAACAAGTCGAAACCGTCAATCGACCGGCCCGACCCTTTCGCCTTCCCTGTCTTCGGGTCATGGCACAATAGGATGACCGGACGATAGTACGCCTCGACGAGACGTGAGGCGACGATTCCGACGACGCCTGGGTTCCAGCGTTCACTGGCGACGACGAGGACGCGGTCGTCCGTCATCGAGGCTTCGACGAGTTCCGTCGCTTCTTTGGCGATCGTCTTGACGATGTCTTGGCGTTCTTTGTTCTGTTTGTCGAGCTGTTGTGCCAGTGCGAGCGCTTCTTCCTCGCTCTCGGCGAGCAACATCTGGAGCGCCGGCATCGCCGAGTCGAGACGACCAGCGGCGTTGATGCGCGGACCGAACGCGAACCCGACCGATTCCTCGTTCAATGTCCCGTCCGTCAACGCACACACTTCACGGAGCGCCAAAATACCCGGGCGTTTCGAATCATCGAGCGCCTTGAGTCCGAGCTTGGCGAGCAGACGGTTCTCTCCATCGAGCGGGACGAGATCGGCGATCGTGCCGAGGACGGCCAAGTCGAGAAGCTCGTCCGGCATCCGGTCGAGCACGGCGTGCGCCACTTTGAGGGCGACGCCTGCCCCGGCGAGTTTGTCATACGGATACGACGGGTCGATATGAGGATGGATGATAGCGAATGCATCCGGTAACGTCTCTTTCGGTTCGTGGTGATCGGTGATGATCAAATCGACACCGAGCTCTTTCAAGAGCGCCGCTTCTTCAATCCCCGAGATGCCGCAGTCGACCGTGATGATGAGGGTGAACCCTTCACCGGCGGCCCAGCTGAACGCCTCTTTGTTCGGCCCATATCCTTCGGTGAACCGGTTCGGGATATAGCATTCCGCCATGACGCCAATCTCGGTCAAGGCGTGCCACATGACGGCCGAGGCGCTGACACCATCGACGTCATAGTCACCATAAATCAATACCATCTCACCTTCGTCGGCCGCTCGTTTCAAACGTTCGACTACTTTTGGCATCTGTTCAAATAAAAACGGGTCGTGGAACGTCAATTCATCCTCGACGTATAAAAACGCCTTGGCCGCCTCGACGTCGCGGTGCCCCCGTTGCATGAGGAGCGTCGCAAGTTGCTCCGATATATTCAGTTCTGTCTGTAACTGTTCAACAGCCGTTGTATCCGTCTCCGGATACACCCAACGTTTCTTCGCATGATACATAATGCCTCACTCCAATCAATTGTAGATTATATCAGAACGAGCGAGTGAAGTGCCGTCTTGACATTCAAAAAGGTCCCCCGATTAATTCGGGAGACCAGTGGTTACGCCTCTGGGGCAGCTGATTTCTTTTTGTTGAGCGACATACCTTTGATGAGCAACCAAAGGTACGAAGCGATGAAGATCGACGAGTACATTCCCATGATGAGGCCGACGAGAAGCGCGAGCGAGAAGCCGCGAATCGATTCGGCACCAAAGATGTACAAGGCGATGACGGTGAACAATACAGTGACGACCGTATTGATCGAGCGGACGATCGTCTCTTGAATCGCTTTGTTCACGAGCATACGGTACTCGTCCATCGTCTTGATTTTCCGTTCTTTCTCATACGCTTGAATGTTCTCGCGCACCCTATCGAACGTAACGATCGTATCGTTGACCGAATACCCGATAATCGTCAAGATCGCGGCGACGAAGTACAAGTTGACCTCGATGCCAAAAATCGAGAACGCCACAAGCATGAAGAACGCATCGTGGAGCATGGCGACGACGGTGGCGACACCGTAAGAGAATTGGAAGCGGAACGTGATATACAAGATAATCCCGAGCGATGCGAGCGAGACGGCATAAATCGCATTACGGGCGATGTCTCGGCCAACCTCGGCTGAGACGGTGCTGATGTTCGGGTCGTTCCCGAACGTCTCCGTGAATACAGTCTTCACCGAAGCGACTTCATCTTGAGTGAGCTGCCCGACGAACGTCACGTTCGCGAGCGTCCCGCCTTCTGCATATTGGACAGAAGAGATGTCTTCATCCACGCCTGCCTCGGTGAAGGCGGCCGCTAAATCGTCTTGCGACACTTGCGACTCGGTCTGGACTTCGACCCGCGTTCCAGACGCGAAGTCGATTCCGAGGTTCAAGCCGCGGAAGAACAAGATCCCGAGCCCGATGATGACGACGGCACATGAGATGAGGAACAACGTGCGCATCGGTTTAATATAGTTTAATTCAGTGAGCTTAAAGTTCACGGATTTCACTCTCCTTCACACCAAACCAGCCTTTGCGCTTGTCGAAGAGACGACTTGCGACGAGGAGGTGCATCAAATAGCGCGAGATGAAGACGTTCGAGATGAACGTCATCGCGATCGAGATCATGAGCATGAGCGCGAACCCTTTGACGGAACTCGTTCCGAAATAGAACAAGACCGCTGCCGAGATGAGCGTCGTCAAGTTGGCATCGATGATCGTACTGAGCGAGCGACGGTTACCGGCACGGAACGCCGATAGGACCGACTTCCCTGAGCGGAGTTCGTCTTTAATTCGCTCGGCCGTGATGATGTTGGCATCGACTGCCATACCGATACCGAGAACGAGACCGGCAATCCCCGGGAGCGTCAAGACGGCGTTAATCCCGTTAAAGAACAACATAATCAAATTGATATACAAAATGAGTGTGATGATCGAGACGAGACCGGGTAAACGATAGAAGAACAACATGAACAAGAAGATAGCGACGACACCGATGACCGAAGCGAATACAGTCTTCTCAAGTGCATCTTGACCGAATTGGGCCGAGACCGACGTCGAATAAATCTCTTCAAGTTTGACCGGGAGTGCCCCGGCGTTCAAGATGTCAGCGAGACGTTGACCACTCTCGGCGTCGATATCCCCACCGGAGATGATGGCTTTATCCGAAAGAATCGGTCCGTTGACCGAGGCGTCCGAGACGATTTTCGAGTTCTCTTTTTGAATCTCTTCTTCGTACGAGTCACCTTCCTCATAATCGAGCCAGATGACAAGGCGGTTTTCCGGTGCCGGGCGCTGAGCGATCTCAGACGTCACTTCACCGAACTGTTCTGCCGATTGGAGCGTCAATTCAACGACCGGGTTGCCTTGCTGATCGTAGCTGATTGAGGCGCCGCGCGGCGCGAGATCTTTTCCGTCGAGCAGGACGTTGTCATCGATGTCGCGGAACGTAAGCTGCGCCGTCGACGAGAGCACTTCTCGGGCATCGTTTTGGTTCGATACACCCGCGAGTTGGACACGGATCCGGTTATCATCCTCAATCCGAATGTCCGGTTCAGACACACCGAGCACGTTGACCCGGTTGTTGATAGCGCGAACGGTTGCATTCATCGCAGATTGATCGATGACATCGCCGTCTTCAAGCGGCTGGACTTCGTACAGCACTTCAAATCCGCCTTTGAGGTCAAGGCCAAGGTTCGTGTTCTTCACGACCCATGGTGTCGTCAAGACGGCGAGTAGGATCGTTGCAATCATGATGACCGCAAAGATCGCGATATTCCCTTTTTTGTACATACGACAAATTCCTTTCTAAACACATGTTCTCGTAAAAAACTTCTCTCGTTAACATTACAAATATTCTAAACATTTATCAATCGTTTTCCTAAAATTGTAACACGGGAGCGTTGATTTCCCACGTTTTTTTTGCGTATGCGACTAAAAGTTGCATTAGGGCAAAACTTGAGCTATGATGTGATTATCAACTTACACTACACGTAAAGGAGTCCTTTTCAATGGATAGCACGATTATCTATGCCTTTTTACTGACGTTGTTCGCTGGACTCGCGACGGGGATCGGAAGTATGATCGCCTTCTTCGCCAAACGGACCAACACAGCCTTCTTGTCGGTGTCCCTTGGCTTCTCAGGCGGGGTCATGATTTACGTATCCTTTATCGAGATTTTCCCAAAAGCGCTCGATGAACTCGTCGGCGCCCATGGCGAGCAGACCGGGACACTTTATACGGTCCTCGCGTTCTTCGGCGGTATGCTGTTGATCGCCTTGATCGACAAGTTCATCCCGTCTCCCGAGAACCCGCATGAAGTCAAATTCGTCGAGACGATGCAAAACGACCCGTCGTCCCAAGAACTCGCGACGACGGCGACCGAACGCGTCCCATTGAATCACGAGACGAAACAGCGGCTTCATAAGATGGGAATCTTCATGGCACTCGCCATCACCATCCATAACTTCCCGGAAGGTTTGGCCACGTTCATCTCGGCTCTCGATGACCCGGCCGTCGGTTTAGCGATCGCCATCGCTATCGCACTGCACAACATTCCGGAAGGGATCGCCGTCTCGGTCCCGATTTACTACGCGACCGGCTCTCGGAAGAAGGCGCTGAAACTGTCCTTCTTATCCGGACTCGCCGAACCTCTCGGCGCGGCCGTCGGCTTCCTGTTGTTGATGCCGTTCTTAAGCGACACGGTGTTCGGAATCATCTTCGCGGCTGTCGGCGGCATCATGGTGTTCATCTCGCTTGATGAATTGCTCCCAGCCGCCCGTGAATACGGACGGGCCCACCATGCGGTGTACGGCATGGTCGCCGGTATGATGGTCATGGCAGCCAGCCTGATTTTGTTAATGTAACCGAAACAGCGTCCCCTCGATTGTCGAGGAGACGCTGTTTTTATGCCTTGAATAAGTGGACGAGGTCTTTCAACTCGACCGACATATGACTCATCGTCTCGGCGATGCCGTTGATTTCTTGAATCGCGGCGAGTTGCTCTTCGACGTTCGCGCCCGCCTCTTCGACGCTTCGTTGCGTTGAGACGGCGTTCGTTGACATATCTTCGACCGAGACGGCGACCTCGGTCGTGTTCGCACTTACTTCTTCTGTCGCTGCCGCAATCTCACTCATTTGACGGGACGTCTCTTGAATGACGGTGACGATTTCACGGAACGCACCGGCGACTTCGCCCATTTGGATCACACCGCTTGTCACATGCTGGCTCGTGACATCGAACGCCGCCTCGACTTCCGACGTGTCGCGCTGAATATCGACGACGACCGCTTGAATCTGTTTTGCCGACTGTTTCGATTCTTCGGCCAGTTTTCTGACCTCGGCCGCGACGACGGCAAACCCTTTGCCGTGTTCCCCGGCCCGAGCCGCTTCAATCGCCGCGTTCAAGGCGAGCAGGTTCGTCTGTTCCGTGATGGCCGTGATGGAACGAGTGATTTTCTCAATCTCGAGCGATTGATTCGATAAGCGCTCGACCATCTGTTGCGTCAAGTCGTTCGCTTGTTGAATCTCCCGCATCTGCTGCTCGGCCAACTGAATTGTCTCCAGTCCCCCACTCGCCGCTTCGAGTGTATGAATCGTCTGCTCGTTCACGCCTTGCGAGGCAGCGGCGATTTGGTTCAAGCCGACGACGGCTTGATTGACGCCGGACGTCCCTTCTTCGGCCCGTTTCGCCGACACTTGGGCGGCAAGGTTCATCTGTTCAAATAGACCGGCTACACCTTGCGTCGTCGTGGCGACGTGGTCCGTGCTGGCATACAGTTCTTCCGAGTAGGCCGTCACTTTGTCTGAGGCCGCCCCGACTTGACGAATCAAGCCGACAAGGTTGCGTTTCATATCGTTGAACGCCGTGACGAGGTCACCGAGCTCATCGTTCGAACCGACCTCGATATCACCCCCGGTCAAATCACCTTCGGCGACGACGCGCGCTTCGTTCACGAGTCGATTGATCGGCTTCAAGAACAACTTTTGGAGTGCTACTAATGAAAGTAGACCGACAGCGACGCCGATGATGCTGATGACAACCATCCAGATGATCGACTGCCCGGCACTCGCCTGGACCGCTTCCGACTCAGCTGCGAGCGCTTCGCCTTGATACGTGACGAGGTCGGTCACCGTCATCCGGACGCGATCCGTCGTCGGTGTCACGCTCGTATTGAGCACCGTCTTGTATCCGATCTCGTCTTGTTGTTGACGGAGGTCGATGACGCGCGCCATTTCCGTGTCGAGATGTTGATTGAACTTCTCAAGATCACCGATCCAGGCGATGACTTTCGAATCTGACGACGACTGCTTGAGCGTATCCATCAGTTCGTCACGTTTTGTCTGCGCCGCTTCGAGACTAATCAGTGTCTTCGGGTTCGAGACGAGCAGATAGTAGTTCAAATAACGCTCGGCATCGGTCACGGTCAACGCCAAATCTTCGGCGACGAGCATATCTTGGAGCCGCTCGTTCAAGACGCGGTCATACTCTGACGTCGCATTCTGTAATTGATACGAGCCGAGCGCACCGACGATCAATAAGGCGATCAGTGTCGGCACGAGCGCCATCGCCATCTTACGGCGCATCGACGAGCGTCCTTTCACGCGGTCAGGGCGACGTCGTACCTTCCAATTTTTGAGTGGGCGTAGCAATCGTTTCACATCCATGTCTTCTTCTCCTTCTTTCCAATTCTTCTCAACTTGACGATAATGCAAACGTTTTCACGATTCAATTTGATTTTTGGAAATAAGGTGGATGATTCGTCGGATTGACGAAGTTTGTCAAAAATAAATCATTTTTCAAAGTATGACAAAAAAAAGACGCCTGACCAGGGATGGTCAGGCGTGGTTTGGTTACTCAGCGAATGATGAGTTGCCTTTTTTCGTCACTTCAGCAATCGCACTGCGATTGAACTTGAGGAGTGACTGGTCACATTTCAATGTGACTTGTGTGTCTTCGATTTGGTGGACGACGCCGTGAAGGCCGCCGATTGTTACGACGTGATCCCCACGCTCAAGCGCGTTTTGCATCGATTGTACTTCTTTCTGACGTTTCGTCTGCGGACGGATCAACAAGAAGTAGAACACGACGAAAATAAGGATCATCGGTAATAGTGCTACGAGAGTTTCCATGCGTAAAATTCACCCTTTCCTTCAATATCAGGTTCATTATACCGTGAAACTGAAACGTTGTCACATAATCGCTGTCAGAACAATTAGAAATTCTTGGCGTTTGGTTTGTTATACCCATATTCTTCGAAAAACTCTTCCTTGAAGTCCAAGAGACGGTCTTCGCGGATGGCTTGACGTACTTGACTCATCAAGTTCACGAGGAAGTGAAGGTTGTGTGTCGAGCAGAGGTGAAGCCCGAACATCTCGTCGGCACGAATCAAGTGGTGGACGTACGCACGTGAATAGTTCTTACACGTGTAGCAATCGCACTTCTCGTCGATTGGGCCGAAGTCCGTCTTATGTTTCGCATGTTTGATCGTGACACGGCCTTTCGATGTCATGAGCGTCCCGTTGCGGGCGATTCGGGTCGGCAAGACGCAGTCGAACATGTCGATGCCGCGAATCGAGCCTTCAATCAACGCATCCGGTGAACCGACGCCCATCAAGTAGCGCGGCTTGTTCTCCGGCATGAACGGTGTCGTGAACTCGAGCGCGCGGTACATGACGTCTTTCGGTTCGCCGACCGATAATCCGCCGACGGCATAACCTGGGAAATCAAGCGAGACGAGGTCGGCCGCACTTTGACGACGGAGATCTTCGTACTCGCCGCCTTGGATGATGCCGAACAATGCCTGATCTTGTGGACGTTCGTGTGCCGCGAGGCAACGCTCAGCCCAACGGCTCGTCCGCTCGACCGACTTCTTCATGTACTCATGTGTCGCCGGGAACGGTGGGCACTCGTCGAACGCCATCATAATATCCGAACCGAGCGCGTTTTGAATCTCCATCGCTTTCTCCGGTGACAAGAACAACTTGTCGCCGTTCAAGTGGTTGCGGAAATGGACGCCTTCTTCTTGGATGTTGCGCAGGTCGGCGAGCGAGAAGACTTGGAAGCCGCCCGAGTCCGTCAAAATTGCGCCGTCCCAGTTCATGAACTTATGAAGGCCTCCGGCTTGTTTGACGACTTCGTGTCCTGGACGAATCCAAAGGTGATACGTGTTCGAGAGGATGATGTTCGCTCCCATCGCCTTGACTTGTTCCGGGGCCATCGTCTTGACGGTCGCCTGCGTGCCGACCGGCATGAAGACAGGTGTCTCGAACGAGCCGTGCGGCGTATGGACGATTCCGTGCCGCGCTCCCGTCTGTTTACATGTGTGGATATGTTCGTATGTGACTGCGTGTTTGGTCATTTGTTCTCTTCCTTCCTCGTGATGAGCATCGCGTCTCCAAAACTGAAGAAGCGGTAACGTTCTTGTACCGCTGTGCGGTACGCATTCAAGATGATGTCGCGCGACGCGAACGCCGAGACGAGCATGACGAGTGTCGACTTCGGCAGATGGAAGTTCGTGATCAGTCCATCAATCGCCTTCAACTCGACGCCTGGGTAGATAAAGATGTCCGTCCAGCCCGATGACTCGACGAAATCCCCATGGTCGCGCACGATCGTCTCGAGCGTCCGGGTCGATGTCGTCCCAACTGCGAAGACACGGCCGCCGTTTGTACGGACGTCACGGAGCGCCTCGGCCGAAGTAGCCGACAGCTCGAAATACTCACTGTGCATCGTGTGTTCTTCAATCGTATCCGCCGTGACGGGACGGAACGTGCCGAGCCCGACGTGAAGCGTGAGCGGAATCAACTTGACGCCTTTCGCTTCTGCCGCTGCGAGCAGTTCTTCCGTGAAGTGAAGACCTGCCGTCGGTGCGGCCGCACTCCCGCGTTCACGGGCGTACACCGTCTGATAACGGTCTTGGTCGTCGAGCTGTTCACGGATGTATGGCGGGAGCGGCATCGTGCCGAGCTCATCTAAAATTTCATAGAAGATACCGTCGTAATCGAACTTGAAGCGGCGTCCCCCTTCCGGCAGCTCTTCGACGCATTCGGCCCGGAGCAATCCGTTGCCGAACTCGACGATGGCGCCGACGCGGACTTTCTTCGCCGGTTTGACGAGCGCTTCCCAGACATCATCTTCCGTCTGCTTCAAAAGAAGAAGTTCGACTTTCCCGCCCGTCTCTTGCTTCGCCCCGAACAGTCGAGCCGGGAGCACGCGCGAGTCGTTGACGACGAGGGCGTCGCCTGCCTGCAAATAGTCGAGCACGTCGCGGAAGTGACGATGCTCGATGTCGCCCGTGTCGCGGTCGAGGACGAGCAGTCGTGAGCTCGTCCGATCGAGGAGCGGTACTTGGGCGATCAGTTCTTCCGGTAAGTCAAAATCATAATCGTTTACGTTCAATTGAATGTCTTGCATATCGTTTACTCCTCTTCATAGCCAAAATGCGTCTTTGCGTACTGGGTGATCATGCGGCCGCGCGGCGTCCGTTGCAGGAAACCTTGCTGCAACAAGTACGGCTCATACACGTCCTCAATCGTCTGGGCATCTTCCCCGATCGTCGCGGCAAGCGTCTCGAGTCCGACCGGACCACCGCCGAACCGTTCAACCATCGCCCGTAAAAGCCGGTGGTCGACTTCATCGAGCCCGAGGGCGTCGACGTGTAACCGGTCGAGTGCGTCTGAGGCAAGCACCGGATCGATTTCTTTCGTTCCTGCCACTTGGGCGAAATCACGAACCCGGCGTAACAGCCGGTTGGCAATCCGCGGCGTGCCGCGTGCACGTTTCGCGATGGCACCGCTCGCCTCTGGTGAAATCGACAGGCGGAACAGTTGGGCCGTCCGACTGACGATGGCGGCGAGCTCATGCGTCTCGTAGTATTCGAGCTTTAACGTGACACCAAAGCGGTCACGGAGCGGGGCCGACAACATGCCGGCCCGCGTCGTCGCGCCGACGAGCGTGAACGGTGGCAAGTCGATGCGGACGCTTCGCGCCATCTCGCCTTGTCCGTAAACGATGTCGAGACAGTAGTCCTCCATCGCCGGATAGAGGATCTCTTCAATCGTGCGGCTCAAGCGATGAATCTCATCGATGAACAGAACATCGCCCGGTTCGAGGGTCGAGAGGATTGCGGCGAGGTCACCCGGACGTTCGATGGCCGGGCCGGCCGTCGTCTTGATGCCGACACCCATCTCGTTGGCGATGATTTGGGCGAGTGTCGTCTTTCCGAGTCCCGGGGGACCGTATAGGAGGACGTGGTCGAGTGTTTCGCTGCGGAGCTTCGCGGCTTGGATGAAGATCGACAAGTTTCCTTTCGCCTTCTCCTGTCCGATATATTGCTCGAACTTTTGCGGACGCAAGCTCCACTCTTCAGAGTCTTCATATTGTTGATGGGATTGTGACAACAATCGTTCGTCCATGGTCTCCTCCTTATTTCAATAGCAATTGCAGGGCGCGCTTTATGTAAGCGTCTGTCGTCAATATTTCTGAATTCAGTTCCTTGCGGACACGGGTGATCTCACGCTCTGAGTAACCGAGCGCAACGAGCGCTTCGCACGCCTCGTCTAGTTCGGACGCGCCTTGGGCGAACAGTCCGGTGTTCGGTACATAATCCGGGGCGAGCTCGGACAGCTTGCCTTTCAAGTCGAGCGCCATCTGTTTCGCCGTCTTCTTGCCGACACCTGGGAACTTCATCAAATACTTCTCGTTCTCGGTCTCGATTGCGTCGATGAGCGCATCCATATCGCCCGAGGCGACGATCGCGAGTGCGCCTTTCGGTCCGATTCCGTTGACGCCGAGCAATTTATTGAACAGTTCGCGTTCGCGACGTGAACGGAAACCGTACAGCGTCTGTTGATCTTCGCGCACGTAATGGTGCGTAAATACGATTACATGTTCGTCTTGTTCACGATAAAAAAACGGGTTAGGCACATGTACTTTGTAGCCGACGCCCGAAACATCCAACGTTATATATTCCGCGCACACATAGGCGACGGAGCCTTTTACGAATTCAATCACGGTCATATCTCCTCTTCATAGGAAAACTGCATTCATTGTACCATAACCGTCGCCACGAAAAAAGGACAGGCGATTGCCTGTCCTTAGCGTGCGAGCATCCGCTCGAGGGCGAGTGTCGCCCACTTTGTCGTCTCTTGATCGACGCGAATAATATTTACGGGATCGGTCTCGAGTGACTCGAGCGCCCAGAGCAAATGAGGCAAATCGATTCGGTTCATCGTCAAGCACGGGCACATGTACGGGTTGAGCGAATTGATGTCGAGCTCAGGGTGCGCCGCCGCAAGTCGATTGACCAAGTTCATCTCGGTGCCGACGGCCCACTTCGTCCCCGGCGCGCTCGCCTCGATCTGGTCGATGATATATGACGTCGACCCGGCCTCGTCCGCTGCCTGCACGACATCGAACGTGCACTCGGGATGGACGATGATGCGTCGCTCCGGGTCGTTCTTCCGTAACGCCTCGATTTGGGCGACGTTGAACTTCTCATGGACCGAGCAATGCCCTTTCCATAAAATGACGCGGACGTCCTCAATATCGCCTTCATAGACGAGTCGTTCCCGGAGCGGGTCCCAGACGGCCATCGCCTCGAGCGGCACGCCCAAGTCATATGCCGTGTTGCGTCCGAGATGCTGATCCGGTAAGAACAAGATCCGTTCGCCCGCTTCGAGTGCCCAACGCACGATGTCATGGGCGTTCGACGACGTGACCGTCGCCCCGCCATGCTTGCCGATGAATGCCTTGATGGCCGCTGTCGAGTTGACGTATGTGATCGGGACGATACTGTCGCCGAACGTATCGGTCAGCTCTTCCCACGCAATCTCCGTCTGATCGATATCAGCCATGTCGGCCATCGAACACCCGGCCCGCATATCCGGTAAGATGACGAGCTGGTCGTCACGCGTCAACATGTCGGCCGTCTCGGCCATGAAGTGGACGCCGCAAAAGACGATGAATTCGGCCTCGTTCATCTGTTCGGCGAGCCGTGCGAGCTGGAGCGAATCTCCGGTCGCGTCCGCGAACTGGACGACCTCGTCCTTTTGATAGTGGTGGGCCGGTAAAAATAGGCGGCTGCCGAGCCGTGCTTTAATGGCTTCAATCCGTTGTTCCATCTGTTCAAGCGTCAAGTCAGCGTATAGCGCTGGCATCGTTCCGAGTAACTGCATGTTTGATTCCTCCTACGAGATTTAAACTACAATCGAGCGCCGTCACCGAATGGGTCAACTGCCCGATTGAGATGACGTCGACGCCCGTACCGCGATACGAGGCGATCGTCTCGACCGTGATGCCGCCTGACGCTTCCGTCTTGATATGACTTGGGACGAGCGCGCGCCACGCCTTCAGTTCTTCTGGCGTCCGGTTGTCGAACATGATGATGTCGGCGTCCGCCGCAATCGCCTCATGCAACTGTTCGAGCGTCTCGACCTCGACTTCAATCGGCGTCGTGTGGCCAGCAAGCATCCGGGCCCGGGCGACCGCGTTCGTAATTCCACCGAGTGCCGTGATGTGGTTGTCTTTAATCATGACGGCATCGTCGAGCCGGAGCCGGTGGTTCTTCCCACCACCCGAACGGACGGCATGCTTCTCGAGCATGCGGAGTCCAGGGGTCGTCTTGCGCGTATCCGTGACGGCAATCGCCGGGTCATTGAGCTGTTCGACGCAGCGCCGCGTCATCGTGGCGATCCCACTCAAATGTTGGATGAGGTTCAACAGCACCCGTTCCGTCTCGAGGAGAGTCCGTGTCTTGCCCCGCAACGTGAACAGTTCATCTCCAATCGAGACGACCGTGCCGTCGGGTTGGCATGACTCGACGACGAGCCGTTGCATCTGGGCCAGCTCCAGGACGACGTCCATGCCACAGAACACCCCATCCATTTTGGCGGTGACCGTGGCGAATGACGTCTCGCGCTGATCAATCAGTCCGCTCGAGGTATCGCCAAAGCCGATGTCCTCATGTAGAAATGCCGTCAGCTGTTCGCGCAAAGCAATCTTGTTCATAACCATCCTCCGTCCTCATCATGGCACGAGCCAAAAGCCGTGCCGCTTCTATACTCAATGTCTGTTCACTTAATTGTCTTGTCACGTGTTTCGTCCGTGGCAGTTGTTGGGTATTTTCTAAGAAACTTACGATTTTGCCGAGTTGCGGCGAGATTGTCAGCCATTCCCCAATCTGTTGCCGATAGCGGCCGAACAGATCATCTGAAACCTCAAATACGGTCGTCTCGTTCACCGCGAACGGCTTCTCCTCCAAAGTCATCGTCGCCGCCACCCGCTTCCCGAACACCCAGCATTCAAGTAACGAGTTTGACGCGAGTCGATTCTTCCCATGGACGCCCGTATCGGCGACCTCCCCGACCGCATATAGTCCCGCTACCTTGGTTCGTCCATAGGCGTCGACGTCGACACCGCCCATGTGGAAATGCAGTCCCGGCCGGACCGGGATGCGCCGGATGTCGATGCCGTGCGCGTCACATGTCGCCACCAGTTTCGGGAACCTCTCATCGAGCCGTTCGACACGACTCGTATCCAAGTACACCGGTCCGACATGGTTCGTGAGCGTTCGTGCGACCTCATCCCTCGGGGCGAGGCTACCGAGCGGATGTTGTCCCATCACATGATTCCCGGACGTATCGACGAGCGTGGCTCCCGCCCCGCGTAGCGCTTCCGTCACGAGATGGGGTGAATCGACCGCGAGTAGCGTCGGATGAAACTGAATCCGGGACAAGTTCGTGAGCCGTGCCCCGACCGCTTCCGCCAAGACGAGCCCATCTCCTGTGACCGAGCGACAATTCGACGTCCAGTCAATCAGACCGCCGATGCCACCGGTCGCGAGGACGACGGCCCCGGCCTGAACGTGGAGGCGCGTCTCACCGTTGAAGCCGGTCGCCCCGCTCACACGGCCATCGCTTTTCGTCAACGTATCGATCAGGACATGCTCCATGACGGTCACATTGTCAGGCAGTTGACGCCGCAGCGTCGCCATCACGTGCCGTCCCGTCTCATCGCCACCGACGTGAAAGATTCGATTCATGCCATGGGCACCTTCCCGACCGACCGCGTAGCCAGTCGCGTCGCGATCGAAGACGACGCCGAACCGCTCCAGCTCTTGAATCGCCGTTCGCCCTTCCTCGACGAGTGTATAAACACGGTCGGGTACGGCCGCAAGTTTCGAGGCGACGAGCGTATCCCGCTCATGGTCGACGCTCGACGGTTCCAAGTACGAGCTAGCGATTCCGCCTTGAGCCAAGTCCGAGTTCGCACTCGTCACTTCATGCTTGGCGACGAGCAGGACGTTCAACGTCCGGGGCAGATGGAGGGCGACCGTCACAGCGGCCAAACCGGCCCCGATAATCAACACATCGACCCGTTCAAACTGTAAAGACATCTGTATATCACCTGTTTTTCATATGTAATGTTGACTTGTAAACTAGTTTCGCATAATTTTGTGAAGAAGACAACATAAGAAAAGGGGAACTTTACGATGAACCGTTACTTTGATTATGCGGCGACGCACCCGATGACAAAATCCGCCCTCGACCATTACGTCGCCATGGCGCGGAGCGTATACGGTAATCCGTCTTCCCTCCACACGCACGGATATATGGCCGAAGATTACTTGACCGAGGCAAGGCGTTTGGTGAAGCAGGCTCTCGGGCTCGACATGCTCCGCGGGAAGCTGCTCTTCACCGGGAGCGGTTCGGAGAGCAACTATATCGCGCTAACGAGTCTCCGTAAGCGCATGAAAGGCAGTGAAGTCATCACGTCGTGGCAAGAGCACGACTCGGTCGCCCTCCTTCTCGACGAATGGGAAGCGGAAGGCGTGACCGTCCATCGGCTGAAACTAAAAGACGGTCGCTTCGACCAAGAGACGTTCACGCGTCTGCTCGACCGTGATATCGGGCTCGTGACGTTCCAGCACGTCAACTCCGATACCGGATGGACGCTGCCGCTCCACAACATCCTCTGCCAATTGAAATATAAGAAAGTGTTGCTCCATATCGACGGCGTCCAGGCGCTCGGCAAGATTCCTGTCTCGGTCGACGGGATTGACGCCTATTCGTTCAGCGCCCATAAGGTCGGCGGTCCAAAAGGCGTCGGCGGCCTCTATATGGAACGGCTGTTGCCACCGCCCTACTATCCGGGACACCACCAGTACGGCATTCGTCCCGGCACGATTGACGTCCCCGGCATCTGTGCATTCGTTAAAGCGTTCACCGACCGGCACGAGGCACGGACACGTCATGAAAGAAATTTCTTGGCGTTTCGTGCTATCTTGAAAGAGAAGACATCGTCTTACGTGGACTGGCTCGAGTTCGACCAGCAGAGTCCCGCCATCTTCTCGTTCGTCTCGAATCAGCGGGACGGACAATGGTGGATGACCGAACTCGACGGGCTCGGCTTCCAAGTCTCGGCAGGCTCGGCCTGTCGGGCCGGCCAAAACGGACCGAACCGGATGCTCGAGTCACTCGGCTATGAGACGAGCGCCTGCCACGGCCTCGTCCGCATTTCCTTCGGCGAAGCCACGACCGTTGAAGCCACGACGGCGCTCGCCGAAGCCATCGTCACTTTAGCAAGGAGAGTTGGATCTTATGAACAAACGCTTAGCCGGTGAAGAACGCCGGCGCACATTATTGGAAA
The DNA here is from genome assembly GCF_018618175.1 of Exiguobacterium sp. s50. Classification (NCBI taxonomy): domain Bacteria; kingdom Bacillati; phylum Bacillota; class Bacilli; order Caryophanales; genus Exiguobacterium; species Exiguobacterium sp. s50. The sequence goes on from NZ_JACSLP010000003.1 coordinate 135,388, forward strand.
TGATTGAACAGAGTTCCGAGCCGATCACCGGCTCCGAGCTCGCCCGCCGCGTCGCCGTCAGCCGACAAGTCGTCGTCCAAGACTTGTCGCTCTTGAAGGCGAAGGGCCATCAAATCGTCGCGACCGCCCGTGGATACGTCTATCTACCGGGCGAGTCGTCGCCGTCCGCCTACACCCGTAAAATCGTCTGTCGTCACGAGGCGGAGGCCATGGAGGCCGAAATGAACGCCATCGTCGACGAAGGCGTCACAATTCGGGACGTCATCATCGATCATCCGGTCTACGGTTCGTTAACGGGTCAGTTGATGGTGAAGAGCCGTCGCGACGTCCGTGCTTTCCTCGAACGGGTCGAGGCGAACCAGGCCGCCCCACTTTCGCATTTGACGGGTGGCTTGCATATCCACACGCTCGAGGCCGATAGCGAAGACGCCATCGATGCCGCCGTCTCGGAACTCGAGCGGCTCGGCGTCCTCGTCTCCGAGCTCGACTAAGATGTCACAAATACGTGACATCTTTTCTTTTGCTTTCAGTCCATGTCCGTTATACTGATGGATGGAACAAAGACCGTACATAATTTGGAAAGGAGGGAACGGTCATGTGGCATTTCTTTGAACAACTGTTGCTCGGCTGCGGCGTCTTCAGCGTCCCGCTCGGCATCTTCATCCAATTCATCCCGAACGAGCTCGTGCTCGCCTACGGGGGCCACTTGATTGGGTCTCTCGACGTCTCGTTCCTGCTCGTCTTCCTCCTCGCGTGGTCGGCGTTCGTCTTCAGTCAAATCGTTCTCTATTGGATTGGCCGTTACGGCGGTCGTCCTGTCACCCTTCGGCTCTACAAGTCATTTCGCATCAGTGAAGCGAAGCAACAGCGCGCCGAGACGTGGTTCGAGACGTATGGCGCCTGGATTGTCTGTCTGAGCGTCATTTGGCGCCAGCTGTTCGCCGTCAGCGCCGGCGTCATGCGCTTGTCGTTCCGGAAATTTTTGACGGTGACCGTCGTCGTCTTCGCCGTCTGGTCGTTCGTGTTCGTCAAACTCGGGATGATGCTCGGTAGCAATTGGCGTCATATCGGTGAAGTCACGCACGGGTTCTTGCCGTACGTCGGCACCGCCATCGGACTATATGTCCTCATCCGCTATATCCGCGCGAATCCGCGTCTATTCAAAAAGTCAGCCTGAGCAAATTCGCTCGAGCTGACTTTTTTTGAATAGAGGGAAAATCGGATCTGGTACCGAATTAAGAATAGTGAGGAAAGCGTTTTTTTCTCGGAATAGAGATTACCACCTTCAAAGGAGGAATTACCATGTTCCATCGTCGAAAAACGTACACCATCCGTCCTGAACGCTTAGATGAATTCACCGAGTTTTTCCATACATACCTGTATCCGATACAGGTATCGCACGGCGCCCGTCTCGTCGGTCGTTGGGTGACCGAAGACAAGGACGAGGTCATGGCCCTCTGGGAATATCGTGACCGCGAGCATTACGAACAAGTCGAACGCGATTACCGCTCAAGCAGCCTGCGCCGCGAGGCGATGAAGAAGCGGGCCCGTCTCGGCAAAGATTTATATATCAAGTCGAGCGAGGAGTTCATGATGCCGACCGGTCACTACACACCACCGCGCACCATCGTCTCCGTGACGGCCTACGTCACGAACGCCGACGGCGAGGTGCTCCTCGTTCAGAACACGCACCGGAACGATACGTATGAGATGCCGGGCGGACAAGTCGAGGAACATGAATCGATCGTCGACGCCGTGCATCGCGAAGTAAAAGAAGAGACCGGGATTGAGATCGAGGTCGACGGGATCACCGGCATCTATCAAAACGTATCCTCACGCGTACTCTGTGTCACGTTCCGCGCGCGCTACGTCTCGGGCGACCTGCAACCGCAGGAAGGTGAGACGCAAGAAGTCGGCTTCTTCAAGGTCGACGCCTCGAACGTCGGCGACTATATCAAGCGCAATCACTTCCAGATGCGCCTGCTTGATGCGATCGATCCGACGTATATGCCGCACGCCATCTATAAAGTACGCCCTTACGAGCTGCTCGAACGCGTCGAGCGCCACCACACTGTATAAACAAAAGGAGGGACCGCCGGTTGGCGATCCCTCCTCTGTTCGTTTACGCTTGTTCCGCCGCTTCGGATTGACCCGTTTCGACGAGCAATTTGCGAATCCGACGCTTTTCGACGTGGAGAACGGTGAACGTCATGTCTTCATACGTGACACGCGCACCTTTCTCTGGAATGTCTCCTAACAGTTCGACGATCCAACCACCCATCGTGTTGGCATCTACTTCAGGTTCTTTAATTCCCATGTCATCCGCAAATTCATCGACATCCATGTCGGCCATACACTCGTAGACCCCGTCACGGAGTCGTTTGAGATAGACGATCGACTCATCGTGCTCATCCCAAATGTCTCCGACGAGCTCCTCGAGCATGTCTTCGAGTGTGATGAGGCCGGCCGTCCCACCGAACTCGTCGAGGACGATCGCCATGTGCGATTGTTTTTGCTGAAGGACTGGGAGCAGTTCAATTAATTTTGTCTGCGGTGATACGTATGTGAGCGGACGAATGAGCGAACGAACGTCCGTCACTTCATCCCGCATCATCGAACGAAGGAAATCACGTTCTGACAACACCCCGATGACGTTGTCAATCGAGTCTTTATATACCGGTAGACGAGAATGCCCACCGCTAAAGATCGTGTCTTTGATTTCTTCGAGCGTATCGTCGATGTCGACGGCGAGGATATCAATCCGCGGCGTCAACACATCGTCGACAGTGATGTCGTTGAAGGCGAAGGCGCTATGCACGAGTTCCGCTTCGGTCTCGCCGAGCACCCCTTCTTCTTCTCCCATATCCACGAGCACTTTCAACTCTTCTTCCGTCACCGACGGCTCCTTCGTACTCATACCGAACAGACGAAGCACGAGCTTTTTCAAGCCAGTGAAAATCATCGTGATCGGTTTCAAGATTTTGACGAGGAACAGCAAGATGCCGCTGATGAGAAGCGAATACTTCTCGGCGAACTCTTTCGCGAGCGACTTAGGTAAAATCTCACCGAAGATCAAGATGATGACAGTCGTCACGAACGTCGAGATGACGAGGCCAGTCCCGCCCGAGTAAATACTCGTGGCGATGGCTGTCGAGACGGTCGCTGCCCCGATGTTGACGATGTTGTTCCCGACGAGAATCGTCGAGAGCGTATCGTCGAAGCGGTCGACGAGGTGAAGGACGCGCTTGGCGCCCTTGTCCCCATCTTCCGACATACGAATCATCCGGACACGGTTCACACTCGAAAGCGCGGTCTCGGCAGAAGAGAAGAAAGCTGACAACATAACTAAAACTACATAAAGAATTAAACTAGACGAGGGCACAGGGTCCACGTTTACTTCACACTCCATTTCCTAATTAAAAAGATTATTCGACGAATTCGAATTCAAAGTCCAAGATGGCGACGACGCTACCGTCTTCGGCACCTAATTTGCGAAGGTCGTCATCGACGCCCATTTGACGCATTTGACGCGCAAAGCGCTTGATGGATTCGTCGTGATCGAAGTTCGTCATCTTGAAGAGCTTCTCGATACGAGGCCCTGTGATCACGAAGCGTTCGTATTCATCAATATGAATCTGATACCCCTTCTCTTCCTTCTCGTAACGATAAACGACACGTGGTGTGGCCGTCTTCTCTTCGAGCTCTTCGAGTGGGAACTCAGGTGTCGAGTCTACAAGATTAGCTACTTCGATGAGCAGGTTGCGAAGTCCTTCTTTGGCGAGTGCCGAGATCGGGAAGACTTTGACGTCGTCTCCGATTTTCTTCTGGAATTCTTCAAGTAATTCCGGCGCATCCGGCATGTCCATCTTGTTGGCGACAACGATTTGCGGACGCTCGAGGAGACGTAAGTTGTACGACTCGAGCTCGCGGTTGATCGTCGTGTAGTCTTCGAACGGGTCGCGCCCTTCCATGCCGCTCATATCGATCATGTGAACGATGACTTTCGTCCGCTCGATGTGACGCAAGAATTGGTGACCGAGGCCGACGCCTTGGCTCGCCCCTTCGATGAGTCCAGGAAGGTCGGCCATGACGAAGTCACGGTCGTCTGCCGTCTTGACGACACCGAGGTTCGGTGTGATCGTCGTGAAGTGGTACGCGCCGATTTTCGGGCGTGCCGACGAGACGACTGACAAGAGCGTCGATTTCCCGACTGACGGGAATCCGACAAGACCGACGTCAGCGAGCAATTTCAACTCAAGGCGCAATTCACGCTCTTGACCTGGCTCCCCGTTCTCGGCGATCTCTGGTGCCGGGTTAGATGGCGTCGCAAAACGACAGTTCCCGCGGCCCCCACGTCCACCTTTGGCGATCGTGGCCCGTTGGCCGTGCTCGGTAAGGTCGGCGATGACCGTATCTGTTTGTGCATCGAACACGATCGTACCTGGTGGGACTTTGACGACGAGCGGCTTCGCTTTTCGTCCGTGCATGCCTTTCGACATCCCTTTTTCACCGTCATGGGCGATGAACTTTTTCGAGAATCGGAAATCAACGAGTGTACGTAATCCCTCTTCTACTTCAAAGACGACGTCACCACCATGACCTCCGTCTCCTCCTGCTGGTCCACCGTCTGGAACATACTTCTCGCGGCGGAATGCAACCATCCCTTTACCGCCGTCTCCAGCTTTTACAAAAATATTAACCTGATCGACAAACATTTAATTCCCCTCCTTTATAACGAACGTAGAACATTCTACTGTTTGCTCGTACACTTCATCTGACGTGAACACGTCGTCCGGTACGTGACCGAAGACGCGGACCATCAGTCCGTCCGTGAACGTCACATGAATCGGTCCATCCGTTCCTGACAGAAGACGGACAAGCTTGTCCGCCACGCGCGCGTCGTCTAGCGACACGCGGTCGGCCGATACCTTATAGGTCAACCGCCCTTCCCAGTTCGCTTGCATGAGGACGAGACTCGTCGTCGGCATGTCCAAGCGAATGAGCGCACTCTCCTCGTCGGCGTGCTGACGATATCGCTCGTACAGCTCCTCAAGTTTTTCAGGCTCGAGCGCCGCGTACAAGGAGATCATCTGAAGCCGATTCATCCATTCGTGACGGACGGTCGATAATAGTTTCAGTGCTGCTTGTGAGTTCATGAGATCCTCTCCTAGTAAAACTAGTAAAAAAGACTCTAACCAAATAAGTGGCTAGAGTCTTCTGCGTGGTTCTACTTACGCAACTGGGTAAACGCTCACTTGTTTCTTGTCGCGACCAAGACGCTCGAAGCGTACTACGCCGTCAACTTTTGCAAACAATGTGTCGTCGCCACCACGGCCGACGTTTTCACCTGGGTGAATTTTCGTACCGCGTTGACGGTAGAGAATCGATCCAGCTGAAACAGTCTGTCCGTCAGCGCGTTTAGCGCCGAGGCGTTTCGAAATCGAGTCACGACCGTTTTTAGTCGATCCTACTCCCTTTTTCGATGCGAAGAACTGAAGGTTCAATTGTAACATGAGGTCCACCTCCTATTGTTCAATTTGGATATAATCACCGTAACTATGGGCGATCGTGTCTAGTTGCACGAGCATCCCTTCTAATAACAGTTGGGTGCGAGTCATGTCCTCCGGTGATACGTCAGGATATGTCTCGACATAAAAGTAGCCACCCTCTGTTTTGTCTGCCATTTCTACAAGAAGCGATTGACCGGCAAGTACCTCGACAGCATTATATGCCCCAAAGATGATGGCAGAAACGCCGGCACAGACCAAATCAGAACCGGGTTCAGCAAAGTTGGCGTGACCTGTCACTTCAACGGAACGAATCGACTTCGTCTCGTCTCGTCTGACCATTACTCGAATCATAGCTTACGCTTCGATTTTCTCGATGCGAACTTTCGTGTAAGGCTGACGGTGACCTTGCTTACGACGGTAGTTTTTCTTAGCTTTCATTTTGAAGACAGTGATCTTCTTCGCGCGACCGTGTTTAACGACAGTTGCTACGACTTTAGCGCCCTCTACGAGTGGAGCTCCGACTTTAACATCGTCACCACCAACGAAAAGAACTTCACCGAATTCTACAGTACCCTCGACATCAGCATCGAGTTTTTCGATGTAGATCTCTTGACCTGCTTCAACTTTGATTTGCTTACCACCAGTTTTGATGATTGCGTACATATACGTGCACCTCCTTATTAAACTCAGACTCGCCATCCAGGGCAGGGCGAAACCATTTCAACCCGTTCTGTGCGGTTGTAGCCATTTGGGTGCTTCCAAACGAACTAACGTTATAGATAATACCACTCTCGTTCAATCGTTGTCAATGACGAGATACGAAATTCTGACATTCCTCGAGTGTCCCATAGAACGCCACATCCGGTTCTCCGTCGACGAGCAAGACCGTGCAGTCAAAACCGTCCCACGACGCGTCATGCCACTTGCTCGGGAGTGTCACGACGACACCCTCGGCTTGAGGCGCGAGCTCCATCAGCGTCCGCTCCAGCTGCGAGAAGACGGCAAGCTTCGACGGGTTACCGTTATAGGTCATCCGGTCTTGCATCGAACGTCCGGTTCGTTCTCGCGACAGTTCGAACAAGCCCATGCGCGTGAAGCCGTACACTTCGACACGGCGAGGATCGCGGGCACCGAGCTCTTTCATCTTCTTCAAGAGCCGGGCCTGTCCATCCTTTGACCCCCTCAAGAAGTCGATGACGACCATACCGCCAATATTGCGTAACCGGAGCTGTTCCATGACGGCGTAGAGCGCGGCCTCGTTAATCGTGTCGGCGGCGCGACCCTTGTCTTTGACGGCGACGTTCTTGCCGCTGTTGACATCGATGACGGTCATCGTCTCGACTTGTTCAATCAAGACGTACGAACCGCCTTCGAGCCAGACGACACGCTGGCCGAGCTTCTCGATTGCCCCGTCGAGCCGGACCGCTTCTTTCATCCGGCCTTTGCCGATGTGACGTTCGACGTTGACCTCGAGCCGCGTCAACCGGTCCTGCGCTTCCTTGTCATTCAACACGACCGATTCGACCGCATGGCGTCGCACGAACTGTTCGCACAACAGCTCATCCTGTCCCCCGCGTGCCGTGATGACGTCCTTGGCACGCGTCCGGAGCAAGTCGAGCTCTTCTTGAAGGTCTTCAGGGCTTGCCTGCCCCGACTCGGTCCGGAACAACACCCCTTCTGCCTCTTCGAGGTCGAACACTTTCGATAACCGGTCCTGGGTGACGAAATCGAGCTTGCGGCTATACAACTGGCGCCGACCATAAGGGAAGTAGACGATATGTCGTCCGCCGAAGCGGATGTTCTCCGTCACTTTATGGTGTTTGCCGTTGATGCCTTCTTTCGTCACTTGGACGAGTCGCTTCTCACCGACGACGGCCGCCTGACCGATGGCTGGCACGTCCGGATACGCCTCGAGCGCTTTTAGCGTCTCGGCAATTGGCAAGAAGAGCGTCGTCTCGCCGGTCGTCAAAAACGCGGCGCCGAGCGACGGATGAATCCGTTCGATCGCGGCCTCGAGAATCGTCCCGATCGACAGTTGGTCGATGAAGCGTTCCTCGACTTCGAGCAGACGCTCCCCGTCGACGAGCATGGCCCGTTCGATGGACGGGGTCCGTTCATAGATCAATCGCATATGCGTCTCTCCTTTCGACACAAAAAGGCAACTTTCGTTGCCTTAGGCTTTTTTCATTCCAAATTTCATCATGAGTCGTGTCCAGAAGCCGACCGGTTTTTGTTCGGTCTGAATCGACATGAGCGGCACCGACTCCCCAAGAATCCGGCGCGTGATGTTGCGGTACGCTTGTCCGGCGTTGTTATCCGGGTTCATCGTGACAGGTACCCCGCGGTTCGCGGCGGCGATGACTTCTTCATCGTCAACGACGACGCCAAGCAGGTCGATCGACAAGATGCGCATGATGTCATCGATGTCGAGCATGTCCCCTGATTCCACAAGGTGGTTCTTGACGCGGTTGACGATCAATTTCGGCGCAGCGACATGTTCCGCTTGCTCGAGCATCCCGATGATGCGGTCCGCGTCCTGAACGGCGGCCTTCTCAGGCGTCGTCACGACGACGGCCTCATCGGCGCCGGCGATAGCGTTCATGAAGCCTTGCTCGATGCCGGCCGGGCAATCGATCAACACGAAATCATATTCTGTCTTCAACTGGTCGATGATTTCTTTCACTTGCTCCGGTTGGACCGATGTCTTGTCTTTCGACTGGGCCGCAGGCAAGAGATACATCTCTTCGAACCGCTTGTCACGGACGAGCGCCTGATGCAATTTGCATTGGCCGTTGATGACGTCGACGAGGTTATAGATGCTGCGGTTGTCGAGTCCTAAGATGATGTCGAGGTTACGAAGACCGATATCCGTATCGACGAGACAGACCGAGTGACCAGACAATGCGAGGCCGGTCCCGAGGTTCGCGGTCGTGGTCGTCTTCCCGACGCCACCTTTCCCCGACGTCACGACGATGGACCGACCTTTCTTCACTTCTTTCGCTGTATGTACAGGCTCTACTACTTGCTCCATCAAACTCACCCTCTCTGTAATTCCATTGCATATGCGTCTTTCAGCCCAGTCATGACTTGACGGAGACGCGTCATTTCAATACCTTGATTCGTCTGATATGCGCATCCCATCTCGATCTCCGGAAGCTCTTCGCCGTCGTCCGACGCGAGCACGTGTTCACCGATCGCTAAAAACTTCGGATGGAGTAGACTGGCGGTGATGACCGCTTCCTCCCATCCTTCGACACCGGCACGCACATTTCCTCGTATCGTCCCTAAACAATAGATACTTCCCGTCGCCCGAACCTCGGACCCAGGGTTGATGTCTCCGATAATGAGCACCGAGCCATCGAAATCGAGCACTTGTCCGCTTCGAATCGTCCCGCTATGGTAGTGGAACGTCTTTTTGCCGTAGGTCGCTTTCGCTTCTTCGGTCAACATGACCTCGCTCGATAGCTCCTCGATATAAAAAACGCCATGACGAGCGACGACTTCACGAATTTGACGTGACAGCTCCTCGTCTAAATAACGAGTACCCGCGTGCAATTTGAGTGCAATCTTCCCAGAGGGCGGCTCCATTTCTTGTAACGTGGCCTCAAGCTCTCCGAGCACCTCATCGATGCCACTCCGTGGATTGAAGTGGATTGCAATACCGTTGCGATGTCCTTTTATCGTAATATGTCGTTTACGCTCCATCATGGCTACCCTCTTTTCGCTACAGGTCGCGGCGCCACGTATCGTGTCATCGGCACGTATAACAATGCGATGGCGACAGCGTTGGCGACGAGCGTCCCTGGAATCTGTTCAACTAATAGTGTTTGAATGGTCATGGTTGTCCCACCGACCGCCGTCATGACGCTAAAGATCCCGAAGGAAAACACGAGAATCATGAACGTGAACGTGATGACGACCGAGAAGAAGTTCTCACCTATATATTTTAACACGAAGCTGACTAAGAGAGGAATGAGTGAAAAAGTAAATAAGTAAATTCCGAGCAAGTCGGTATAGACGATGTCATACAACAGTCCAAAGACGAGTCCGAATCCGAACGCCGCCTCGAAGCGACCATACAAACCGACGTACATCAAGCCGATCAGTGTCAAATACAAGAACGGCGTCACATAGTGCCATGAGAAGATGGCGGCCCATGTCCCTTCAATAAGAAAGAGGAGGAACAGGGCGATGAACACTTTCATGTTACTCACCCGCTTCTCCTCCTTCCTCGGGACCCGTCAAGAACGGTTCGTCGAGCGTTCGATTGATGACGAACATTTGCGAGAACTCATTGAAGTCCGCTTCTGGTTTGATGCGGGCGACTTGAGATACGCCATATTCATCCGTCTCGATCGACTCGACCGTTCCGATGACAAGACCGGCCGGATAACGGCCACCGAGACCTGACGTCGACACGATCTCGCCTTCTTTCAACTTGACGCTGTTCGAGACCTTCGTGAAGAAGAGCTCGTTCGTCTCGCTGTCGAAGCCGTCAATTGTCCCGTACGTCGCTTTGCCGTCCTCGTCCTTGACGACGGCCGAGACATTGTTCGTCCGGTTGTTGTCCGAGAGGAGTTGCACTTGCGACGTGTAGGCGCTCGTTTGAATGACGCGACCGACCATACCGCCGGCGGCCGTGACGGCCATGCCTTTCTCGACACCGCGCTCTTCCCCGACGTTGATCGTCACATAGCGCTGCCAGTCGTTCGGCGTGCGCCCGATCACTTCGGCGGGAATCAAATCGAAGTCACGGAGCGATGTATCGGCCGCCTCGACCATTTGCCGCAATTCTTCGTTCTCACGGCGCAGGTCATCGGCTTCGACCGACACTTCCGCGTATTTCGTCAAGTGTTGTTTCAATTGACGGTTCTCTTCATAAATATCGCGTACGTTCGAAATCGAGGACACGGTACTGTCCATCCAGCCGATCGGCACCGTGAACACCCGTTGGAACGTTCCGACCACATCACGCGTGACGTCTTGGTACCAAGCGGATTCCGACCGTCCTCGAATCGAAACCCCTAAAATCACTACGAATAAGATGATACCGATCAGCGTGATGATGAGCTTTTTATTCCGTACGAACCGGCTCATCGTGTGTCACCACTCATCGACGCGACGAGATGCCTGATTTTGAACGGAGGACGTCCATCATTTCAAGAGATTTTCCTGTCCCGATGGCGACGCAATCGAGCGGCTCATCCGCGACGAGTGTCGGGATGTGTGTCTCATCTGAGATCACGTCATCCAAGTTTTTAAGGAGTGCTCCACCGCCTGTGAGGACGATGCCGCGGTCCATGACGTCAGCCGCAAGTTCCGGTGGCGTCTGCTCGAGCGTTTGTTTCACGCCAGCAAGGATCGCTTCGACCGTATCCGAGAGTGCTTCACACACTTCAGCAGCCGAGACTTCGATTTGTTTCGGAAGACCTGTCACGAGATCGCGACCACGGATTTCCATTTTCTCATTTTCGTTCGAAGCGTCGATGCGAGCCGAACCGACTTCCATCTTGAGCGTCTCTGACGTCCGCTCCCCGATCATGAGGTTGTATTTGTTTTTGATGTAACGAATAATGGCGTCATCCATTTCGTCACCGCCGACACGAATCGATTGGCTCGTCACGATGCCGCCGAGTGAAATCACTGCGACTTCGGTCGTACCGCCACCGATATCCACGACCATCGAGCCTGTCGGTTCCCAAACTGGGAGACCGGCACCGATTGCTGCCGCGAACGGTTCTTCGATTGTGTACGCTTCACGCGCGCCTGCTTGCTTGGCTGCGTCTTCCACGGCACGTTTTTCAACTGACGTGATGCCGCTTGGCACACAAATCATGACGTTCGTCTTCGATGAGAACAAACCGCTCTTCGACTTCTGCGCTTGCTCCATGAAGTATTTGATCATCGTCGCTGTCGTTTCGAAATCGGCGATAACCCCATCTTTCATCGGACGGCGTGCCGTGACGTTACCCGGCGTACGTCCAATCATATCCTTGGCCTGGTTACCCACGGCCTCAATTCTACCTGTATCTGTACGGAACGCCACTACCGACGGTTCACGAACAACGATGCCTTGACCTTTTACATAAACGAGCGTATTTGCCGTTCCAAGGTCGATTCCGATTTCTCGGTTAAAACTACGAAACATACGTGCTGCTCCTCTCTTGGTTACACTATTTTTTATTATAACGGAAAAATCATGTTTGAAAACGTTCATTCGATTACAGGTTATTTACAATAACGTTCATCTCAGTCCTGTCTCACCGTATATTAGTGTGCCTTCTTTTCGACAAAAACGCAAATCAAAAAGCAAGCGCGTGAAAGCGCCTGCTTGGATTCTCTCTCGCAATCGTCACATATTTTTCAAGGTGAGCAGCACTGCCGTTTGAAGCACAGGTCGCTCCGTCTCATGCAGTTTGACAAAAAAGCTTTTCAAAAACGTTTTCACGTTATGCACGACGTGCCAATAGTGTTCGGGCTCGAGTTGCTGTTTTTGTGCGCTCAATCGGGCAGGCAAGTCTTCTAACAGAACGATGAGCTCGTGTTCGTCCATCCCGCGCTGCAATAAGGCAAAGATAGGATTCAACAACCGTTCATCCTCGTCATGCATATATACGGTCGGCATCATCACCTTGTTCCATAGCGCCTCGAGCATCTCACCGAATTCCGTCTCATCGAGGTGCGGATGCAGGACGAGCTCATCGAAGGCATCGGCCACGTGGGCGATCGAATGGGCCCAGCCTTTCCCAGGCACATAGCCTCTCGTGTCGATTTCACAATCGAGATAGGCCAGGAGCTTCGCCTTCAACATGTCGAGATCCGCTTCCGATAAAAATCCTCGTTGCCGGTCCTGATACACGATCAAGGCGATCAACAGCGTCGAGAACGCCCGCGTGAAGACGGTGTCCGATGCCGTCTCCCCGATTCCGTGGAACAAATGATATTTGAGCGTCGTGTGGAGCATATCCGTCAATTGTTCGTTCGTCAGGTGATCGTCTTCGATGATGAAGCGATAAAACAGCGTGTAAATCAACTGGTCCCGAAGCTCTGCATCCGTCGAGCCGATGTGATGGAGCATGGATTGGATGACCCGCTCCTCATCTAATTCCTGTAAACGAACCGTCCCGTCCTTGATATCTGTCAAAATCACTTTCAAATCAAGCTCGCTATAAATAGTCTCTTCATTCATGTCTGATCACATTCCCTCTTCGTCGGTCGCATGTAAACGTCTACTCTCGGTGTTCGACGACCGGTTGAACGATTCCTGTTACGGACCAACAACATCTAAAATATGGCTACGATGAAGACGGCGACTGAGCGTCAGGAAGTATGAAGTCTGAACAAAAAAGCAGACGCATATGCGCCTGCCCACTGTTCACCCGTTCATATATCCACGTTGCTTCATACTGACGTAATGGTCCTCCCCGATGATGACGTGGTCAAGACAAGCGATGCCGACGATATGACCAGCCTCAACAAGACGCTCCGACACTTCGATGTCTTCCCGGCTCGGGGTCGCGTCCCCGCTCGGATGGTTATGGACGGCGATGAAACAAGCAGCCGACAGCTTGAGCGCCTCGCGGAACACGTCGCGCGGATGGACAATCGACGAATTGAGCCCACCGACGAACAGCGTCTTCCGGGCGATGAGCTGGTTCTTCGTGTTCAAATACAGGCAAATGAAATGTTCCTGATTCAACAGCCGGAGTTCATCACGGAGCAGTTCATAGGCGTCCTGCGGCGAACGGATTGTCGGCGTCTCCACTTTCGGTTCCTCGACGTAACGGAGACCGATCGCAAACGCCGCGAGCAACTGCTCGGCTTTCTTCTTCGTCATGCCCTCGATTTGACAGAGGTCGCTCACAGACGCCTGCGACAGCGCCCGGAGCGTCGGATATACGTCGGACAGCCGTCGGGCCGTCTCGTGCGGGTCGCCACCCCTGCCCCCGATTTGGAGCAGCCGGGCGATCGCGGATTCAACACTTCGGTCGAGCACCATGGTCATTCCTTCACCAACTTTCGCTTCATTCACAGAAAGCGCGGCGATACCCCGTGTCGTTCGAGCGTCTCGACGAGTGGACGAATCGGCAGACCGACGACGTTATAAAAGTCTCCTTCGAGCCGTTCGACGAACAGACCGCCCGATCCTTGGATGCCGTAAGCGCCGGCTTTATCGTACGGCTCCGTCGAATCGAGGTAGCCGTCGAGCCACGCGTCCGGGATGTCGATGAACGTGACGTGCGTCGTCGTGACGAACAAGTCCTGCCGCTCGGGCCCGATGATGCTGACGCCGGTGAGCACTTCATGCGTCGCTCCCGAAAGCCGTTGTAGCATGGCTCGCGCATCGTCCCGGTCTTTCGGTTTCTCTAAAATCGTCCCGTCTAAGACGACGACCGTATCCGAGCCGATGACGATGGCGTCACGGTTGTCGCGGGCGACGTCCATCGCTTTCTCGCGGGCGAGGCGTCCGACGTACTCGTCCGGATGTTCCCGTCCGTTCGTCCCTTCGATGACGTTCGAGGGGATGACTTCATGCGTGATGCCGGCCTGGGTCAACAGCTCGGTCCGCCGCGGCGACATCGAGGCAAGGATGACACGTTTCTGTGTTGGTTTCATTGTAACGACTCCTTCCATATGTGCGTAACGGGCTTCTTTTCCGTATCACACTTCACTGTAGATTGTAGGCAAACGGGCACGCGAATACAATCAGAGACCTCTCAAAAAAACGCCCCTTCTTTTCGAAGGGACGTGCGGTCACGGTGTCGTATAGTCGTACACCGGGATGTCTTTCGGTGTGAACGTCTGGGCCGGTACGTACCGGTCTTCGACGAGTTGATCGAGGTCCGGGCGATAGAACGCATCGAGTTCGACCGTGAAGTCGAGCGGCTCAGCCGTCTCGGTCGTGTTCGGTCCCGTCTCCGTAGGTCCAGTGAATTGGACCGTGCGCAAGATGTGAATCCGGTTCATCGATTCGACCGACTCAAGGAACAGGACGAGCGACTCGTACGTGTCCGCTTGGAGCGACACCGTCGAGCGGACCGATGAGGCGTTGACCGGCGTGATTTCAACCGGTTCGGCCGGTTCAGCCGTCGCACTCACATCGTTCGGTTCCGGCTCGTCGATGTCTTCTGGTACTTCCGATTCAGCGATGATGCCGTCGGCGAAAGCGATGCTCGTCACGCGAACGTCAGACAGTTGGCTCGCCTGGGACAGCGTCTCGACGACCGTGTCGAGGGCTGCTTCGGTCGGGACACGCGTCTGCAGGCGCTGCGAATCGGCGACGTCGACGACTTCGCCTTCTTGGCGCAACAGTTCGAGCTTCGTCTGTTCGAGCGACAGTTCCCGTTCGAGCGACTTGACGTTGCCTTGGTGGATGAAATACTGGTAACCGAAGTAAGAAGGTACGGCGATGGCCGCGAACAAACAGATTGTGAAAATCAAATAAATCGTCGAGCGTTTCATTCGCTCACCACCTCCTCATCGGTCGTCTCTTCCGTCTCGCCGTCCGGTGTCTCACCATCTGGGCTCTCCCCTTCCGGCGTCTCCGGTTCGGCATCGATGAACGTGAAGGTGAACTCGCCGATGTAGCGTGGGAGCGGTTCGTCTGTCGAATCGAGCACGCTCGGCGACAGCGTCGAATCCGTTTCGGTATCCGTCTCTTCCTGTTCCGTCTCCGCTTTCGTCTCGGTCGTCACGCCGAGCAGTTTGACGTTCTCAAACCGCACGTCGTTCAAGAGCGAGCGTTGGAACACGTTCAAATCGGCGAGCGTCTCGAACTGGGTGCGCACGCTCATGAACGAACCGTCGGCGTAGTTATATGTCAACACGTAGCCCGTCGGTGGCAGTTGTTCCGTCAAGGCCCGTAGTGCTGGCACGGCTAACTTCTCTTCGGCCGTGAGCGCCGTCACCGTCTGGTCGAGCGATAGGACTTGCTGCCCCTTCGAGTTCACTTGCTCGGTTTGATAGATGCGGACGAGCTGCAACTGTTCTTCGACCTGGGCCTCGTTCTGTTTTAATTCGTTCACTTCATAGAACAAGTAACCGGTCGCCCCGCCGCCAATCAAGAGCGCGAGCAGGCTCGCGATAATCGGCCACCGGAGTGTCACATCGGTCGAGTTGATGAAGTTGGCGTCGTGCTCTTTGTCAAGCGTCGCCATTCCGAGGAGCGGCAACATCTGGTGCGACAACGGTGTCGCATGAGAGAGCGGGAGCGGGTCGTCGATGCGTTTGACCGGCACCATCGCCTCGCTTTCAATCGTCCGAACAAGGTCGTCAAGGTTCGGGACCGTCCCCGAGACGAGCAACTCGTCAATCGGACGTCCGTCCGTCCGGAGCGAGTAGCGATAGAAGTCGAGGAAGCGTGCGAGTTCGTTCAACCACTCGTCCGTTTGCGTCGCGAGCGTCTCCTTCGAGCCGCTATATGTATACGTGATGATTCCGTCCGTCGTCTCGGCGCGGTACGGGAGGTCCGTCTCGATGGCCCGGATAAACCGGACTTGCCCTTCCTCAAGAACGAGCAACTGGTGCGCGAACGGTGTCACGTGCCAGAGGAGCGTCGATTTGAGCGGGTCGAGTGTCTCGAGTCGGCTCACGCCGTTCGCGATGGCGACCGGGCGTGGAACGATTTTCTTCAATTGGAATCCTCGTTTTTTCATGTAAGCACGGATGGCTTTCGTCAAATCGACCGAGACGGCGTGGAGCATGACCTCGGTCTTCGTCTCCGTCTCGCCGAGCACCTCGTAGTCGAAGGCGACGTCGTCGAACGGCAAGATGATCGAGCTGCCGATTTCCATGAACAGATAGCCGCGAATCTCATCTTTCGGGATCGTCGATGGAATCTCGACTTTACGGGACAATACCTCGGTCTCGGCCATATCGACGGCACAGACCATCCCTTTTCGTACTTTCAGTTTACGGCAAAGTTCATCGAAGGCGAGACCGAATGCGTTCTCGTCTTCAATCCGTCCCCCCACGTAGGCGCCTTTCGCCAATTGCACGGACGCGCTACGCTTGAACACGCCTTGTTTAATCACGGCCCCGTGGATGCTGAGCGCATCGAACGAGAAATACGCGACCGTTCCTTTCTTTATAGACCGGCTCATGCTGGTTTCCCCCTACATCAAATCAAAATACCAATCAAAGAAGCGTTCGCTGAACCAAAACGTCAGCATCGTGCCGAGTGCGATCGACGGCACGAACGGAATCGGCTGTTTGCGATCCATCCGTTTCAAGCCGATGAGCGTCACTCCGACGATCGCGCCAATCAAGCTCGATAAAAAGAGTGCGACGAGGACGTCGCGCGGCCCGAGGACGAGCCCGATTACTGTAAATAGTTTGACATCGCCGGCCCCAAGTCCCCCCTTGGAGACGAAAAAAACGGTGGCGAGGACAGCGAAACCGAGTGCGGCCCCGGCAATAGGGCTCCACCAGACCACACCCGCGCTATAGGCGAGCAATAGGAGGACCGGTGCCGTGAACATGAGAATCACGTTCGGGACGAGCATCGTCGACAAATCCGACATCGCCAAGGTGAGGAGCGTCGATAAGAAGACGAACGCTAGGAGCGTCGTGAGGCTGAAGCCATACAGCCAGAAGCTATAGGCGTAACCGACCGCTCCGAGCAGTTCAAAGAGCGGGTACGTCGGCGCGATCCGCCCGCCACAGCCGCGGCATTTCCCGCGCAGGAACACGTATCCGAAGACCGGAATCAGTTCCCAAGCGGATAAGACGTGTCCACATGACGGACAGTGCGAGCGCGGTGTGACGATGGACTGTTTACGTGGCACGCGGAGCCCGACGACGTTCGTGAATGACGTGATGACGGCCCCGAGGACGAGGCTATAAATGAGTCCAATGAGTTCAACCAATCAAGGTCACTTCCTTACTTGTAAGTATATGCCAAAAACAGAAAACCGGCTAGGCTGAGCGAGTGCCCAGCGCCAGCCGGAGATTTTATCATAAGCTATCTTTAGTAATAGATGAACTATCAGCATTGGATAATGCATATTCACTCTTGTCACTAGTAAGTGTCACTTCATAAGTGTATTTACCACTAGTGCCAGGTTTTACTGTGACTTTAGCTGTTGGATATGACGGTGTAGCAGTTTCTCCTGCATTTGTGTCAAAAGGATCTTTCAATTTATCGATGTAAGAATCCATCGGTACTTCACCGTCTGCAGCACTGTTGAAATTTAATACAGTATCTGAAGTTACCGGATTTGACGCCGTAT
Organism: Exiguobacterium sp. s50; assembly: GCF_018618175.1. Taxonomy (NCBI): domain Bacteria; kingdom Bacillati; phylum Bacillota; class Bacilli; order Caryophanales; genus Exiguobacterium; species Exiguobacterium sp. s50. The sequence continues at coordinate 153,128 of NZ_JACSLP010000003.1, forward strand.
ACAACTTCGCAGCACTAACCATCTGTTTCGCATCGGCAACCATTGCGTCCTTCTTCGAGTTCTCAATAATTCCACCGATTGCGACAACAGCGATGGCTGCGATAATCCCCAAAATAACGACGACGACGAGCAACTCGACGAGTGTGAGTCCGCGCTCATCTTTCAATTGTTTGGCATCTTGCCAAATCATTTTCATTTTCTCTAACATGATTCATTCTCCCCTTTTGTGTGTTTTGCTGTGATGTAAGCTAGATTCATTACCTTTGACCTAATACTAGTAGAACAATTTTACTATACATTCAAAATTTAGGATTGAAAAGATACAAATCTGCAAATAAATAAAAAGTTTCTACTGATTTTGGATATCGCCATAAATTTGGAACATCGGGACGACAATCGCGATGACGATGACGCCGACGATGCTCGCCAAGACGACAATCAACAGCGGCTCGATAATCGATTTCAGGCGATCCGTCGTCGTCTCGACCTCGGTCTCATAAAACTCCGCTACCTCGTTCAACATCGAGTCCAAATCCCCGCTCTCCTCGCCTACCGCAATCATTTGCGTCATGAGCGGCGGGAAGCTATCGTTCCGTTCGAGCGGTTCATGGAGCGGGATCCCTTGCGCCATCATCTTACGTGCTTGAGCAAGACCTTTACGAATGACACGGTTCGAGACGATCTTTTCGGTGATCTCGATTGCCGATAAAATCGGGACCGCCGCTTGAAGCAAGACGGCCAAACTTCGCGTCAATAACGCGATTTGCGATTTTAGGACAATGGGCCCGAAAATCGGCATCTTCAACAACAATCCATCGATCACATACCGTTCCTTATCGCGCTTCAACATCCATGTGAATACGAGCAGGGCGAGAAGTGCCCCCCCGAAGATGAGCCACCAATAGGCGGCGACGAAATCGGAGACGGCGACGACGATACGCGTGATGAGCGGGAGTTCCCCGCCGAGCTGTCCGAAGATGCTCGCGAACGTCGGGACGACGTTGACCATGAGGAACGCGACAACGCCGATGGCGACGATCGACACGACGAGCGGATACGTCAACGCCGAGATGACTTTCCGTTTGACGTCATATTGTTTTTGGAGCTGGAGCCCGATTTGGTCGAGCGCCTCCTCCAAGTTCCCGCTCGCCTCACCTGCGAGTGCCATCGAGCTGAAGAAGTTCGAGAATACGCGCGGATGTTTCTTAATCGCTTCCGAGAAGGCAATCCCTTCGCGTAAATCGTCCTCGACTTGACTGAGCGTCTTCTTCAACACTTTCGACTCGGTCTGGACGCGCAAGATGGAAGTCGCCCGAACGATTGGCACGCCGGCCCGGATGAGCGTCGCGAACTGGCGCACGTACATAATCAAATGTTCAATCTTGACCCGCTCCGGGAGCAGGTTCACTTCTTTATTCAATCCCGTCGACTCGAGTTCAGCGAGCTCGGTGACGAGAATCGATTCTTGGCGCAGCTTTTCTTTCGCCTCCCGGAGCGAGACGGCGGTGACCCGCCCTTTCTTACGCTTCCCGTTCAGCAGTTTACCTTCGTATTGGAAGATGGCCATTCAGTCACCTCTCTTCATTTGGTACGGCGTTCGGGTTGATGACGCCTTGACGGACGAGCTGTTCGATCGCCATGTCCATCGTCTGCATCCCGTTCTGCCGGTTCGTCTGGATGACGGTCGGGAGTTGGAACTCCTTCTCGTTCCGAATCAAGTTGGCGACGGCCGGATTGCCAATCATAATCTCCATCGCGGCGACACGACCTTTCGGCACGTCGACGCGCGGGAACAAGCGCTGACTGACGACACCGAGCAGGACGTTGGCGAGCTGGGTCCGAATCTGGTCCTGTTGCTCGGCCGGGAACGCGTCGATGACACGGCTGACAGTCGACATCGCGCTCGACGTGTGGAGCGTCGCCATGACGAGGTGGCCCGTCTCGGCAGCCGTCATCGCCGTCGAAATCGTTTCGAGGTCACGCATCTCTCCGAGCAAGATGACGTCCGGGTCTTGCCTGAGCGCGGCCCGAAGACCGTCGACGAACTTCATGACGTCGGAGCCAATCTCACGCTGGTCGACGATGCTCTGATCGTGCGAATGCAAATACTCAATCGGATCTTCGAGCGTGATGATACGTTTGCGCTGCGTGCGGTTAATCTCATGAATCATCGCGGCGAGCGTCGTCGACTTCCCCGACCCGGTCGGACCCGTAACAAGGATGAGCCCGTATGGCTTCTCAATCAACCGCTTTAACACTTGCGGCAAATCGAGCTCGTTCATCGTCGGGATTTCCCCGGAAATGGACCGGAACGCGATGGCGACCGTGCCCCGTTGGTAATAGGCGTTGACACGAAACCGCGATACGCGCGGCACTCCGAACGAGAAGTCGAGATCGCGCTGCATCTCCAGCCGGCCCCGCATTTCTTCGGTCATAATCTCTTTCAAATAGCTCTCGATATGGAGCGGCAACACTTTCTCGTCACCCATCGTGATGAGACTGCCGTCGACCCGGATGATCGGCGGCGAGCCGGCGGTCAAATGGATGTCCGAGGCGCGTTGTTCGACCGCTTTCGTTAAAATCACTTCAATCGACTGATGGATCATAGGCTCACTCCGTTATCACTGTTCTCAATATCTCTTCGGTGTTCGTCAGCCCGAGTGCGACTTTCTCGAGTCCATCGGCGAGGAGGAAGCGGACGCCTTGTGCTTTCGCATAGGCGACCATCTCGGCCTCCGTCGCTTGGTTCATAATCAATCGGCGCAATCCTTCGTCAATCGGCACGACCTCATGGATGGCGAGCCGGCCGCGGTACCCCGTGAAGTTACATGACGCGCATCCGTTGCCGCGCATGATTCGTTCGACAGGGACGCCTTCAGCCGCAAACAGTTCCTGTTCCCGTTTCGAGACGGGCTGTTCGTGGCCACAGTCCCGACAGACGCGACGGACGAGCCGCTGGGCGACAAGTCCGGACGTCGAGGCGGCGACAAGGAACGGTTCGACCCCCATGTCGATCAAGCGAGTGATCGAGCTGATGGCCGAATTCGTATGTAACGTCGATAACACCAAGTGACCGGTCAATGATGCCCGGATGGCAATCTCGGCAGTCTCGGTGTCACGGATTTCCCCGACCATGACGATGTTCGGGTCTTGTCGCAAAATCGAACGGAGACCCGACGCGAACGTCAAGCCGACCTTGGCGTTGACTTGGACTTGGTTGATGCCGTCGAGCTGATACTCGACCGGGTCCTCGACCGTGATGATGTTCTTCGATTCATCGTTCAATTCGCGCAGCGACGCATAGAGCGTCGACGACTTCCCTGAACCGGTCGGCCCAGTGATGAGGATAATCCCGTTCGGCCGTTTCAGCATGTCGCGGTACACCACCTCGTTCTCGTCGCCGAAGTCGAGTTTCGTCAAATCGGTCAACCCTTCCGATGAATCGAGCACCCGGATGACGATTTTCTCGCCATACATCGTCGGGAGCGTCGAGACGCGGAAGTCGTAAGGGCGGCCCCGAAGCGTATATTTGATGCGTCCGTCCTGCGGCAAGCGGCTCTCGGTGATGTCTAGGTTACTCATGACCTTGAGGCGCGTCAACATGACACTTTGAATCTTTTTCGGATAGATGGCTTCGGTTCGTAAATCACCGTCGACTCGAAGACGCACGTGCAACTGTTTCTCGTGCGGGTCGAAGTGGATATCTGAGGCTCGTTGGTCGATGGCGCTCAAGAAGAGCTGATTGACGAGACGGATGACCGGTGCGTCATCTCGCGACGCCGTCTCTTCGCGATCGAGTTCCGGCGCTTCTTCTTTTAAAATCTCGATGAGTGACGCGTCCATCTCGTAATAGCGGCCAATCGTCTTGCGAATCTGTTCGCGCGTAGCAATCCCGACCTCGATGTTCATCCCGGTCTGAAGCCGGACGTCATCGATGGCGATCAAATCAAGCGGGTCCGCCGTCGCGATGAACAGGGTGTTCCCTTGTAGCGAAATCGGCATGATGTCATGTTTTTGGGCGATGACTTTCGGGACGAGTTTCGTCACGGTCACGTTGATATCTTCTGAATATAATGAAATGACCGGCACGTTCAACTGTTCGTGCAACACTTGAATCAATTGCGTCTCGGTCAAATAGTTTAATCGCATGAGCGCGTCCCCGAGCTTTTCCCCAGTCCGCTTTTGTGCGAGCGCTTCGTCGAGCTGGCCTTGCGTGATGATACCCGCCTCGACGAGCATCTCGCCGAGCCGTTTTTTCATTCTTCTCAACTTACTTCACCATCCTCTGTGGTACCTCCTGTGCGACGTCTCGCTGTTCGATGAACGCACTGAGTGCCGCACCGCCGGCCAAACCGAGGGCGAGGAGGACCCACGCCCACCACGTCCGCTCGAGCCCTTCGACGTACAGGCTATAGACGCCGAGCGATAGCACGGCGACGAGCAATACGATGACCCCTTTCGTCTCGCGTTTCCGAATGTACGGAATCGACAAGGCGAACACGGTCAATGTGGCGAGTACCCAAAAGGCGATCAAAATTAAATATCCGATCATCCGACTGCCCCCTCACTTGGTACCGGATCTGTGTCATGAACCGGTGGCTGTTCTTCAAACTGATTCAATCCGTCATCTTCTACATCGTCATCGAACGGGTCATCTTCCAGTGTTTCATCTGGGAAAGTTGGGATGACCGGTTCGACAGGCTCTGGAGGTGGGAGCGGGACGGAACTTTTCGTCACAATCTCCGGAATCGGCTCGTAAAAATCGAATCCGAGCAGTTCAAGCGACTCGCCCGTATCCGTGATGCGGACACGGTATAGCTTGCCTGACTCACCGGTCTGTCCGGACTGGGTCACAGACGAACTACCAGCTGTAAGCGATGGCGAGAAGCGGACGATGTTTTGGTACGGGACGCTCGTCACGTCTTCGACGCGCGACTCGTACGCTCCAACGAATACTTTACCGAGCAATTGGACCGTCATCGCGTTCCCTTCTTCGAGTACGATGAGCGCGTACGGTGTCTGTTCCGTGTTCTGGACAGCAAAGTTCGAGCGTTCGTCGATTTTGACGTCATAACCGAGCTCGATGCCGGTCGGGAGCGTCTCATGTTGCACACGTTCAAGGATTTGGAACGGTGTCGCCGCAAACAACTGATACATCGATGACCCGAGCGTGCTGAGCGCGTCAAAATCTTCCCCGAACGCTTTCAAGCTGAAGATGTCCCCGGCTTCCATCTCGAAGCCGTTCATCCGTTCGAGTGCCGAGCGCATCGCTGGTGTCGGACTGACGGTGATCGAGGCGACGACTTCGCTCTCCGTCGCCGTCATCTCGAGGACCACATCTGAGTTCAAGTTCGATGCCGCTTCGACGAGCGGTGGTGTCACCATCGATAGCGTCACCGGTTGATTCTCTAAGTAAGGCGTCAACCGCTCTTCGTCGACCGTCGTGACGAGCGGATATGTACCCGGTTCAGAAGCCGTCTTGAGCGTCGCATCGACGTTGAATGAGACGACGTCCTTGCCGACTTCGAGGGCCGTCCCATCAACGAGCGTCACCGTGAACGGCGTGTTGTTGAAGTCTTTGATGGCGTTATCGAGCCGGACGACCGCCTCTTCCTTCGTCATCCCCGACACATCGATGCCGGCCACGGTCGTCTCTTTATATGTAGCACTCGTCTTCGCCGAGGCGTCGAGATAGTTCACGAGCCCGATCGTCGGCAATGACACGAGCAGGACAAGTCCCGCCAGGATGAACAAATGCATCCCATATCGCTTCATTCCATTTCCCCCTCTATTTCAAGTCAAATGAGACTTTTGAATTACTATCCGTTCCCACTGTAACTTTAGTATAATATGCATTGTACAGAAAATAACAATTATTTCAGGTTAAAAGTCTCTTTTTTCCTATCTTTAAATGAATTTTGAAAAGGAGGTCAATGCGTTGAACCGTTCCGAACAAGGTTTCACGCTCGTCGAAGTACTCGTCTCGATCGTCGTCGTCTCGATCCTGGCATTATCGCTCATGAATATCTTCTCCCAAAGCTTGCGAATCACCTCCTCGGATCTTGACCGGACCGTGGCGAACCAAGTCGCCCAAAACACGCTCAATACATTGAAGCGCCGGGCAGCCGAGACACGGGACCCGATCGATATCGCGGCGCTCCAACAGACACCGGCCAACGTCTGCGATTTATGTGACGTCACGATCAACGGGCGCGCCTTCGATGTGACCATCCTCTCTCCGGGCAATGAGCCGGCCGCTGACCTCGTCAACGTCGAGATTACCGTCGCCTCGGAGACGTTGCTCCAACCGATTACGTTGAAAGGAGTGGTGACGAATGCGACGCTTCAAGATAAATTCCCTGAGACGGACGTTCCGGAGCTTCCGTGACCGTGAGGACGGCGTCACGCTCGTCGAGTTGTTGCTCTCACTCATCATCTCTGCCATCTTCGCCGGCATCATGATCACCGTCTTCTTGTCCGGCTCGCTCGGTTTCCGTCTGACGAACGATACGAGCTCGCTTCGAAGCGAGGCCGACTATTTGATCACGAGTGTCCTCCAAGACATCAACCGGACCGAGTTCGACGCCTTGACCGTCAACGGGGATACATATTCGTTCCACCGTCTCCATACCCCACGCATCTCGACGGAAGGGATCCTGTATCGTCAAGGCGATTATATAGAGGACGCCGTTCTCGAGCTCGACCCGTCGAGCTTTGTGACGAACAATCCTGACGTCATCGTTCAGTCCGTCGACATCGACCTCCGCGACGAAGTGACCGATCCAAGGCGCGGACGTGAGGCATATATCACTTCTGGATTGATTGAAATTCAAGTGACACTCGCCTCTCGTGAAGATACGACGCTCGTTAAAACATTCACGAGCACCATCCCGTTATGAAAAGAGGGAGTCAAATGAAACAAGATGAACGAGGCTACGTCCTCATCCTCGTCCTCGTGACGATGGCGGCACTCGCCGTCCTCTCGCTGGCAGCGATTCAAGTCAACTTGGCCACGAACAAGCAGACGAATCTCCGTGTCGATGAGACGCAACTCGATACCGACGTCAAAGGCGTGCTCGATGTGCTCGTCGCCGACCTCCGAGCGACGTTCCCGCTCCACGATGCGAATGTCGTCCAACCGTATATGGAGAACGAGCAATTGTTCCAGGCGAAAGTCGAGACTGTACTTAAACAGGATACGTTGTATGCAGGGACGCGCCAATCGGGCGATAACGATATCCGCTACTCAATCACCCGCTCGACAGCGGACCAGGCGAACGCCCCGTTCACGACGGTGCTCACGTTGACCGCGACCGGGACGACGAAAGCGAAGCCGGAACAGCCGATGCAAACGAGCTCGTATAGCCAAGAAGTGTATGTGACGGCGCTGCCGTCATTCCTCTATTACGTGCTCGGGTCGGACGACACGTTGACGGTCAATGGTCCACCGAAGATTGAAGGGAACTTGTTTGCGGGGACAAAGCTCGCACTCGAACGCGACGCGAAGTACCAACTGAAAGACCAAATCAACACGCTGAACAATAGCGCCTCGAGCCGGTTTTATCTCGATGGCCGCATTGACCTCGGAAACGGGGCGACGTGCGACGGCTGCGAGACGCCGAACTATTTCACGAATTCGACCACGCCTGGTGTGAACTATGAACCTGAGATTGGTCCGGTTGAGAGTACCTTTTCTCGCTTTAACTTGAATTACTCGGTCATCCAGTTCGCGAACCGACACCGTGCCACTGCCGGTAAATTGCCTTATACCAATTCACCGAAGCAAACGCTGTTTCAATCAACGTTAATCCCGACATCGACGATTTCACCCTTTCTCAAGCAAACTTACGTCGTCGATGGAGAGACAACGCCACGTGAACGGCCGACCGAGTTTATCGATTCCAGCCAGCTCAATTCGGTCCAAACGTTACAACTCGTCAATCTTCCAGTAGGTGTGACAGGTCCGATGGTCATCACCAAGTCGATTACGAACAGCACCGTCCCGCTTCTCTTAAACGGAGATGTCACCATCGACGCATTAGACACCATCACCATTAGCCGCCCACTAATCATTAATGGGGATTTGACGATTCGTGGGAAAGTCGCGTTCAATACGACCGTTTATACATTAGGAGACGCGTTCATTGATCGCGCGGATTTATTGCCGGTCGCTTCTGGTGCGAATGACAGTTCACTCGTCCTGCTCGCCGAAGGAAAAATTTTATTGAATCGAATCAATGAATTCCAGGACAGTTCTTCGACGCTCCAAGCATTTATGTACAGCGCTTCGACTGAACCGACTCGACTCTATTCTGTCGGCTCCATTGTCAACATGAAAGGCGGTCTGTATAGTAAAGGGCCGCTCGAAGTAAACACATTCCGCGGTTCGTTTAAATCATTACCGCAACAGGCGAATAAACAAGCTTATTTCGCTCCTGGGAATGTGATTGCCTCTCCAGACGTCGACGATTCACGTCTCGTCATGGAATATAATGAGGGTGTATTCCGCCAAATCGACACGCTCCCGGTCACAAACCAGCTCCAACTGTTCGTCGGTCAACAATTGAAGAAATGAAAAAGAGGCTGCTCTCACGAGTAGCCTCTTTTCTATGATTGAGATTAATAGAAATCGCCAGACGGATCTTCGGTTCCTGGGTTCGGATCCGTACCTGCTTTGACGCGGACGTAGAACGTTTGGCTGATGATTTTCGGACCTTCTCCTGCTTTAAATGATGCACTGACGTCCTCTGTGACCAGACCGATTTTCGCGATACCCGGCTTCAAGAGTGTCAATACGCCATCTTTTGCGGTCATGACATCCGTTCCTTCGAGGACAGTCAAACCGTAACCCGTCACGTTTGCCGTCTCCGGCCAGAATTTGACCGGATAGCTATATGGGCTGTCTGTCATGTAGAGAATGACGTTCGGTGTCGAGACTTTTTGTGGATACTCTTTCACGTTAATCAAGACAGGCATCGTCTGTCCGATATAATCCTTTAATTTCGCAACGACCGAAACGTTGCTCGTACTCCCATGCTCGGCTTGTACGGTAGCAGACGTGTTTTGACTTGAGAGAATTTTCAAGGCGGACGAATCAGCGTTCCATTTTACAGCAAGCGGATTGGCAAGAGCTTGTTTATCTTCCACCAATTGTTCCAATGTCAATAAAGTCTGTTGCTTAACCAATGTTCCTGCTTCATTTTTGTACACCCAAAGTTCTTGATCATTTGTAGTTAATGATAAATCCGGTAGTTTTACGACAACCTTCATATCATTTGATTTAACTTTTTGACCGTTCGCGTATTCATAAACGGCTTTCACAGTCGCCTCACCGGCATCCAACGCTTTTAACGTAACGCTTTGATTCGTTGAATTCGTTTGATTTACGAAACTGGACTTATCAATTTCCCATGTGAGTTTCGCATTTGGTGGAATCGCCGCTTTCACAGTCGCTAAGTTAGCTTCTACCGTTTTTGAATTCCCCAAATAAATCGTCGTTTCACTTGGAACGTTGATTTTCAGTTCTTCTACCGTCACCGTCGTTTTTGTGAAGCCACTCCCAGCATCAGTGAACGAACGATTATGTTTTTGCGCACCGCTCCCATTCCCAGAATGGTCAGCTTCCAACGAATAGGCATACCGTCCGTTTTCGAACGTATAACTACCCGGTTTTTCTGCAATCAATTTGACGGTGATGAGGTCAGAGAATGCTGCATTCTTATAATCATTACAAGATTCAAGTCCGGAGTTTTTCTTTCCACAGAGTACATTGATTGTTCCCGTTAAGAGACGTGTTTTAGGATCAAAATTTAAATTGTGAGCTGTTGAAGGAGTTACGACTGCAGATAATCCTTCTGGAATTGTCTCTTCAATTGTCACAGCCCATTCTACATACTTGTAAGAATTGATGTTCGGACCGTTTGTAAAATCAAGAATGTTATTCAATGACAAGTCATATGTCAAATCAAAACTGTCTCCTATGAGCACAGCTTCTGGTGTAACTGTTCGAATTGTCTCATCTTTAATATCCATTTGAAAAACAATGCCCTGTTTGTTTCCATTACCGTTACCATTATTGCCGTTATTGTTCCCATTTCCTCTTCCGTTCCCGTTATTCGCAAACGTTGATGTATACGCGAACAACAATAAGACCATCCCTATTACTATGAGGAACCCGTACTTGGATCTTAGCTGCCTCTTCATCGTTGTGCCTCCAGTCGGTTTGTCATCACACTTCTTCAGTTAATTCATACCCCTTTTTCTTCCTGTTCACAAGCGGTTTTTTTCAAACTTTGGAAATAGGTTCTGACTTCACTGATAAAGTAGAGCGACCCGGTCACGACGAGCGTCTCAGATTTCGGTGCTTCGAACCACGCAGCCAACCACTCCTGCCAGTCCGCGTAACGGGCCCCGTCGGCAATCAGACTGTCTTTCGTTCGAGTACGCGGGAAATCGAACGTCGTCTCATAGACGTCCGCCACCGTCTGGAGCGACGCGACCATCGCCTCGCGGTCCTTATCAGCGAGAATGGCCGCGAGGACAGTCACGTCACGCTCGAGTTTCAGTTGTTCGACGAGTGCGGCGACGCCTTCCGCGTTATGTGCCCCGTCGAGCACGATACGTGGCTGTCTCGAGATGAGCTCATAGCGTCCCGGATGTTGCGCTGACTCGAGTCCCGCTCGAATCGCTTCTTTCTTCCACCCAAGATGTCGCGCGACGGCGACAGCACACGCTCCGTTATACGCTTGATGGTGTCCGGTCAATCCGATTGTCACCGGAGGCATCCCATCATACGTGACGACCGTGTCGGCCCCATCCTCTACGGATGAGACGAGCGGCGTGACGTCGTGAATCGGCGCGTCCATCGTCTCACCTTGTTGTTCGAGCAACTCAATCAACCGCTTCTCCGTCAAGCTATGGAACATCGGCACACCCGACTTCATGATACCGAACTTCTCGAGGGCAATCTCTTCGAGCGTGTCGCCGAGAATCCCTTGATGATCATGTCCAATCGACGTCACGATGGTCGCGAGCGGCTTCTGTAACACGTTCGTCGAGTCGAGACGTCCTCCGAGCCCGACTTCCCAAATGACGAGGTCAGGCTGTTGCTCATGGAAATAGAGCCACGCCATGACCGTCAGCAACTCGAACTCCGTCAACGTCTCTGGTGACGAGCTCGCACAGTCACGGACTCTATTGGCGATGCGGACGAGGTCCTCTTCTCGAATCGGTTCCCCGTTCAACATGATTCGCTCCTCGAACTGGATGATGTATGGCGAGATGAACGTCCCGACGTTCAAGCCCTGTTTCATCGCCATGGCCCGCAAGAAGGCGACCGTCGACCCTTTCCCGTTCGTCCCCGCCACGTGAATCGACGGTAACTCCTTGATTTGTAGCGCGTTCAGCATCCACTCGATTCGTTTCAATCCCGGCTTAATCCCGAACCGCAGCTGCCCGTTCAGCCATTCCAATACGTCTAGTCTCGTCTCCATCTTCCATCACTCCTGTTTTCACACTTCCCCCTCATCTTACCAAAATTCGCGAAGCGCTACGCAAGGAATTGGCTGTGCTATACTCGAGGCGAAGAAGGGGGAATCACCATGACAACCAATTGGAACTTCGAGGCGACCTACCTCGATCTCCGTGATATTTTTTACGACCGAGGACCGGTCCATCCGGTCGATAAGCCCGAGCTCGTCCTTTGGAACGAAGCTCTCGCCGAGACACTCGGACTCGACTCCGAAGCACGTCAAGACGTCGCACTCTTTGCCGGTAATCGCCAGACGGATACGTCGTTCTCGCAAGCGTATGCCGGCCACCAGTTCGGCCATTTCACAATGCTCGGTGACGGACGAGCACTCGTGCTCGGGGAACATATCGCCCCGAACGGAAAGCGTTTCGATGTTCAATTGAAAGGCTCAGGTCCGACCGAGTATTCGCGTGGAGGCGATGGACGGGCCGCCGTTGGACCGATGGTGCGCGAGTTCCTCATCAGTGAGGCGATGCACGCCCTCGGCATCCCGACGAACCGGGTGCTCGCCGTCGTCACGACCGGTGAGCCGATCATGCGCCAAGGACCGAAGCATGGTGCCATCTTGACGCGCGTCGCGGCAAGCCATTTACGTGTCGGTACGTTCCAATACGCCGCTGCGGCCGGCTCGATTGATGACGTCATCGCTCTCGCCGACTATGCGATTCAGCGCCACGACCCTGATCTTGAAGGACAGCCGAATCGCTATGAACAGTTCCTCGGCCGCGTCATCACCCGCCAAGCGAAGCTCATTGCGGATTGGCAACTCGTCGGATTCATCCACGGCGTCATGAACACGGACAACACGTTCATCAGCGGTGAAGGGATCGATTATGGCCCGTGTGCATTCATGGATACGTATCACCCGAACACCGTCTTCAGTTCCATCGACCGCGAGGGACGCTACGCCTATGCGAATCAGCCGTATATCGGGTCGTGGAACTTGGCCCGCCTCGCCGAGACGCTGTTGCCGCTCCTCGCTGACACGCAAGAAGCCGCCGTCGATATCGCAAACAAATTGTTGAACGACTACACGGAAACGTACAAAGAGGCATACTTCACCGGACTTGCCCATAAAATCGGGCTCTACGTCCGAAAAGATGGCGACGATGAACTGACGGACGAGTTGCTCCGACTCATGATGGAGTCTGAGGCTGACTTCACGAACACGTTCCGCGCGCTCACACTCGGCGACACAAATTCGCTTGCCTTTGCTAAGCAAGATGATGGAAAGGCGTGGCTGTCCGCTTGGCAAAAACGCCTCGGAGAGCAAGGTCTCCCGGATGAGGACGTCATCCGGCTCATGCGTCAGCATAACCCGGCCGTCATTCCTCGCAACCATCACGTCGAGGCCGCCCTCACAGCAGCCGAGCGCGGCGACTTCGGTCCGACGCAAGTACTGCTCGACGTATTGCGGAAGCCTTACGATTATGAAGCCGACTATGGACGCTATGTCTCACCAGGACCACCACGGACGTATCCGTATCAGACGTTTTGTGGCACGTGAACCATTCTGCTTCGGCAGGATGGTTTTTTTGGAACCTTTTTCATTTTCGAGCGTAAAGTGGATAACATCACTTTTAGGAGGTTCAACATGCTTCTACTCACTTCACTCATTGCGTTAGGGTTTGCCTGCTTGATGTCAATCGAGCTATTGCAAGGACCATTCATAGATGACTGGGCCTGGCTAATGCCTGCCTTTTTCTTTGCTGTTTCCTTTTCCACCTTGATGAGACATTTGAATAACCTTGAATGGAATGAATCGAAATGAAGATGACTATCTTGCTCATGGCAATCATCGTCTTATCCACGTCCTATCTCGTCTACAGTTTTTATCTGTCATTTACGGGTCAGCCGATTCAGCCGCAAGTAACTGGACTCGCAATCGGCGTCCTGCTCACGTCCTCGTATTTCGTGACAACCGGTCGTCTTCCGTTTTGGACAGAACCGGAGGAAGAAGACGTATGAAGGTTCTTTATTCCGTCTTGGTAGGATTCGGAAGCATCCTTTATGTCGTCTATGCCATGCACCTATTCCGCATTGGTTATCCTCAACCGCTCCTCTTGCATGTTTTGTTTGCCGCCACTGTATTTGGCATAATCTACATCGAACGCAAACGAAACCCCGAACATCGATGACGATGCTCGGGGTTGTTCTTTTCTATAGACTCATAGTCCGAAATGAATCATGTCCTTCTTGTCTACTTGGGCTTGTGTGATTTTGGAAATAAGTCGATTCAGTTGTTCCGACTCATGCGTGTACATCATCGCTTTGACGACTTGATAGAACAGCGCCAGTGACTCATATGGAATGAGCGTGATCCCGCATTCGTCTAATCCGAATCCAGGACGGTCATAGGAGTGGAAATACGTGCGCATCTCGTTCAGCTCCTCGATAAACTCATCCACCCACTCCCCATCCACCGAGACACAATCGAAGTGTTCAGGTGTATACGTATCATATGATGATTGACGATTTGTTGAATCCAATACACCGAATTCGTGCGTGTATGGCATGGCCATCCCTCCCTGTAAAAATATGTACACTTTAAATACCTTCATCGACTTAACCAAGTTTCGACCTACGTTCCTAACACGCATTCTCAATGAGAGTCTATGTAACGAATGGCAATGTATAATTATTTTCTTAGTCCGTTAAATCCCAAAATGAACCAAGTCTTTGCCTTCGCGTTCGGCTTGAATGATGAGACTCGCCAAATCGCTCAACTCTTCTGAACGATGGAATACACGTGACTGCGTGACGATGTCATAAAACATCGATAACGATTCGTTTGGGATGAGGGTAATTCCGTAATAATCCAGCCCGAGATCAGGACGATGATACGAATGAAAATAGGTCCGCATAATCGAGCACGCTTCCATAAGCTCTTGGATAAAATCATCATCAACCTCAGTGTAGCCATTATAATCTGGATTACGTGTAGGTGCTTTCAATGTTCGTTCCCATAAATCAAATTCGTGCACTGGCAAATTAGAACTCATCCTTTCGCCTGCTTCAATTTATTCTTTAATTGGAAAATCCACCGACCACGCCTCCGGTAGCGAGTCCGAAAGGTCGAGCAACACCTCTTCCGACACATTGCCCGTCACGACGATGAGCTTGCCCTGGTCTACGTAAAACAAGCCGTTCCCTTCCGGTTGATTCAAGCGATACCGCTCATTCGAAACGTCACGCCGTTCAATCAATTCTCCGTCAGCCACACTGAAAGCATCGGTCACTAAAATCGTGATGCATTGCGTCTCATCATACAACGTCCACATCTCCACCGGCCGCTCGAGCTGACTCATCTCGAAGTTGTCGACAAACAGCTCTTCTTCAGGCAAGTCCAACCCGTGTCGGACTTTTTCGGCCGCCTCGGGAATCGTAAAGTTTTGAATCCCGTGCAACCCCCACTCCTCGTCCCGTGAATAGTTGAATACGCCGAACGAATCGTCGCGGTTTGGTAACTTAATGGCAATGAGCCCGAGATCATCGATGACGGTTTCATAGATTACACCGTCTCTCGCTGGTCGCTCGGACGTACCATCTGTATATTGAAGCGTGTATTGGGACGTGACCGCATCGACTAGTCGAACGGTCCCTTTCGGCACGTCCTCAATCATCGAGCCGAACACTTCTTTGTCCGTCGTTACGGGAATATCCTTGGAAGACGTCTCTTCTGCACTTTCATTAATTGTCACTCCTGATTCCGTCGGTTCGATCAGTTCAGCTCGTTCCGCCACACACCCACTCAGTCCCATCACTGCCAAACTTAACATCATTCCGATTCGTCTCATGTCACACCACCTTTATATCGTCTCCTCTCCTAAATTCCACCAAACGACAAAAAAACCTTCTTCGGAGAACAAGTCTCCAAAGAAGGTTGATTCATTATTTACGCAACTCTTCCAAACGGGCGCGGACTGCGTCACGTTTGTCGAGGTAGTCTTTCTCTTTCGCCTTCTCTTCGTCGATGACGTGAGCCGGTGCCTTGCCAGTGAAGCCTGGGTTGCCGAGTTTCTTCTGAACGCGCTCGACTTCCTTCTCGTACTTCGCCACTTCTTTTTCAAGACGGGCGATTTCTTCCTCAAAGTTGATGAGGTCAGCGAGTGGGATGAACAGTTCCGCACCCGTCATGATGGCTGACATCGACTTATCAGGAGCCGTCAAGCCACGTCCGATTTCGAGCTCGGTCGCGTTCGTGAACTTGCCGATTGTCGTTTCGTTCGCGCTCAAGTAATCTTGTGTCGCCTCATCCGACGTCGAGATGAAGAGCTGAATCGGTTTCGACATTGGGGCGTTCACTTCCGAACGGATGTTACGGACCGAACGGATGACGTTCATGACCGCTTCGAACGCTGGTACCGAGTCCGCGAAGTGGAGCTCGTCGCGGCGTGTCGGGTAGCTCGCACGGACAATCGAGTCGCCTTCGTGCGGCAAGTGCTGCCAGATTTCCTCTGTGAGGAACGGCATGAACGGATGCATGAGACGCATGATTGAGTCGAGCGTGTACGCGAGCACTGAACGCGTCGTCGCTTTCGCAGCCTCGTCCTCACCGTAGAGCGTGAGTTTCGCCATCTCGATGTACCAGTTACAGAACTCTTCCCAGATGAAGTTGTACAAGTAACGGCCGGCTTCGCCGAACTCATACTTGTCGACGAGACGTGTCACTTGGTCGATTGTGTCGTTCAAGCGAGTGAGAATCCACTTGTCAGCGAGCGTCTTCTCACCTGACAAATCGATCTCCTCATACTTCATGCCGTCCATGTTCATAAGGGCGAAACGGCTCGCGTTCCAAATCTTGTTCGCGAAGTTCCATGTCGATTCGATTTTCTCCCAATAGAAACGAAGGTCGTTCCCTGGTGTCGATCCCGTAAGGAGGAACCAGCGGAGCGAGTCCGCGCCGTATTGGTCGATGACTTCCATCGGGTCGACGCCGTTACCGAGCGACTTCGACATCTTGCGGCCTTCCGAGTCGCGGATGAGACCGTGGATGAGCACGTCGTTGAACGGCTGCTTCCCAGTGAACTCGAGCGATTGGAAAATCATGCGAGATACCCAGAAGAAGATGATGTCGTAACCCGTGACGAGCGCGCTCGTCGGGAAGTAACGTTTGAAGTCTGCCGAGTCCGTATCCGGCCAGCCCATCGTCGAGAACGGCCAAAGCGCTGACGAGAACCATGTGTCGAGCACGTCTTCATCTTGATGCCAGTTCTCACTGTCCGCCGGTGCTTCTTTACCTACATAAATCTCACCTGTCTCATTGTGGTACCAAGCCGGGATGCGGTGACCCCACCAGAGTTGGCGGCTGATACACCAATCACGGATGTTCTCCATCCAACGGAGGTATGTGCCTTCGAACCGCTCTGGGACGAAGTTGACTTTCGTATCGTCATGTCCTTGCGCTTCGAGCGCTGCTTTCGCGAGCGGCTCCATGTCGACGAACCACTGTTTCGAAAGATAAGGCTCGATGACTGCGCCTGAACGTTCCGAGTGACCGACCGAGTGCGTGTGTGGCTCAATCTTGACGAGCGTGCCGTCTGCTTCTAGGTCTTTGACGAGTTGCTTGCGGCATTCGAAACGGTCGAGCCCTTCGTACTTGCCAGCATTCTCGTTCATCTTGCCGCCTTCGTCCATGACGAGGATGCGCGGGAGCTCGTGGCGGTTCCCGATCTCGAAGTCGTTCGGGTCGTGCGCCGGTGTGATCTTGACGCAACCTGTACCGAACTCCATGTCGACGTAGTCGTCAGCCACGATCGGAATCTCGCGGTTCATGACCGGAAGCATGATCGTCTTGCCGACGAGGTGCGCGTAACGCTCATCTTTCGGGTTAACGGCAACGGCCGTATCGCCGAGCATCGTCTCCGGACGCGTCGTCGCGATCTCGATGTGGCCTGAGCCATCAGCGAGCGGGTATTTCATGTGATAGAACGCGCCTTCTACTTCTTGATAGATTACTTCGATATCCGAAACGGCCGTCTTTTGCGCCGGGTCCCAGTTGACGATATATTCGCCGCGGTAAATCAAGCCTTTCTCATAGAGGCGGACGAACACTTCCTGGACCGCTTTCGAGAGTCCTTCGTCGAGCGTGAAGCGCTCACGTGAGTAGTCGAGACCGAGGCCAAGTTTTGACCATTGGGCACGGATCGTATCGGCGTACTCGTCTTTCCATTCCCACGTCTTCTCGAGGAACTTCTCGCGTCCGAGGTCATAGCGCATAATGCCGTCCTCACGGAGCTTCTGTTCGACTTTCGCTTGTGTCGCGATCCCGGCGTGGTCCATCCCTGGGAGCCAGAGGACGTCATAGCCTTGCATGCGCTTGAGGCGCGTCAATAAGTCTTGGAGCGTCGTGTCCCACGCGTGTCCGAGGTGAAGTTTCCCTGTTACGTTCGGTGGCGGGATGACAATCGTGTACGGCTGTTTTGAATCGTCCTCGTCTGCTTTGAATACGTCGTTCTCTAACCAGTAGTCATACCATTTCGCTTCCGTCGCACTTGGATCGTACTTCGTCGGCATGGTGATTTCGTTTGTCTCGTTGGCCATATGCCCAACCTCCTCTAATAATGTGGACAAAAAAACGGCTACTCTCGTCCTTAACGCTAAGGACGAAAGAAGCCGTATCTTCCGCGGTACCACCTTAGTTCGCCACATGTGGCGCCCTCAAAATCGAATAACGGTCGATGGACCGGACCCTCCTACTTCGTTCAAAAGGTCAGCTCCGAGGCGACTTCCGCACCATCCCTCGCGGCCTCACACCAAGCGGCCGCGTCTCTGAAAAAGGATGTTGATTGCGTACTATTCCTCATCGTAGCTTTTGTTCGTATCTGTTAAACAATTGTAGCGACAGAAGCTGTTTCCGTCAAGATTACAATGAAAACTCTTGTTGCAGCTCTTTGAACGTCGCGTCGACCGCTGCGAGCGTCAAGTCGATATCTTCGTCCGTGTGAACGGTCGAGAGGAACAATCCTTCGAACTGTGACGGTGGCAAGAACACGCCGCGCGCCGCCATCTTCTGATAGTAAGCGCGGAACAAGTCGAGGTTCGCCGTCTTCGCCTTCTCGAAGTTCGTCACTTTCTCATTCGTGAAGAAGAATCCGAACATCGAGCCGGCCCGGTTCGTGTCGTGCGGGATGTTATACTTCTCGGCCGCTTTCGTATAGCCTTCAGCGAGACGGTCCGCTTTGCGTTCGAACTCGGCGTAGTGCTCAGGCTTGAGTTGCGATAACGTCGTGTAGCCGGCGATCATCGCGAGCGGGTTCCCTGAGAGCGTCCCTGCCTGGTAAATCGGTCCTTGTGGCGCGATTTGTTCCATAATCTCGCGTTTCCCGCCATAGGCACCGACCGGAAGGCCGCCGCCGATGACTTTCCCGAGGCACGTCAAGTCCGGCGTCACGCCGAAGTAGCCTTGGGCACAGTTATAGCCGACCCGGAATCCGGTCATGACCTCGTCAAAGATGAGGAGCGAGCCGTATTGTTCCGTGATCTCGCGGAGTCCTTCGAGGAAGCCAGGTTGCGGTGGCACGAAGCCCATGTTACCGGCCGCCGGTTCGACGATGACACCAGCGATATCGTCGCCGAACTTCTCGAAGGCGATGCGGAGAGCATCCAAATCGTTATATGGCACCGTGAGCGTCTGGCTCGCCAAGTCTTTCGGTACGCCCGGCGAGTCCGGGAGACCGAGCGTCGCGACGCCCGAACCGGCCTTGATGAGGAGCGAGTCGCCATGACCGTGGTAGCAGCCTTCGAACTTCAAGATTTTCGTCTTGCCCGTGTAACCGCGTGCGAGGCGGAGTGCCGCCATCGTCGCTTCCGTACCCGAGTTGACCATGCGCACCATCTCGATCGATGGGACGCGCTCGATGACGAGCTCGGCCATTTTCGTTTCGAGCTCGGTCGGTGTCCCGAACGTCCAGCCTTTCTCAGCTTGCTCTTGAATCGCCTTCGTGACGACAGGGTCGCGGTGGCCGAGGATGAGTGGTCCCCATGAGAGGACGTAATCGATATATTCGTTGCCATCGATATCGTAGACGCGTGAGCCTTCACCGCGTTCAGCGAAGATTGGCGTCATGCCGACTGATTTATAGGCACGGACCGGGCTGTTCACCCCGCCCGGCATGAGCGGACGTGCTTGTTCGAACGCCGCTTCTGAGCGTGTTTGTTTGTAGGTCATGCGTAGTCTCCTTCCAAATAGCGACAGACGTCTTTTGCGAAATATGTGACGATGAGGTCCGCACCGGCCCGTTTGAAGCCGACCATCGTCTCCATGACGATGCGTTGCTCATCGACCCAGTCGTTCAAAGCAGCCGCTTTGACCATGGCGTACTCTCCGCTCACGTTATACGCCACGATCGGCATATCGAGCGAGTCGCGCATGTCACGGATGATGTCCATGAACGCGAGCGCCGGTTTGACGATCATGAAATCGGCGCCTTGCTCGACGTCCGATTGTGATTCGCGGAACGCTTCACGGCGGTTGGCCGGGTCCATCTGATAGCCTTTGCGGTCGCCTTCACCAGGTGCCGATTGCGC
The DNA here is from genome assembly GCF_018618175.1 of Exiguobacterium sp. s50. NCBI lineage: Bacteria > Bacillati > Bacillota > Bacilli > Caryophanales > Exiguobacterium > Exiguobacterium sp. s50. The sequence goes on from NZ_JACSLP010000003.1 coordinate 173,187, forward strand.
TGCGTCACGGAACGGTCCGTAGTACGCCGATGCGTACTTGACGCCGTAACTCATGATCGGGATATGGTTGAAACCGTTTTGGTCGAGTCCTTCACGGATCGCGGCGACGAAGCCGTCCATCATCGAGCTCGGCGCGATGATGTCAGCGCCTGCTTGCGCTTGCGTGATGGCCGTCTGGACGTGAAGTGGTAGCGACGCGTCGTTATCGACGTCACCGTTCTTCACGATGCCACAGTGGCCTGTCGACGTATATTCGCACAGGCATGTGTCGGCGATGACCGTGAGCTGTGGTGCCCACGCTTTCACTTTACGGATCGCTTCTTGGACGATGCCGTGGTCATGATACGCTTCCGTACCTTCCGGGTCTTTATGTTCAGGTACGCCGAACAAGAGCACCGATTGAATACCGAGGTCGACGATCTCGTTGATCTCGTCCTCGAGACGGTCGAGCGAGAAGTTGAAGACGCCCGGCATCGAGCTGACTTCGCGTTTAATGTCTGTCCCTTCGATGATGAAGAGCGGGTAAATCAAATCTTCTTTCCGAACATGATTTTCACGTACGAGTGCACGCATTGACTTCGATGAACGAAGACGACGATGACGGTCAAACTGGTTCATGAAAAATCCTCCCCTATACACTGTATTAATGCATCCATAGTATAACACTCAGGCACTCGGACCGGTAACGTCGACACTTCCCGGACGGCGCGCTCGGTCACTTCACCGATGGCGTACCACGTCCCGTGGAAATGGTCGAGATATGGCGTGAGCGCCCGGACGGCGGACGGGCTGAGCACGAGGAGCGCTTCGATTCCTTCGAGCGCCTCGACTTCCGTCTCTGTCAGTTCACGGCCAATCGTCTCATAGACGACCCAGTCGTGGACGTTTTCGAGTTGCGTCATGTGCGCCGTGTTCGCCAAGTCGCCCCGGGCGAACAAGACGACCTCGTCTGACTTTACGACAGTTGCAAGGTCATGGAACAACGCCTCGCCCGTAAACGTCTCCGGCATGAGCGCGACGGTGAATCCAACGGCCTCGAGTGCTTGTTTCGTTTTCTCGCCGACGGCCGCGACTTTGACGTCACGTGGGACGTCACAAAGCGCCGGTACCGCTGTCTGGCTCGTCACGACGAGCCAATCGAATCGGCTGATCGGCATCTGGTTGTGCGTCAATCTCGTCTCGATGAGCGGGACGTGATGAACGGAAAGACCGCTCGCGGTGAGCCGGGCTCGCTGCGAAGCGGTCAGTCGTTTTGTCCCTGTGTACCAGACGTCACGCATTGACCGAGGCGAGAATTTCGCGCCCGCCGCGTCCGAGCAGGTCGTCTGCTACGTCTTTCCCGAGTGCGACCGCGTCTGACGACGTCTTCGTCACGCGGAGCACTTCTTTGCCGTCGACCGAGGCGATGAGGCCTGTGAGTGTCACGTCGTCGCCATCAACCGTCGCATAACCGCCGACCGGTACGTGGCAGCTGCCTTCAATCGCCTTGAGGAACGTCCGCTCGGCCGTCGCAGCTTTCGCCGTCACGTCGTCATGGAGCAATTGTAGAATTGCCGTCACTTCAGCGTCGTCCTTCCGGCTTTCGATGGCAAGTACACCTTGTCCGACGGCTGGGACCATCATGTCGGCGTCAAGCGCTTCGAAGTCGACGCGGTCCGTCCAACCCATGCGCTCGAGCCCGGCTTTGGCGAGCAAGATGGCGTTGAAGTTTTCTGTCTCGAGTTTTTTGAGGCGCGTGTCGATGTTCCCGCGAATCCATTGAATGTCGAAGTCCGGGCGAGCGGCGAGCATTTGGGCACCGCGGCGCAGTGAGCTCGTCCCGATGACGGCACCTTCCGGGAGCGTCTCGAGCGTATAGCCGTTCTCGCAGATGAGCACATCACGGGCGTCGACGCGTTTCGGCATGCAGCTGATATAGAGCTCTTCCGGCAACTCGGCCGGGACGTCTTTCATGCTGTGGACCGCGAAATCGATGTCCCCGGCGAGCATCTGTTGCTGAATCTCTTTGACGAACAACCCTTTGCCGCCGACTTTCGAGAGTTGCACGTCGACGATTTGGTCCCCTTTCGTCACGATCTCTTTGATTTCGAACTCGTTTTGAGCCCCGGCTTTCTTCAATTGATCGATGACCCATTTCGTCTGTGTCATCGCAAGTTGTGAGCGGCGTGAGCCGACGATAATTTTACGCATGATCGGTTATCCCCTTCATAGAAAAAGGCGACGAGATCCGCCGCCTTTTTTTGTTTTGTATTAGCGCATCAAGGCGCGAAGTGGTGCTTTCGCTGACATCGCTTCGGCTTCTTCCGTTTCCGGTTCGGCGTCAGGGACGTCGACATCTAGACCGAACGTCTCCACGAACTGATTGATGCGTGTGTTCGCATCTGGTTGCGCAGCGGCGTCTTTGATGTAATCAATCGGTTCACGAAGCATCTGGTTGATGATTGACTTCATATGCTTGCCGATGACTTTTTTATCGCGGTCCGACAGATGATCGAGCTTGCGCTCGAGGCTTTCCATCGTCTCTTCTTGAATGTTGAGCGCACGGGCGCGCAATTCATTCATGATCGGCACGACACCAAGCGTGATGAGCCACGTTTGGAACTCTTGAATCGCCTCATCGATTTTGATTTCAATCTTTTCGGCTTCGATGAGACGGGCCGCCAAGTTTTTATTGACGATGCCGTTCAAGTCATCCACATCGAACAAGTGGACGCCCGGAAGCGCCCGGACCGCTGGATCGATATCTCGCGGCACGGCAATGTCGATTAACAACAGTGGACGTTCCCGGCGGAGCAGTTGTGCTGCGGCGACGTCATCATAGGCGATGACGGCTTCTTTCGCACCGGTCGAGCTAATTAAAATATCAGCGTCAAGCAAGCCGCAAGCAATCTCACGGATCGAGTGGGCCCGGCCTTTGAACTTGTCAGCGACCGCTTTCGCTTTGCTCTCGGTCCGGTTAAAGACGGCAATCTGTTTCGCACCGGCCTCGAACAAGTTGAGCGTCGTCAACTCGCCTGTCTCACCCGCACCGACGACGACGACTTGTTTATCATCGAGCGACGAATACATTTCCTGGGCGAGCGTGACTGCTGCCGCGCTGACCGATACCGACATTTCCCCAATTTGCGTGTCAGTATGGGCACGTTTGGCGAGCGTCACGGCTTCTTTGAACAGTTTGTTGAACACCGTTCCCGTCGTCCCGTTCTCTTGGGCGCGGAAGAAGCTCGATTTCACTTGTCCTAAAATCTGTGTTTCCCCAATGATCATCGAATCGAGTCCAGACGTGACGCGGAACAAGTGGCGAATCGCCTCTTCTCCTTCACGAATCGATAAATAAGGGGTGAATTGGTCCATCTCTAAATCAAACCAGTTCGCTAAAAACCGTTTTGTATAATAACGACCCGTATGGAGCTGGTCTGTGACGACATATAGCTCTGTTCGGTTACAAGTCGACAAAATAACCGATTCAAATATGCTTTTCTCTTCGCGAAGTGCAATCATCGCATCCACGATTTCTTGCTCCCCAAACGAGAACTGCTCCCGAATCGCGACAGGGGCTGTCTTGTTATTTAGTCCAACGACGACAATATGCATGTACCTCTTCCCCTCATCCAAAATCCACCGACGGTTGTCTCTTCTTTTTCACATCTCTACCGTACATTATAACAATTTTTATTTAGGAACTATAATCTTCTGTTCGATTTTTGTGAAATAATTTAAGAACTTTTTGTGACAAAAAAAAGTAGAAACGGACATAGAGACCATTTCTACTTGATTCCTCATTTTAAAGAGGATGGATCGGTGATGATTGTACTCTCTTGGGTCTTTTCTTCTTCCTCCGCTTCGAGGTAATGTTTCCGTTCCCTCAGCTTGTAAATGCGGACGATATTTTGAACGACGACTTTCGCCACCGCGTAGAACGGAACCGCGATGAGCATCCCGATAATCCCGGCCAAGTTCCCGGCGACGAGCAAGACGATGATGATCGTCAGCGGGTGCACCTTGAGTGACTTGCCTTGGATGAGCGGCGAGATGACGTTCGATTCGATCTGTTGGACGATGATGATGACGACGATGACCCAAAGCACTTTAATCGGATCTTGGATGAAAGCGACGACAACGGCCGGTGCCGCACCGAGGAACGGTCCGACGTACGGGATGATGTTCGTCACCATCATGAAGAGCGCGAGTAGGATGGCATAGTCGAGTCCGATAATCCATAATCCGATGAGCGACGTGATTCCGACGAAGAACGCCACGATCAACTGGGCATGGACGTAGTTTTTAACCGTCGTATGCATGTCATGCAAAATGTTGCGTGTCTCACGCTCATAGCTCGACGGCAACAACTTCACGATTGAGTCCGGAAGACGTTTCCCGTCAAGTAACATATACAAAAGCATGAATGGAATGACGACGATTGTGATGACGGCCGACGTGATGAAGCCGACAAGACGACCGAACGATGACGCGACATTCCCGAAGACGTCTCCGAGATACGTCGTGACGTTGTTCGTGAAGTCGGTGAACATGTCATCGTTCTCATTGACGAATCGTGACAAGAACTCGTTTTCCATGAGCGAGTCCCGAACGGCGAAGATTTGCACCTGCAACTCTTTCGCGATGCTCGGCAAGGCGTTCACGAGTGACGTCACTTGCTCGACGAGAAGCGGTCCGAGCACGCTGAAGACGATTGTGATGATGAGCAGGAGTGACGTCAAGGTAATGGCGACGGATACGCCGCGTTTCCCGGAACGTCTCTCCAAGTAGTCGACGATGCCGACGAGAAAATAAAAGAATAGTCCAGCAATGATGAGCGGTACCGTGACGAGCGCCAAGATTACCTTCACCGGTTCGAACACGAATGAGATCTGTGTCCCGACCCAGATGACCAAGAAAATCGTCAACGTCCAAAATAATGCGCGGTACCATTTGTTTCCAAACATAATATGCATCCTTCCACCTCGTTCAATATTCTCTTGTCCTAACAATATGTAGACAATTATACGATAAATACCCGCTCCGGTAACCATGAAAACAAAAAAGACGAGGGAATCCCCTCGCCTCGTTCAGTCGTCTTCGCGTGTCAACAAATCGTAAATCGCTTTCCACGCCTCGTCTTTCCCTTCGGCTGTCTCAGCCGAGAAGGCGACGAACCGGTCAGTCGATTCAAACTGAAGCTTGCGTTTGACGGCCGACTCATGTTTTTGACGTTGCGCCTTCTTGATTTTATCGAGTTTCGTCGCCACGACGATGACCGGAATCTCGTAATGCTTCAAGAAGTTGTACATCGTCACGTCGTCACTTGACGGCTCATGACGGATATCGACCAACAGGACGACGCCGCGAAGCGCGCTCTGTGACGTCAAATATTGCTCCATCATGATGCCCCACTTCTCCCGCTCCGTCTTTGAGACTTTCGCGTAGCCATAGCCCGGCACGTCGACGAACATGATTTCATCGTTGATGTTGAAGAAGTTCAGCGTCTGCGTCTTCCCTGGCTTCGAAGACGTCCGTGCGAGTGCTTTGCGCTGACAAATCTTGTTGATGAACGATGACTTCCCGACGTTCGAACGTCCGGCGAGTGCGACTTCCGGTAACTCATGAATCGGGTAATGGTCAGGTGCGACGGCACTCGTGACAAATTCTGCTTTAGTGATTTTCATTATTTAATTTCCTCCAAATGCTACTTCTAATACTTGATCGAGCGTCGTGACCGGGACGAACGTCAGTTTCTCACGGACGGTGTCTTGAATGTCATCGATGTCACGCTCATTGTCTTTCGGAATGACGATGGTCGTCAAGCCGGCTCGGTGTGCGGCGAGCGCTTTCTCTTTCAATCCACCGATTGGCAGGACGCGGCCGCGGAGCGTGATTTCCCCGGTCATCCCGATGTCACGGCGGACTTTCTTGCCGGTCAACGCCGAGATGAGCGCCGTCGCGATTGTAATCCCCGCCGACGGACCGTCTTTCGGGACGGCACCTTCCGGCACGTGGATATGCACGTCTTGGCGCTCGTAGAACGTCGGGTCAATCCCGAACCGTTCCGCGTTTGAACGGACGTAGCTATACGCCGTCTGCGCCGACTCTTGCATGACGTCACCGAGTTTCCCCGTCAACTGGAGCTTGCCTTTACCAGGTGCGAGTGCGACTTCAATCGTGAGCGTGTCGCCCCCGAACGCCGTGTAGGCGAGTCCGGTGACAGCACCGATCGAGTCTTCCGTCTCCCCTTTGCCGTAGCGGTACTTCGGTTTCCCGAGGTAGTCGCCGAGGCTCTTCAATGAGACGGTGACGCGTTTCTTCTCGCCGATGGCGATTTGCTTCGCCGCTTTCCGGCAAAGTGAACCGATGACGCGTTCCAAGTTCCGGACACCGGCCTCACGCGTGTAACGGCGAACGACTTCGTAAAGTGCGTCCTCTTTAATCGTGAGCTGGCTCTTCTTCAAGCCGTGCTCTTTATACTGTTTCGGTACCAAGTGACGCTTGGCGATCTCGACTTTCTCGAGTTCCGTGTAGCCGCCGATTTGGATGAGTTCCATCCGGTCAAGGAGCGGCGCCGGAATTTGCGAGACGTCGTTCGCCGTCGCGATGAAGAGCACGTTCGATAAGTCGAACGGTTCCTCGATATAGTGGTCCGAGAACGAGACGTTCTGTTCCGGGTCGAGCACTTCGAGCATGGCCGACGCCGGGTCACCCCGGAAATCGGACGCCATCTTGTCGATCTCGTCGAGCAAGAACACCGGGTTCTTGCTCTCGGCCTGTTTCAAACCACGGATGATGCGGCCTGGCATCGCACCGATGTATGTGCGACGGTGCCCACGAATCTCGGCCTCGTCACGCACTCCGCCTAGCGAGACACGGACGAAGTGACGTTCGAGCGCCGACGCGATCGAGCGGGCGAGTGACGTCTTCCCGACCCCTGGAGGTCCGGCGAGACAAAGAATCGGTCCACGGAGCGAGTTCGTCAATTGACGGACCGCCAAGTACTCGAGGATTCGGTCTTTCACCGACTCGAGCCCGTAGTGGTCGTCATCTAACACATCGGCCGCATGTTTGACGTCGAGTTTATCTTCCGTCTCGATGCCCCACGGGAGCGAGGCGATCCAGTCGAGATAGTTGCGGATGACGGCATACTCGGGTGACGTCGCCGGGACGACGTTCAACCGCTCGGCTTCGCGCATGACGTTCTTCCGTGTCGTCTCAGGCAAATCGAGCGCCTCGAGTTTCTCACGGAGACGGTTCGGTTCAGACTCTTGCGACTGGTCGCCGAGCTCTTGCTGAATCGTCTTCATCTGTTCGCGCAAATAGTACTCTTTTTGTGCCTGTTCGATCGTCTTCTTCGTCCGTTCGCGCAACTCTTGCTCGAGCTCGATGATCTCGACCTCGTGCGTCATAATCTCGAGCAGCTCTAAGCCGCGTTTGACGGCGTCCGGTTCTTCGAGCATCGCTTGGCGGATGTCGACGTCGACGTCGAGCTTCGAAGCGATATAGTCGGTCAACGACTCGAGCCGTTCATACATCTCGAAACGACGACGCTCGTCCGGTGACAATCCTTTGATGGACCCGACGAGTTTTCCGAACTGTTCTTTCAATAAGCGCACGAGTGCCGTCCGCTCGACTTCTTCCCCTTCGACGAGTTCAAGTGGCTCGACGTCTGCGAACCAGCCTTCCTTCGTCTCTTCAATCGAGTTGATCTTGACGCGTTCTTTCCCGACTAAGCGGACGCGGACTGTCTCGTTCGACAGCTCGCTCATCTTGGCGATATGGACGCGTGTCCCGATCGCGTACAAGTCTTCCGGTTTAGGTGATTCTTTCCCCGTCTCTTTTTGTGTCACAACAATCAAATCTGTCTCGTGTTCCTTTGCGGCAAGGAGTGCTCGTAGGGAGAGCGGACGCCCAACGTCGATTGTCACTCCGATGAGCGGATACACCACGACTCCACGCAAAGGAAGGATTGGTAATTGTTCCATTACAACGCCTCCTGTGCAAAAAGGCCCAAAACTCGGATGTGCCGAGTGTTTGAGCCTCTTTCGTTCAAAATTATGCTGTCTCTTTATTGTCGCCTGTCTGTTCGACAGTACCATCGCGAAGTACGTATTTCGGACCGGCAAGACCCGTAATCGTTTCATCCGTGATGATGACTTTCTCGATATCGTCGCGCGATGGGACAGTGAACATCACATCGAGCATCATTTCTTCGATAATCGAGCGGAGACCGCGTGCGCCTGTCTTACGTTTGATCGCAAGTTTGGCGATTTCAACCAACGCCTCGTCTGTGAACGAGAGTTCGACATCGTCGAGTTCGAGCATTTTCTCGTACTGACGAACGAGGGCGTTCTTCGGCTTCGTCAAGATCTCGACGAGTGCTTCTTCGTCAAGCGTCGTGAGCGTCGCCATGACCGGTAAACGACCGATGAATTCCGGAATCAATCCGAACTTCTGAAGGTCTTCCGGAAGCGCGCGGGCGAGCAAGTCTTCTTGCGTCAACTCGCGGTTTTCTTGGTCGTTCCCAAATCCGATGACTTTCTTCCCGATGCGGCGTTTGACGACCGCTTCGATGCCAGCGAACGCGCCGCCGACGATGAACAAGATGTTCGTCGTATCGATTTGGATGAACTCTTGATGCGGATGCTTACGTCCACCTTGCGGCGGCACGCTTGCGACCGTACCTTCCAAAATTTTAAGAAGTGCCTGCTGAACGCCTTCACCCGATACGTCACGCGTGATCGATGGGTTTTCCGACTTACGGGCAATCTTATCGATTTCATCGATGTAGATAATCCCTTTTTCAGCCTTCTCGACATCATAGTCAGCCGATTGAATCAACTTGAGCAAGATGTTCTCGACGTCTTCCCCGACGTAACCGGCTTCCGTCAAGCTCGTCGCGTCCGCGATTGCGAACGGGACGTTCAAGACGCGAGCCATCGTCTGAGCGAGAAGCGTCTTACCGCTACCCGTTGGTCCAATCATGACGATGTTCGACTTCGAAAGTTCGACATCATCAGAACGGCCACCGGCGTTGATGCGTTTATAGTGGTTATAGACAGCTACTGAAAGCGCACGTTTGGCGCGGTCTTGACCAATGACATAATCGTCTAGGATGTTACGAATCTCTTGTGGTTTTGGAATGTCTTTAAATTCGACTTCTTCCTCCACACCGAGCTCTTCCTCAACGATTTCATTGCAAAGTTCGATACATTCGTCACAAATGTATACGCCAGGACCGGCGACTAATTTACGGACTTGTTCTTGCGATTTTCCGCAAAACGAGCACTTGAGTTGCCCCTTTTCCTCGTTAAATTTGAACATTCGGTACACCCCTTCTAAATGAAAATGGATGTAAGTGCGATAAATCGCCTATTTGTATTCCCAGGTGCGCATGCACCGTGAAAAGACATTTACATCTCTGCGTTGCAATAATTGTAGCATGAACAAATCACTTCATCAAAGATAAACACATGCAAAGTGTCGTGACGAAAAAAAGGACGACTGCTAGGCAGCCGTCCTTCTGTCATCCGATTACTTCGCTTTCCCGTTTTCAACGAGAACGTCGATCGCTTTACGGAATTTGAGGTCACCTTTAAGTGTCTCGATTCCGCCTTGTGGCGCGAGCATCGTGCGGAGTTGATCCGGTGCGATGTTGTAAAGTTTAGACATTTCTTCGAGTTCTTTCTCAGCATCTTCGTCAGACACTTCGATCGCTTCTTTCTCAGCGATTGCTTTCAAGACGAGACGAGCTTTAACGCGCTCTTCAGCTTGCTCTTTCATCTCTTCGCGCATCGCTTCTTCAGTCGTTCCAGTAAGCTGGAAGTACATGTCGAGGTCGATTCCTTGTGAAGAAACACGTGTGCCGAACTCTTGAACCATGCGATCTACTTCTTGGTCAACGAGTACTGCAGGTACGTCGATTGTTGCGTTAGCTGTTGCTTGCTCGACGAGTTGGTCGCGCATTGTGCCTTCCGCTTCTTGTTTCTTCGCAGTTTCTAAACGCTCACGGATTTTCGCTTTCAACTCGTCGAGTGATGAAACTGACTCGTCGATGTCTTTTGCGAACTCGTCGTCGAGCTCAGGAACTTGCTTCGCTTTGACTTCGTGAAGTTTGACTTTGAATGTCGCTGGTTTACCCGCCAAGTTATCAGCGTGGTACTCTTCAGGGAATGTTACTTCAACGTCTTTTTCTTCGCCAGCCGTCAAGCCGACCATTTGCTCTTCGAATCCAGGGATGAATTGGCCTGAACCGATTTCGAGCGTGTAGTTTTCAGCCGTGCCGCCTTCGAATTGCTCTCCGTCAGCGAAACCTGCGAAATCAAAGACAGCTGTATCGCCGTTTTCGATTGCGCCTTCTTTGACAGCAAGCTCTGCGCCTTGCTGTTGAAGCGCGTCAAGTTCAGCTGCAACTTCTTCGTCAGTGACTGTTGTTTCAACAGCTTCGTACTCGAGACCTTTGTATTCGCCAAGCTCAGCTTCTGGCTCAACGACGAACGTTACTTTGAACGTTACAGGTTTGCCTTTTTCGAGCGTGCCGTCTACATCGATGTTTTCGAGAGCGATTGGTTCGAAACCAGCTTCTTCGACCGCACCTTGAACTGTGTCACGGTAGAGGATATCGAGCGCATCTTGATAGAGTGCTTCTTCTCCGTACATTTTGTTGAACATTGGGCGTGGCAATTTCCCTTTACGGAAGCCAGGCACGTTCAAAGTTTTGACGACATCTTTGAATGCGGCGTCGACTGCTTTATCAAAAGCTTCTGCAGGTGCTTCGTACGTGAGTACGCCTTGGCTACCTGATGTTTTTTCCCATTTTGCTGTCATGCTAAGTCCCTCCAACAATTCGTTTATACGTACAAGAATGTACAACAATCCGTATTATAACATAAATCCGGCGACTGCACACAAGGATTTAGTCTAGAAACGCCTCGGTGAAACGCATGTCCGCCTCGAGGATTTCCGCTGCTAGGCCGTCAGTTTCTTCGTGTTGCAAGATGGCCGTTTTCGCCTGTCCGAGCGCCACCTCCACGTCAGACGCTTCTCGTGGTGTGAACGGGTAGTGCGTGTACATGTAATTCATAAGCAGTTGTGTCGCAATCTCGTCACCGTACACGACCCGCTGCAATTGATTGGTCATCGCTTCCCACGCTTGCGTATGCACGGTCGCCTCGTCTTGCGTCAATCGGTGCCGTGTCCCGAGATCGGTCCATTCGATGACCGACAACTCGTCGAACGCTTTTTGGAGCACGATCAACTTCATCAACTTTGGACGTTCCGCGACGAGGAGCTCTTTCAAGACGTTGTCGAGGACATCGTCGATATTGAAATGGACGTGTTCAAGCGTCTCGATCTGTTCGCCGATTCCGCCTCGATGAAGGATTCGCTTCACTTTGGCAATCGCGGCCGGGAACTCGGTCAACTTCAACACTTGCAGTACTTGATGTGCTTGTGTGTTGACGTGATCGGTCTTCTCTTGCCATTCGAGATAGAGATTGATCCAATGGGCCGCCTCGAACGGTTGGTCACGCATGATGTAATACTGGGCGATTTGAAGCCCGCCGGCTGCAGGTTCTTCTGCGACCGTCATCTGAGTCGTGACGAGTTCTTCGAGTTTCTCAAGCGTCTCCGGTTCTTCCGGACGTTCCATCAGACATTGGAATAGTTCCATGAAAACAAAGGGATCACCGGGCACTGCCTCATACCAATCCCACAGAATCGGTTCGACCCGTTGCCGTTCTCCGGCCGTGTCCGCCTCTTGAATCATCTTCTGAAGCCGCGACCAGTTCCCAGGAAACGGGTACGCTTTCTCTTTTGCCATCTCTCCACACCCTTTCCATTCATCTCCATCTTCCGTTAGGAATCGATTCGTTGTCAATCAATACCCCGAAAAACGAAAAAAGAGACAACCTCCGTGGAGGCTATCTCTATTTTAAATGGAAGTGTCCCAAGAGGGATTCGAACCCCCGACCGACGCCTTAGCTTACCACCATGGCTTTCGCCACCAACGTGTGTTGTTTGTAGTCTGGACTATATCTTCACCATTTCAGGTGCGACACGTGTAGTCTCTACGGAACCTCACGAGCAAGGTGCTCCTTCAATGGCTCTACCTCTAAAGGATGACCTTTAGTCCTTCGAACCATCTTGTCCCCGAAAGGAAATAAGTTTCCTCGGTATTACCATCAGCATGATCTGTTAAGGCTTCACCGATATAGTGTCGTCCACTCCATAGGTTTCTGTTTCCCTATAAAGGCTCCTATTTGTCTTGAAGGGCGTTGCTCTATCCAGCTGAGCTATTGGGACATTGACAAGAAAACTATAATAGAAAAATGGTTTGCTGTCAATTCCTTCTTTTCATTCCGTCACAGCTTTCCGCTCACATCGAGATCCTCGACGACTGAACCGTCCTCAGACCGATAAAAGCGGACGTTGGCCTGCCCGTTCTCGAGATCCATCAGTACATACGTCTTGTCACTCCGTCCGCGCGGCATCCGAATCGAGCCCGGGTTCACATAGAGCACCCCGTCCTCAATCAACGCTCCGGCGACGTGCGAATGGCCGAACAACACGACGTTCGCCCCGACCTCTTCGGCCCGATAACGCAACCGGTTCAAGTCGTACTTCACGTCGTGGTGATGGCCGTGGACGATAAGAATCGTGCCTTCAGCCGTCTCCTCGATTCGCTCGAGCGGCAAGTCGCCACCGAAGTCGCAATTGCCGCGCACCGTGTGATACGGGAGTAGGTGCTCGTCGACGAGCGCGAGTTGCGAGTCGCCGCAATGATACGCGTCGTCAATTTCTTGTTCGTGCCGATTAAAGATGATCGATAGTTCTTCTGTCAATCCGTGACTGTCACTGACTACGAGAAAACGCATACGGGTCACCCTTTCATGAACGGAATGATTTCTGCCTCTAACTTTCGTAGTGCTTGACCGCGGTGACTGACCGCCGCCTTTTCGTCGCGTTCAAGTTCTGCTGCCGTCTTATGGAGCGACGGGACGATGAAGAGCGGGTCGTAACCGAAGCCGTTCTCCCCGTGCGGCGCGTAGCCGATCGTCCCTTCAATCGTACCGCGTACCGTCAACGTCTCCCCTGATGGTTTGGCCAGACAGAGGGCACAGATAAAGCGTGCCGTCCGGTCGGTCGCCCCGTTCAACTTCTCGAGCAAGAGGGCGTTGTTCGCCGCGTCCGATTTTTCAGGTCCGGCGAAGCGGGCCGAATGGACACCCGGTGCCCCGTCGAGCGCGTCGACTTCAAGCCCCGAGTCGTCAGCGAGGACGGCATGGCCGAAGTAACGGGCCGCTTCCTTCGCTTTCAGTTCGGCGTTCGCTTCGAACGTCGTGCCCGTCTCGTCCGTCTCCGGCGCGTCCGGATAGTCGAGCAATGACTCGACCTCGAAGCCGAGCGGCGTCAACATCGCCTCCAACTCTTTCACTTTTCCTGCGTTATGTGTCGCAATAATCAACTTCATGTTGTCTCCTCCAATTGTTCCCCGACATACCACCATGAGGCACCGAGCGCGTCTTCAGCCGCCTTGAACAGCGTCTCGATCCCGCTCTGGGCCATCTGGAGCATCTCGTTCATCTCGAGCAACGTGAACGTCGCCTCTTCCCCCGTGCCCTGCACTTCGACGAAACGTCCGCTCGCCGTCATGACGACGTTCATGTCGACCTCAGCCGCGGCGTCTTCTTCGTAGTTCAAGTCAAGGAGCAATTCGTCGGTCCGTCCGACCGAGATGGCCGCGACGCCTTCTTTAATCGGCGTGTCGTCAAGCTTGCCTTGACGGATGAGCGCATCGACCGCGAGGACGAGGGCGCAGAAACCGCCGGTGATCGAGGCCGTGCGCGTGCCCCCGTCCGCTTGGATGACGTCACAGTCAATCCAAATCGTCCGTTCGCCGAGCCGTTCCAAATCGACGACCGAGCGGAGCGACCGGGAAATGAGACGCTGAATCTCCATAGTCCGGCCCGACTGTTTCCCGCGAACCGACTCACGTACCGTACGGTTGCCGGTCGCGCGTGGAAGCATGGCGTACTCGGCGTTAATCCAGCCTTGCTTCTTGCCGCGCAAAAAGTTCGGGACGCGTTCTTCGACCGTCGCCGTACAGATGACTTTCGTGTCCCCAATCGAGATGAGGACCGATCCTTCCGCATGCTTGTTCACATGAGGAACGATTTCGACGGGCCGGAGCTCGTCCTGTTTTCGTTCGTTACGCATCGACACCGGACACCTCTACTTTCTCCGCTCTCACGGGCTGACCGAGCCACTCTGTCGCGAGCCGGTCAAAGATGACGACGTCCCCCGTCGCATAAAACTGGTGCGCCGGGACCGTGTCGAGGTCGTTCTCGAGCTCTTTGAAGTCCAGGATGGCCGCCACTTCGAGCGCCGTCTCGTCACCGGACGAAATCAAGTGGACGTCCGGTCCGACGACGTCTTGAATGACCGGCGCGAGCAACGGATAGTGCGTGCACCCGAGGATGAGCGTATCCATCTCGGAAGATTGGAGCGGCCGAATCGTCTCGGCAACGATTGCGCGGACGCGTTCCCCGTCGAGTTCGCCGGCTTCGACGAGCGGGACGAACGGCGGACAGGCGAGCGAGTACACATCAATCTCGCCGGCCACGTGCCGGAGCGCCGTCTCGTACGAGTTGCTCTCGATCGTCATCTTCGTACCGATGACGCCGATATGTTTATTGCGCGTCCCTTTGACGGCCGCGCGGGCTCCCGGGTCGATGACACCGATGACCGGGATGTTGAGGCGTTTGCGCGCCTCTTTCAAGACGACTGCTGTCGCCGTGTTGCAGGCGATGACGATCATCTTCACGTTCTTGCTTAACAGGAACTCAATCAGTTCCCACGTATAGGCTTCAATCTCATCGTGCGGGCGCGGGCCATACGGGCACCGTTCCGTGTCGCCGATATAGATAATTTCTTCTTTCGGTAGTTGGCGCATCAGTTCTTTGACCACCGTCAAGCCGCCAACTCCTGAATCGAGTACTCCAATCGCTCGTTTCATGATCATCACTTCCATTCCCATCTATCTTACCAAAAAAGCCGATTCTGAAAAAGAAACGGTCTCGTGACAAACAAAAAAGACGAGGTAGCCGATTGGCCGCCTCGTCCGTCGCTCAATTACTGAGCAAGACCTTCGCTTGTGAGCATGTCAGAAAGCGTGTTAACCGCTTCTTCTGCATCGTCACCAGCTGCAGTGATTTTGATTGTAGAATCTTTAGCGATTCCGAGTGAAAGAACACCCATGATTGACTTGAGGTTTACTGTCTTACCGTTGTACTCAAGGTTGATATCTGATTGGAACTTAGAAGCTGTGTTAACCAACTGTGTAGCTGGACGAGCGTGAATTCCTGAATCTGCAACGACTGTGAACGTTTTTTCCATGACGTGATAGTCTCCCTTCAAATTTCAATTCTACAGGCGGACCTGCAAAATAATTGTTTGTGAACTCATTATCAAATGATAGCGGATTCGCAAAAATTCTGCAAGCGATTTTTATATTCTGGAGTCCATTCGGTCGGACGACCGGATTTCGACAAGTGCACGAGGCTCGTGCGCCCCGCGAACATGAGCTGTTCTCCATCATATGCCCCGTAATGAATATCACATGAAGTGTTTCCGACCGTCAAGACATTGGCATACACCTTGATCGGTTGGCGCGGCATCACCTGGCGGACATAGTCACACTGAGCGTCCGCCACGACGACGAACCCATCTTTCAACGAGAACCCAGTCGCTTCAAGCAACTCGATGCGCGCATCCTCAAAATAGATGAACGGAATCGTGTTATTCATATGGCCGTACGGGTCGCACTCCGAAAATCGGACTTTGACATCTAGCGCGACCCCTGCTCTGACACGTGTTTCCCAATCGGCTTCCCGGAAGTACTTCGTCATCCGGATCCCTTACGCCTCAACCGCAGAACCGGTGCGGCCTTTATCGCTACCGAAGAACGATTTGAACGAGTGAAGCGTCGTCTGACGGTTCATCGCAGCGATAGACGTCGTGAGCGGAATGCCTTTCGGACAAACTTCGACACAGTTTTGTGCGTTTCCGCACTGTGCGAGGCCACCGTCTTCCATGAGCGCTTCCAAACGTTCTTCCGCATGGAAGGCGCCGGTCGGATGCGAGTTGAAGAGACGGACTTGCGAGATGGCGGCCGGTCCGATGAAGCTCGATTTGTCGTTGACGTTCGGGCATGCCTCGAGGCAGACACCGCACGTCATACATTTCGATAGTTCATACGCCCATTGACGCTTGTTCTCTGGCATCCGTGGTCCTGGTCCGAGATCGTACGTCCCGTCAATCGGAACCCAAGCCTTCACTTTTTTCAACGCGTCGAACATGCGCTGACGGTCGACTTGAAGGTCACGGACGACCGGGAACGTCTTCATCGGAGCAAGACGGATCGGCTGCTCGAGTTTATCGACGAGTGCCGTACACGATTGGCGCGGCTTGCCGTTGATGATCATCGAACAAGCGCCACACACTTCCTCGAGACAGTTCATGTCCCAGTTGATTGGTGTCGTCTTGTCCCCGTTCGCGTTGACCGGGTTCCGGCGGATTTCCATCAGTGCCGAGATGACGTTCATATTCGGACGGTACGGGACGGTAAACTCTTCCGTATAGGTCGGTTGATCCGGCCCGTCCTGGCGTTCAATGATAAAACGAATGTCTTTTTGATCTGCTTGCATCGGCGTCGTCATTTCGTCTTCGCCCCTTTCTTCGAGTAATCCCGTTTACGTGGCGGGATTAACGAAACGTCGATCTCTTCATACGAGATATCGACTTCCCCATTGTTATAACGTGCCATCGTCGTCTTCATGAAGCGCTCGTCATCACGTTCCGGGAAGTCCGGTTTGTAATGAGCCCCACGGCTCTCATCGCGTTTCAAGGCGCCGAGTGTGATGACGCGTGCGAGGTCGAGCATGTGGTCGAGCTGTCGGATGAACGATGCCCCTTGGTTGCTCCAGCGGGCCGTATCGGTCGCGGAGATGTTGTTATAGCGTTCACGAAGTTCACGGAGTTTGAGATCCGTCGCTTCGAGCTTATCGTTGTAACGAACGACCGTGACGTTGTCGGTCATGAGTTCGCCGAGCTCACGGTGGATTTGATACGCGTTTTCCGTACCTTCCATCGCGAGGATGTCGTTGAACCGCTCGATTTCTTCACGTTCGTTGAAGTTGAAGAGTGCTTCTGGCACGCTCTCTGTCGCTTGGTCGAGACCGCGCATGTAATGAACGGCCGCAGGACCGGCTTCCATCCCGCCGTATACAGCCGAGAGGAGCGAGTTGGCACCGAGACGGTTGGCACCGTGCATCGAGTAATCGCACTCACCGGCAGCGAATAGCCCTGGGATGTTCGTCATTTGGTCGTAATCGACCCAGAGTCCGCCCATCGAATAGTGAACGGCCGGGAAAATCTTCATCGGGACTTTCCGCGGGTCGTCGCCGACGAACTTCTCGTAAATCTCGAGGATACCGCCGAGTTTGATGTCGAGCTCTTTCGAGTCTTTATGCGACAAGTCGAGGTACACCATGTTCTCGCCGTTGACGCCGAGCTTCTGGTTGACGCAGACGTCGAAGATCTCACGCGTCGCGATATCACGCGGCACGAGGTTTCCGTAGGCCGGATACTTCTCTTCAAGGAAGTACCATGGTTTGCCGTCTTTATACGTCCATACACGTCCGCCTTCACCACGTGCTGACTCACTCATGAGACGAAGCTTGTCGTCCCCTGGGATCGCCGTCGGGTGGATTTGGATGAACTCGCCGTTCGCGTAGACCGCGCCTTGACGGTAAACCGCTCCAGCCGCTTGGCCGGTGTTGATGACCGAGTTCGTCGATTTACCGAAGATGACTCCTGGGCCACCTGTCGCAAGGATGACCGCATCCGATGGGAACGCTTTAATTTCCATCGAGCGTAAATCCTGACAGACCGCACCACGGCATACGCCTGATTCATCGATGATGGCCCGGAGGAACTCCCAGCCTTCATACTTCTCGACGAGCCCTTGCGCCTCATAGCGACGGACCTGCTCGTCTAGTGCGTAAAGAAGCTGTTGCCCTGTCGTCGCACCGGCGTAAGCCGTGCGGTGATGGAGCGTGCCGCCGAAACGTCGGAAGTCGAGAAGACCTTCCGGCGTCCGGTTGAACATGACGCCCATCCGGTCGAACATGTGGATGATTTTCGGTGCCGCTTCCGCCATCTTTTGGACTGGCGGTTGGTTGGCGAGGAAGTCGCCCCCATAGACCGTATCATCGAAGTGTTGCCAAGGAGAATCCCCTTCCCCTTTCGTGTTGACGGCACCGTTGATGCCGCCTTGTGCACAAACTGAATGTGAACGCTTGACCGGTACAAGCGAGAATAGTTTTACCGGAACACCCATCTCAGCCGACTTGATTGTCGCCATGAGTCCAGCTAGACCGCCACCGATGACGATCAAACTTTGATTTGCCATGTACTTTTCCCCCTATTACAAGATGCCAGCGAACGTCAAGATTGAACGGATGCCGACAAAAGATAGTGCCAAGAAGACCGCGCCTGAGACGTAGCTCATGAAGCGCTGTGAACGAGGCGACTGTGTGATCCCCCACGTGATGGCAAACGACCAGAGACCGTTCGCGAAGTGGAACGTAGCCGAGAGGATCCCGACTATGTAGAAGATAAGCATGAGCGGATTGTCGACGATGTTTTGCATCATCTCCGCATTCACTTCAACGCCACGCAACTTCGCCAAGCGCGTTTCCCAAACGTGCCATGCGATGAAGATGACGAGGAAGACGCCCGTGAATCGTTGGAGCATGTACATCCAGTTACGCGCGTATGAGTAACGATTCGTGTTAATCGAACCGAGAAACGCATAATACACGCCATACACGCCGTGGAAAATCATCGGCAAAGCGATGATGGTGACTTCAAGGAAGTACAAGTACGGTAAGCTCTCCATGAATTTTGCTGCCTTGTTAAACGACTCCACCCCATCGACGATATAGTAGTTGACCGACAAGTGGACGATCAAAAACAGGCCGATTGGGATGACCCCAAGTAGCGAATGGACTTTACGACTGAAATAGTCACGCTGCGAAGCCATTCTAGTTCCCCCTTTGTACGAGCCCTTGGCTCGTTTTGTAAATAAAAGCGTTTTCAAATGTAAATATAGCTTTCTGTCTCCTATTCTACTCTTGTGAATTTTGTATGACAAGACAACCTGACCGATTTGTGACACATTCTTTTGCAAAATACCCGGTGACCAAAAGCCGATTCGTCGTTATAATGGTATAGAGAGATTGGAGTGATGGAAGAAGATGGAAACGATGAGCCAACCCACTTTCGCGATCGAACTGTTGCGCGATTATGTGTTGACGGATTTGCTTGGGGACGATTACGCCCAAGTCATCTATTGGTCGGGTAAACGGGTCGCACGCAAGTTCCCGGTCATGCCCAATGAGGAACTGAGCGCCTTCTTTAGTGAGGCCGGCTGGGGAGATTTGACGCTGTTGAAAGAAAAAGGAAATAAATTCTTGTTCGAGCTCACGCCCCCACCCGCAACCCAAGAGAAGGCGACGGGCTACTTCCAGCTCGAGGCTGGCTTCTTAGCCGAACAGATTGCGGGTCGTTTCCAATGCGTCGCCGAAGGATATGCCGACGTGACGCGCGAGGCCGTCCACATCACCGTCCAACTAGACCGAAAAGATACGTATGAATGACGAAGAGCCGATGCGATTTTTACACCGCATCGGCTCTTTCTTTTTGAGTTAATCCTCTAACTCATCCATCTCTTCATGCGGGAAGAGGCGCTCATGGGCGAAGAAATGAAACTCGATGAGCTCCGACCTTGAGAACGTCATGTCTTCGCCCGCATACGCCGCTACCGCTTTTTGAATGACATGCAGGAGATCGGGCGGAATCGGTTGTCGCTTTGCCCAATCGAGCACTTCTCGTTTGGCGAGCACACGTCCATCTATCTCATAGGCCATCACCCGCACGAGATTCAGTACGCTATACACGGGATGATTCTCGAGCGAGCTGAAGCAATCCAACGCGTTGCCCTTGATTGCTTCTCGGTAATGTCCATCCTCAAACCCGAGCAACAACTCATGCAGCGGAGCCCCGAACAAGACACGGCCCCGCTCCATAATGACTTTAAGATGGGCGGCCAAATCCGGATCCGTCATTCCGCGTTGCTCATGGAGCAGTTCATCGATTGACATTTCTTCTAACCGCATGCGCCATTGCTCACTATAATGAAACTCGAACGGACTCGGATGGACCCATTCTTGTAACGCTCGTTCCGTCAGCACGGTCAGCTCGAGCGGATAAGGCTGCGTCGAAGTCTCCAGGCACAGTCGCATCAAACCGAGCCGTTCCTCGTCCGACAGGTCTTGGTCGCTCACGAACAGTAAATCGACGTCGCTCTGTCGCGGATGAAAGCCTCCCATCGTCAAAGACCCGTGCACGTATGCATGTCGAATCGCGTCCGTCACGTCACTAAGTCCACGAATAAACTGTTCGATAAAAGGGGATGTCTCGTCTGGAAAATCGGCTAATGCGTCTCGGTTCATTCATCGGTCTCCTCATGGACGTATTGGATTACGGTCTCGGCCAACTTCTCCGGCAGACCCGCTTCTTTCAACTGTTCGAGCGAGGCGAGACGGATCTGCTTCATCGACCCGAAATGACGAATCAACTGCTGACGCCGCTTCGGTCCGACGCCCGGGATATCGTCGAGCACCGACTTCGTCATCTTCTTCGTCCGCAGGCTGCGGTGGAACGTGATGGCGAAGCGGTGGACCTCGTCTTGCATACGTTGCAGCAAATAGAACGCGCTCGAGCGTGAATTCAATTCGACGACCCCGCCGCCTTCCCCAAACAAGAGCTGGCTCGTCCGGTGACGGTCATCTTTCTTCAACGAGCCGACGGGCAAGTCGAGCCCGAACTCGTTTTGCAGCACATCGAGGGCGGCGTTCAATTGCCCGATTCCCCCGTCAATCAATAACAGGTCCGGCAGACGTTTCTCTTCCGTCAACAGACGGCGGAACCGACGGCGCACGACCTCTCGCATCGTCTCATAGTCGTCCGGTCCTTGGACGGTACGAATCTTGTATTTCCGGTATTCCTTCTTGAGCGGCTTGCCATCCTCGAAGACGACGAGCGCCGAGACGGCGTCCGCCCCTTGGATGTTGGCGTTGTCGATGATGTCGACGCGCGACAAGTTTGGGATACCGATCGCCTCACCGAGCTCACGCATGGCGAGGAGCGTCCGCTCTTCGTCGCGGGCGAGTAACTCGAACTTTTCGTTCAAGGCGATGCCTGCATTTTTCGTCGCCAAGTCGAGCAACTGTCGCTTCGCCCCTCGTTTCGGCTGCATCACTTTCGTGCCGATCGCCTCGTTCAACAGATCGATGCGGACGATCTCAGGGACGAGCACTTCCTTCGGCAAGACGTTCTGCTCGTAGAACTGGACGATAAAACTCTCGAGCTCCTCGGACGGTTCCCCATGAAGTGGGAACAGGGATACGTCGCGCTCGATCATCTTGCCGCCCCGCATATAGAACACTTGGACGCACATCCAGCCGCGGTCGAGTGTGTAGCCAAAGACGTCGCGTGCTGTTGGGTCGGCCGTAATCATGTTCTGTTTGTTCATAATCGATTCGACGGCCCGGATTTGGTCACGGAGCTCGGCGGCGCGTTCGAACTGCATGTCTTCGGCAGCCTGTCCCATGTCGACTTGAAGTTTGGCGAGCGTCTCGCTCGTCTCCCCGTTCAAGAAGCGTCGAATCTCTTGGACGATCTCTTTTTGCTCGTCCGTGTCGATGGCAAGCTCACACGGTCCGAGGCACTGGCCGATGTGGTAATACAGACAGAGCTTGCGCGGCATCGGTTGGCATTTCCGGAGCGGATACAGCTTGTCGAGCAACCGCTTCGTCTCGTTGGCGGCGTAGGCGTTCGGATACGGACCGAAATAGAAGCCGCCGTCCCGTTTCAGCTTCCGCGTCGTGAGTAGTCGCGGATACGGCTCGTTCGTGATTTTGATATACGGGTACGACTTGTCGTCCTTCAAGCGGATGTTATATTTCGGGTCGTGCTTTTTGATGAGCGTCATCTCGAGCAGGAGTGCCTCGAGTTCGCTCGCCGTGACGATATATTCGAAATCGCGAATCTCGGCCACGAGCCGCATCGTCTTGATGTCGTGCGCCCCGGTGAAATACGACCGGACCCGGTTTTTCAGATTTTTCGCTTTCCCGACGTAAATGATTTCGCCGTACTCGTTCTTATGCAAGTAACAGCCGGGCTCATCCGGGAGGAGCGCCAATTTATGTTTAATGTGGTCAGAATGACTCAAATTCGATCACCTCAGTTTAGGTTCCTTCCAGACGGGAAAAAATTGATGAAGTCTCAGAGGGAGGGTTTTTGAATGAAACGGTACGATGTCATCATCATCGGCAGCGGCTCGGCAGCGAGCCAGGCCGCCAGCGTGTTACGTGACGCCGGTAAACAAATTGCGATTGTCGAGAATTGGACGTTCGGCGGGACATGTCCGCAGCGCGGGTGTGACCCGAAAAAAATGCTCGCGGAAGGAGCCAACCTGATTGCCCGGGCCGAACGGATGAAACCGCTCGGTGTGACCGGCGAACTCAAGCTCGACTGGCACGCCTTCAAACATCGTGTCGACGAATACCGTTTTGCCGTCCCGACGACGAAGATGCATCATTGGCAAGAACACGGCATCGATTTGTTCGAAGGCGAACCACATTTCATCGATGAAGACTCGATTGTCATCGGAGGACATGAAATTTCGGCGCATCAATTCTTGATCGCATCGGGGCAAATTCCGCGTCCACTCGACATTCCCGGCGGAGACGCTGCCATCACGAGCAACGACGTCTTCGACCTTGAGGTGTTACCGCAACACGTCATCATCGTCGGAGCCGGTTATATCGCCTTCGAGTTCGCCCATATTCTGCGCCGGTTCGGATGTGACGTGACGCTCCTCGTCCGGTCGCGGGCGCTGAAGCCATTCGACCGTAAAGTCGTCAAACGGCTTGTCGATGAGACGATTCAAATCGGGATCGATGTCCGCTATGGAATCGAACCGGTCGACATCAATGGCGACGTCGTGACACTATCAGATGACTCTACCCTTGAAGGGCTCGTACTTAACGCCACCGGGCGGATTCCGAGCATCGAGCGACTTCGCTTGGATGCGGCCGGCATCGAGTCCGACCACGGCGGCGTCTTGGTCAACGAGTTTCTCCAGACGACGAATCCGAACGTCTATGCGGCCGGAGACGTCGCCAAGAGCCGTAACCCGGCCCTCACCCCGTTCGCCGGACAGGAAGGTCGCATCGCCGCGCTCAACCTGCTCCGCAACAACACGCGTCCGCTCCCCGAGCGCCCCGCCCCGACGGTCGTCTTCACGACACCACCGATTGCCAAGGTCGGGCTGACGGTCGACGAGGCCAAGGCGCAAGGCATCGACTACGAGTGTAAAGACAACGACTTGTCCCATTTCCTCACGTATGAGCGCATCAACGACACGACGGCGTTCTCCCGCATCTTGCTCAGCAAGGACGGACACGTGCTCGGGGCCCACTTGATCGGGCAACACGCGCCGGAACTGATCAACTTGTTCTCGTTCATTATACAAAACAATATCACCCATCAACACGTCAAACACTTGGAGTTCGCCTATCCGACGTCCGCGTCCGACTTGAGCTATTTAATTTAACGTTTTCTCCAACATACGACAATCAACTTAGAGGAGCTCACAATATGAACGGTTCTGCACAGCCGATTGTCACACATAAAAAAGACTCGCCGCAGCGAGTCTTTTTTATCATTCCAATCCTTTATCCTTATCTTCTTTCAACGCGTCCTGAAGCGAGTCTTTCCAGAGCGGTACGCCTTTCGCATGTGCCGCCCGTGCAATCAAATGACCACCGACGGGTGCCGTCAACAAGACGAAAAACAATCCAAGTAAGAGACGGGCATCGAAGACACGCTGGTCGACCCAGACATGGAGCACCGCCGCGAACAGGACGAACATGACACCGAGTGTTGCCGACTTCGACGCCGCGTGAGTTCGCGAGTAGATGTCAGGCAACCGGAGGAGGCCGATTGCCGCCACGACAGTGAAGAACACCCCGATGATTGTAAATACACCGGTCAATATATCAAAGATCATTGTCGCGGTCATGATGGATAATCGCTCCTCTCTCTAGATATTTCGAGAACGCCACTGTCCCGATGAAGGCAAGAATACTGAGCAAGAGGATGACCTCAAAGAACATCGTCGTGTCCAGTAAAATCGACAAGAGCGCAACGACGGAGATGAGGGCAATCCCGATCGAGTCGAGGGCGATGACGCGGTCTGGTGTCGTCGGCCCTTTCACAACCCGATACAACATGAACAGCATCGCGATGAGAAGGATGGCAAGTGAGATATAAATCAAAACGTCTAACCAATGCATCATTCCGTCGCCTCCTTAATGCTTGATTCGAAGTTATCATATATGTCCTGCTTGAGCGCCTCTTTATCCGGCATATGAAGAGCATGGATATAGAGGATCTTATTGTCTTGCGATACTTGGACGACGAGTGTCCCTGGTGTCAACGAGATGAGCATCGACAAGAGGCTGATTTTCCAGCCCGACTTGAGCGACGTCTCGTATCGGAAAATACCAGGCTGAATTTCAAGTTTCGGACTCAAGACGAGGCGCAACACCTCAAAGTTCGCCATGACGAGCTCGCGCGAGAAAATGAGCAACAACTTCACGAGCTTGATGACGCGTGTAAAATAAAAATTGGTACCGGACTCCCGGAAAAAGCGGCGCATCATGAAGATGACGAGCAAACCGAGCAAATACCCGATGAGAAAACCGTACGTCGTGAACGATCCCGTGAGGAACATCCAGATGAACGCCAAGAAAAAGTTGATTAAGATTTGATAGGCCATCTCGTTGTCACTCCTTTAGTACGGCATCGATGTAAAGTTCTGGTTGTGTGAGCGGTTCGATTGCCTGGGTAATATACGGATGCATCAGCTCGGCTCCGAAACCGTATGCGACCGCCACAGCAAGCAACAGGCATACCGGGACGAGCAGTCGGCTCGTATATGGGACGAGCGGTCCGTCATAATGCTTGCGTTCTTCTCCCCAAAAGCCGTACAAGAAAATCTTGATGACCGAGAACAAGACGAACAGGCTCGAGATGAGGACGAGAATCGGTCCGAACAAGTCCCCTTCCCCGACACCACCTTGAATGATGAGAAGCTTTCCGAAGAAGCCACTGAGCGGTGGAATCCCGGCAAGCGAGAGCGCTGCGATGAAGAACGCCCAGCCGAACAACGGGAAGCGTGTGATCAATCCTCCCATATCGCGAAGCTGACCGGAGCGAGTAATGCCAATCATTATCCCGACGAGCATAAACAGCACCGCTTTGATCATCATATCGTGAATCAAGTAGTAGAGCGCACCCTCGAGTGATGTCTGCGTATTGATTGCAATCCCATACAGAATTACCCCGACGGCAATCATAATGTTGTAGATGATGATGAGCTTCACGTCATTATAAGCGATTGCCCCAACCATCCCTGTGATGATTGTGAGCACGGCAAGGACGATTAAAAAAGTCTGCAAGAACGTACCGTTCACGTCGAAGAGGAGCGTATACGTCCGAAGAATCGAGTAGACCCCAACTTTGGTCAGAAGTGCACCAAACAAAGCGAGAATTGGTGTCGGAGCGACGACGTACGATCCCGGTAACCAGTAATGGAGCGGCACGAGCGCACCTTTCAATCCGAAGACGATGATGAACATAACCCCAATGACCGAGATCACGTTCGGGTTGTCGACAAGCGGAATCTTCTGAGCAAGGTCCGCTAGACTTAGTGTCCCGACCGCACCGTATAGATAGGCGACCGCCATGACGAACAGCGCCGAAGCGATCACGTTGACGAGCAAGTATTTAATCGACTCGCGTAGCTGGACACCTTTGCCGCCGAGGACGATCAAGACGTATGACGAAATCAAGAACACTTCAAAGAAGACAAACAAGTTGAAGATATCACCTGTCGTGAACGCCCCATTGACACCGACAAGTAAAAACAGCATCGCCACGTACACGTAATTCTCCTCATAAGCGACCGAGAAGTAATGGACGGCGAACCAGACAATGAAGAGTGTGAGTAGCGTCGATGTCGTGACAAGCAACGCCGATAACATGTCCGATACGAGGGTTATCGAGAACGGCGCCGGCCAATTCCCGAGATTGAGGGTCAGAATGCCCTCTTGTGATACGGTATGCACCAATAAAAGTGATACAAGTAACGTGATAACAATTGACCCGAGTGCCATGCCGCGTTGAAGGCGAACGTTCTTTGGCAGGAACATCATGATGATTGCCGCAAGCGCAGGGATGACAATCGGAAACACAGGTAAGTTAATCATTCGATTCCGTTCCTTTCATTTCCTCCATATTATCCGTGCTCAGCTCTTGATAGGCGCGGTAAGCAAGTACCAAGAAGAACGCGGTCACCCCGAAACTGATGACGATCGCCGTAAGAACGAGCGCCTGCGGTAACGGGTCGGTATAATCGGTCACGCCGTCTACAAGGACAGGTGCGGCGCCTGTCTTCAATCCTGCCATCGTCAAGACGAGCAAGTGAGCGGCGTGACTAAACAATGCCGTACCGATGATGATGCGCAACAAACTCTTTGAGAGAATCATATAGACTGCACACATCGTCAAGGCACCGATAATGATGCTAACGAAGATTTCCATTATTCACTCTCTCCAATCGTTTGAATGATGGTCATCGTGACACCGATGACGACTAAGTAGACCCCAAGGTCAAACGCAATCGCTGTATGGAGTGTCTCTTCACCGAGCAATGGCAAATCGAATTTATCGTAGGCGTGCGTTAAAAACGGCAAGTTAAAGAAAATCGAATGCATCGCGGTCAATACGGCGATGAGCGCCCCCAGTGCCGTCATGCGCCGATAATCGAATGGCAACACTGTGGCAAGTGTCTTCGAGTCGAAGGCGAGGAGCAGGAGCACGAGTGCCGCTGCTGTCATCAAACCTCCGATGAAACCACCGCCTGGTGAGTAGTGACCCGAGAAGAACAAGTGAATCGAGAAGACGATAATGATGAAGAAAATAATCACCGCTGCCGTCTGTAAAATGACGTCATTGACACGTTTATTACTTTTTGGCTTCATGTCCATTTGCATCGTCTCCTTTCGTGCGTTGTACGGTCGTTCTAAACTTAATCATCGTATAAATACCGAGACCAGCAATCGCGAGGACGATAATCTCGAACAACGTATCAAAGCCACGGAAGTCAACAAGGACGACGTTGACCATGTTCTTACCGGCAGCCAAATCGTATACGTTTTCTTTATAGTATTCCGAAATCGAGCTAAGTGATCTATTCGACAATGTCATGAAACTAAGCATCATGACCGTAACCCCAACAAGGACAGACACGATGGCGTTGCCGACTTTGAAGCGCATCCGGGCTTCTTTCTTGCTGATGTCAGGCATGTGGTAAAACACGAGCAGGAACAACGCAACCGACACCGTTTCGATAACAAGCTGGGTAAGCGCGAGGTCCGGCGCTTCGAAGAAGACGAAGAACAACGCAACGCTATATCCGACGACACCAAGCAAGATGATGGCCGGGAGGCGTGAGCGCATGAACAGAATTGCGAGAGCACTCAATACAATGACGGCACCAAGCACATATTCATATGGCGCAATCTCGGCCAACTCGCCGAACGAGAAGTTGAACAAGTCGTACCACCACATCGAGAACAAGAGCATCCCCGACATGAAGACGAAAATGTAAATCAAGTACGAGCGGATGAAACCGGTCATATAGTTGTCTTTAAAGCGGTACGCCGCGTTATTCGACCAGACGAGCGACCCGTCATACATGCCATTGAGCGTCATGCGGTGTGGGATCCGATTATAGATTCCCATCCACTTGTTGATCGTGAAGAACATGAGCGTCCCGAGCAAGATGACCCCGATCGTCATATAAAGTTCAGGTGTCAATCCGTGCCAGAAGTAAATATCGACCTTCACATCTTGACCGCTCGCGACGAGCGTCGGATAGATTGACTCGACGGCCGGCTTGATGAGCGAGTTCGACAACACGTTCGGCACGAAACCGAGCACGACGACGAGGATGGCGAGAATCGCCGGCGGAATCAGCATCCCAATCGGGGCCTCGTGCGGCTGTTTCGGCAACTTGTCGAATTGGGCTTTGCCCATGAACGTCCGTGTGAAGATGATCAAACTGTAGATGAATGTGAACACGCTCGCGATGAACGCGACGACCGGAATCAAGATACCAATCGTATCGAGCGCGAAGAAGTCCATCGAGAACACCTTCGTCGTCGCCTTCAAAAACATCTCTTTACTGAGGAAGCCGTTAAATGGCGGTAACCCTGCCATCGACAACGAACCGATGACGGCAATCGTGAACGTGATCGGCATGACGGTCATGAGACCGCCGAGTTTGCGAATATCACGTGTCCCCGTCTCATGGTCGACAATCCCGACCATCATGAACAGAGACCCTTTGAACGTCGCGTGGTTGATCAAGTGGAAGATTGCCGCGATCGTCGCGACCATATAGATGTTATCATCCATACCGTCATAATGAAGCGCCGCGGCACCAAGGCCGAGGAGCGACATGATGAGTCCGAGTTGACTGATGGTCGAGAAGGCGAGGATTCCTTTCAAATCGGTCTGTTTGACCGCGTTGAATGAACCCCAGAACAACGTGAACGTCCCGACCGCTGCAATCGTCCAGAGCCAGATCGGTGACTCTTGGAACACCGGGCTCATCCGTGCAACGAGATAGAGACCGGCCTTGACCATCGTCGCCGAATGGAGATATGCACTGACCGGGGTCGGTGCTTCCATCGCGTCCGGCAACCAGATGTGGAACGGGAATTGCGCCGACTTCGTGAAGGCGCCGAGCAAGATGAGAATCATCGCTGCGATAAAGAAAGGACTCTCCGCAATCAACGCCTGGTTTGCAACCATGTCACGGATACTGAACGAGCCGACGATCGACTCGAGAACCACGATCCCACCGAGCATCGACAGCCCACCGAAAACAGTGATGAGCATCGATTTGCGCGCCCCGTAACGGGAACGCTCTTTTTCATACCAATACCCGATCAACAGGAATGACGAAATTGATGTCAATTCCCAGAACATGTACATGACGACCATGTTGTCCGAGAGGACGACACCAAGCATCGCGCCCATGAACAAGAGCAGGTACACATAAAAATGACCGAGCGACTCTTTGTCTTTATTCAAGTAATAAATCGAATACAGGACGACGAGCGCCCCGATCCCCGTAATGAGGAGCGCGAATAAAAGACCGAGACCGTCCACATACGCCGTGAAGTTGATGCCGAGCGATGGCATCCATCGTACCGTTTCAGTTACGACACCCCCGTCACTCGTGACGCTGATAAAACGGAAAAAGTACACGAACAACAGCGTTGGCACGACCAACACAAACCAACCCGTATGTATTCGTTTCAAAGCCCGAAACAGAAACGGGATAAACGGCGCCGCCAGAAGCGGCAATAAAATTGCGAGATGTAACACCGACAAGAAAATTCCTCCTTCGAACAGAGTCGTACAAGTGCTGTAACAAGGTGAACCTAAAAGTAGGTTCATCTGACTACATCACGTCTCTACATGAGTATAACGTAAATTTTCCGTTCTTAGCCATGATAAAAACTTCCCCGTTTATTCACAATTCTAAATCATTTTAAAACTTTTAAATATGAAAGAACACGTCGGAAAATGTAAAAAAAATCTCACGATTCAATTTTAGAATGGCGTATAAAAAAACAACCGACGGGAAACCCGAGCGGTTGTTTTGGGCATTATTGTGCTGTCGCGATAAACTCTTTGAGTGCTTCTTTTGGTTGGAAGCCCATTGTTTTCGAAACAGGTTGTCCGTCTTTGAACATCATAAGTGTCGGGATACTTTGGATTTGGAAAGCGCCCGCTACTTCTGGGTTCTCGTCAACGTCGAGTTTGACGATTTGGACTTGGTCGCCCATCTCTTGGTCAAGCTCTTCGAGTACCGGTGCGATCATGCGGCACGGTCCACACCAAGCTGCCCAGAAATCGACGAGGACGACGCCCTCTTTTACTTCTTGTTCAAATGTTTGAGTCGTTGCGTGTTTAATAGCCATTTGGTAAATACCTCCCCAGTAAGATGTGAGAGCCGGATGAAGCACCCTCATGCATTTCATGTTCAGAGTATACCACGGAGGGTACGTTTCCCCAAACGTTCTGCATATCAGCTATTGACGAGGTGTTTGCGGAACTCTTCCGTCAAGAGTGGGACGACGTCGAACAAGTCGCCGACGATGCCGTAATCGGCCACGCTGAAGATGTTCGCTTCCGGATCTTTGTTGATGGCGACGATGACTTTGGCGTTGCTCATGCCGGCCAAGTGTTGAATCGCGCCCGAGATGCCGCAGGCGATATACAGGTCCGGCGTGACGACTTTGCCGGTCTGACCGATTTGAAGCGCGTAGTCGCAATAGTCGGCGTCACATGCTCCACGTGAAGCACCGACGGCCCCGCCAAGCAGTTCAGCGAGCTCTTCGAGCGGCTTGAAGCCGTCTTCGCTCTTGACACCACGGCCACCGGCGACGATGACTTTCGCTTCTGACAAGTCGACTTTGCCGGTCGCCTTGCGGACGACTTCTTTGACGATCATGGCGAGGTCTTTCAGTTCAACGCTCGGTGTCTCGACCGTAGCGCTCGCCCCGGCCGTACGCGGAAGTGCGTCGATGTTGTTCGGGCGGATCGTGAAGAACATGACCGAGTCTTTGAATTTCACTTTCTCGAACGCCTTCCCTGAATAGATTGGGCGGACGAACTCGGCTTCTTTGCCTGACCCTTCGATTGAGACGACGTCACTAATGAGACCTGCGTCAAGACGCGCTGCGAGTTTCGGGGCGATGTCTTTCCCGAGTGCCGTATGACCGAGCACGATCATGTCCGGTGACTCTTGGTCGATGACTTGGCGGAGCACTTGCCCATAACCGTCCGGCGTGTAGTGCTTGAGACGCTCGTCTTCGATGACGAGGACGCGACCCGCGCCGTACTCCCCGAGTTCCGTCGCGAGTGCTTTGACGTCATCCCCGATGACGACTGCCGTCACGTCGTCCGTCAATTGCTTC
The DNA here is from genome assembly GCF_018618175.1 of Exiguobacterium sp. s50. NCBI lineage: Bacteria > Bacillati > Bacillota > Bacilli > Caryophanales > Exiguobacterium > Exiguobacterium sp. s50. The sequence goes on from NZ_JACSLP010000003.1 coordinate 204,422, forward strand.
GCTGCAGCGATTGCTTCAAATGATACGTTCCGTAACGCGCCTTCACGCGCTTCTGCGAGTACTAAAGCTTTCATCTATGTGTCCCCCTTAAATGACTTTTGCTTCCGTGCGAAGTAATTGAACGAGCTCGCTCACTTGTGACGACGTATCCCCTTCAAGGATGCGCCCAGCTTTCTTCTCTTCTGGCAAGAAACGTTCGATCGTCTCGATTTTCGCTTCGATCTCGTCTTCATCGAGGTCGATGTCCGACAGTTCGAGTTCTTCGAGTGGCTTCTTCTTCGCCTTCATGATGCCTGGAAGGCTCGGGTAACGCGGTTCGTTCAATCCTTGCTGCGCTGTCACGAGGAGCGGGAGCGCCACTTCGATCACTTCAGTGTCCCCTTCGACGTCGCGTGTGACCGTCGCTGTCGTGCCGTCGATATCGAGTTTCGTGATCGTCGTCACGTAGTTCATGTCCAACAGTTCAGCGACACGTGGTGCGACTTGGCCGCTACCGCCGTCAATGGCGACGTTCCCTGCGAAGATGAGATCTGGCGCTTGCTCTTTCAAGTACGTGGCGAGCACTTTCGAAATCGTCACATGGTCTGCGTCCTCGACGTCATCCTCGATTGAGATGCGGACCGCTTTGTCCGCACCCATCGCGAGCGCCGTCCGAAGTTCTTTGTCCGCGTCTTCTGGTCCGACCGTCACGACCGTGACTTCTCCCCCGAGATCGTCACGCTTACGGATGGCTTCTTCGACCGCATATTCGTCATACGGGTTGATGATGAACTCAGCGCCGTCTTCTTGAATTTCCCCATTCTCGAGCTGAATCGCTTCCTCTGTATCGAACGTACGCTTCAGCAATACAAAAATATTCATCGTAGTTCCCCCTTATAAGTTGTTCGCACCATCATTCATGAATCAGCGTTCATTTTTTGAGCTAGCGAGAGGGCTTACGGTTAAGCAAGCCCTTTTTTTAACATATGGTGTACTTTCGGTAGCGTCGACATCAAGTCATACTTGAAGCCGCTCGCCATCCAACTCGTGACCACTTCGTCGATCGTGCCGAAAATCATCTGCCGAGCGAGTCGATAGTCGAGATCGCGATCGAATTCGCCGGTGTCGATTCCGTGTTGTACGACCGCATCGATTAAGTTCAAGTACGGTTTGAGCACTTCGCTAATCTTTTGTCGGAGCGCCAAGTTCGACTGCCGGAGCTCGATTTGCGTCACGACGGCGAGGTCGTAATCGGCCGATAGTTGCTTCAAGTGCGACTCAATCAACTGATACAGTTTGTCGCCGGCCGTCGTCTCCCGCTCGATTTGTTGTTTCGAGTAGTCGATGAACAGGCCCATCTTCGTCTGGAACAATTCAATCAACAGATGTTCCTTGTTTTTGAAGTACAGATAAATCGTTCCGTCGGCGACGCCCGCCTCTTTGGCGATGGCCGTCACCTTTGCACCGTGATAGCCATGATCCGCAATCACTTTCACTGCCGCATCGATAATGCGGTCACTTTTTGATCCATTCTTTGTCATAAACACCCAAGCTCCTTACCGCTGCTTAAAAATGAATGATGGTTCATTCATTTATTATTCTATCATGTGACGCGCTTGTGTCAACTGCTTTGTTTCACTTGTTTCGCTTTCTCTTCGTCGACGAGGACACGACGTAAAATCTTACCGACGAACGTCTTCGGCAACTCTTCCCGGAACTCATACAGCTTCGGTACTTTATACGCTGCGAGCTTCTCGCGACAGTGCTTGTCGAGCTCTTCTTCCATCACGCTGGTGCCGTCACGCGTCACGATGAACGCCTTGACCGTCTCACCGCGATACGGGTCCGGTACGCCGATACAGACAGCTTCCTTGACGGCCGGATGTTCGTATAGCACTTCTTCAATCTCACGCGGATAGACGTTGAAGCCTCCGGCGATAATCATGTCTTTCTTCCGGTCGACAATATAGAAGAATCCATCCTCGCCCATATAGCCGAGGTCACCGGTCGCGAGCCATCCGTCCTTCAAGACGGCTGCCGTCTCTTCTGGCTTCTGCCAGTACCCTTTCATGACTTGCGGACCGTGCAGCATGATCTCCCCGATCTCGCCGATATCGGCCAGTGTCTCTCCGTCTGCCTTTACAATTTTAGCAGAAGTGTCCGACAACGGCACCCCGATTGAGCCGACAATCCGTTTATCCCATAAGAAGTTCGCATGTGTGACCGGTGACGTCTCCGACAAGCCGTAGCCTTCGACGATGCGTCCGCCCGTGATGCTCTCGAACTGCTCCTGTACTTCGACCGGCAGCGGGGCCGATCCCGAGATACACGCCTCGATTGACGACAAGTCGTATTTCTTCAGTTTCGGGTCATTGAGGATACCGACGTACATCGTCGGGGCGCCCGGGAAGAAGTGTGGTTTCTTCTTATTGATCGTCTTCAGGACGTCGGTGACGTCGAAGCGTGGCACGAGGACGAGCTCATATCCGTTCGCCATCCCGAAGTTCAGACAGCACGACATGCCGTAAATATGGAAGAACGGCACGACGCATAAGACGCGTTTCTCATCACCACGGTTATATCTATAGAAGAAGTTCGAAATCTGGTCGACGTTCGCCGTCAAGTTGAAGTGGGTCAGCATAACGCCTTTCGGCAGTCCCGTCGTCCCGCCCGTATACTGCAGCACCGCGACGTCTTCTTTCGGGTCGACCGCAACCGGCGTGATTGGATCGAACTGTTTATAGTCCTTGAACGCGACCGAACCTGTCGTATCGATGACGATATTGTTCTCGCGCTTCACTTTGATGGGATACAGCTTATTTTTCGGGAACGGCAGATAGTCGGCGATACTCGTCGTGATAATCGTTTTGACGTCCGTCTTCTGCTTCACACGAAGTGATTTTGGATACAGGAGGTCGAGCGTGACGATGATGCTCGCACCGGAGTCCGTGATTAAGTTCTCGAGCTCATGCTCCGTGTAGAGCGGATTCGTCTGGACGACCGTACCGCCGGCGTACAGGACCGCATAGAACGAAATGACGAATTGCGGACAGTTCGGGAGCATCAGACTGACACGGTCCCCTTTTTGCAGCCCTTTCGATTGAAGCATCGTCGCCAACCGTTTCGCCGCATCGTCGACTTCAGCGAACGTCAACTCTTTGCCGATGAAGGAGATGGCGGTCTTGTTCGGGAAATCGGTCGCGGCTCGGGATAGCGCATCATAGAGCGGCTTCACCTCATAGTCAATCGTTTTCGGCATGTCAGCTGGATAATCTTGCAACCACGGTTTGTTCATCGCTTTTCCTCCTTGGAATGAATAGTCATTCAGTTAACTCTATTATAATGCCAAGAAAACGCTTTCATCTACCCTTTACCCGATAATTTTCAGAAAATATCGAAAAAACGTGTGCGGATGAAAGTTTCCGCACACGTTCAGATTCTCTTGAAATAGGCTTCCGTCTGTTCTTCGTTGCTGATTTTCTCGTCCAAGCGGTCCTTCAACTCTTTTTCCCACTTGATCGTCGAGAAGTCGATGTCGAGCCACGCCTCCATCTCCGGGCGTGAGAATGCGTACGTCCGGTTCGGGAAGGCGAAGCGAACGATTTCCGCGTTTTGGACGAGCGTGAAATACGTCGCCGCGTTGCGGATTGCCAACCGTTCTTGCTCGATGCGCTCGATTTCCGGGTCGCTATAGCGCACCGTCAAGCCGTACGGCCGCTTCGACGTCTGTAGCTCGATCGACTTGTAGCAGTCATGCATCGGCAACGTCTGGGCGATGCCCGAGACGGCGCTGTTGTCCCCGACGTATGAATCTTTGTATTGGAAGGCGTTCGGTCGATGGGTATCCCCGCATCCCGCGAGCATGACGAGCAAGGCGACGAGCAGACTGAGCCGTTTCATGAGAATCCTCCTTACGATTTTAGTTTCAAGTTAAAGCGGTAAAGCAACCGTTTGGCGAGCAAGTGGGCGATGAAGCCGCCAATCAGGAAGCCAACGATGTATAGTGCAAAACCTGACTGCATCGAGAATGCTGAGAGAACGATTCCTCCTAACATGGCGAAACAGAGAACCATGATGATGTGGATCAGCCATAGCCATTTCGAAAACATAAAAAATCGTCCGTTGTTTTCTTGAGGTGCTCGGTTGAACATCCAAAGGCCGAGTCCGAATGATAATGCGATGAAAGCTAGTGCGCTCCATGGCGCAATTGCTAAGAATTTCTGCCATTCAGCTTGGTTAGTAAAGTATTGATACATGTCTACGTTTGCCAAGTTAGAGAATGGCGACAAAACACGTAAAAACGTACTCTGGAACAAATCGTCGAAGAATGCATACCTCGAATCATACTGTTGTGAAAACGCATAGACAGATCCTTGCACGAGCGCAATCAAACCAATTGGGAAGACTAACGCAATGAATGTCCAAATCACCTGTGAAATCGATTCTCCTCCGAACGATCCCATCCATAGAGCAGCTGAGAAGAAAGAGATACCACTAAGCATCAAAAGAACGACAAGCGCGATGACTCGATTCGTGCTTCCTTCCATTAAAAACGCGTAGTCCGAGAAGCGAATCATCATTATCATGAGCGTACCACCGAGCACAGACGATACAATAATTCCTACCGTTCCAATTAACCATTTCGATATGTAAAGCTGATTCCTTGTGAACGGGAGAGACATCGTGAAATCGGACATTTGACTGTTCCGTTCTGCTCCAATCAAGACGGATGCCATGAGAGCACCAAAAATAACGAATAAAAACAATACCCCACCCATCGGTATGAGCGATTGTAAGTCACCAATCCAATAGCCTGTCCCATTATTTTCATTAAAAAAGTCTTGGACGGACAAATCAGACGAATCCCCATCGATCCAATCGGCATATTCATCTGGATTTTCTTGAATGTTACGAAGTTCCTGGTCAAAGTATTGCATTTGTGACCAAACTGGTACCGTGAACGCAATCACTCCGAGAAAAACCAGCAACATCCACAAAATCGAGACTTGTTTCCAATCTTTCTTTAATAGGACTTTAAAAGACACTTGCCTCACCTCCTAATTGGACCCGGAAGATGTCTTCGAGCGACATCGGGATTTCTTCGACGAGCATCGGGTCGTGCGCATCGACGAACGTATCGAGCTCTTTCGTCCGTTCTTTCGCCATGAACAAGGCGACGCGTCCGGTCACATTGATGATTTCGATGTCCTTGCGCTCGAGCAGTTCGACCGGTACTTGGTCGTTGAAGACGACTTGCAGTTTGACGCTCGTCTCGCGCGCCTCCTCGAGCGACATGATCGCCTTGACGCGGCCCTTCTCGATCATGATGATGCGGTCGGCGATTCGTTCGAGCTCATGTAACTGGTGACTCGAGACGATGATGGAACAGTTACGTGCCTCGACTTGGGCGATCATCAGCTTCAAAACGTCCGACTTGGCGACGACGTCGAGTCCGTCCGTCGGTTCATCGAGCAGATAATATTTCGCTTGGACGGCGAACGCGAGCGAGAGCGTCACCATCGCCTTCTGCCCTTTCGAGAGCTGGCGAATCTTCTTGTTGTCGATGTTATAGCGAGTGAGCGTCTCTCTGAAAATCGATCGGTTGAACGATGGGTAAATCGATTCGTAGAGCGCTGCCGCCTCGTTAATCGTATAATGTTTGAGGGCGTCGGCCGAATCCGGGACAAAGATGACGTCACGCTTCAACTCCGCCTTCTCAAAGATGCTCGACGGTCCGTAACGGACATCACCTTTATCCGGTCGAATGATACCGACCATCGTCCGGAGCAACGTCGTTTTGCCGGCCCCGTTCCGTCCGACGAGCGCGATGATTTCACCGGAGTCGACCGTGAAGTCGATATCTTCTAACACTTGCTGGCGATCGATCGTCTTACTCAGTTGCTGTACTGTCAGCATGGTTCTCCCCTACTTTCTTATACTCTGTCTCAAATAGCGTCAGCGCTTCGGTGAGCTCAATATTGGCATAATGGCAATCGATGGCGAGTTTCTTGATTGCTTCAAGGATCGGCGCGCGCGGCGAGTCTTGGTCAATCCAGTCCTCGGACACGAACGTCCCGCGTCCGCGATGCATCTCGAGCAAGCCGAGCCGTTCGAGTTCCTGATACGCCTTGCTGACCGTGTTCGGATTGATGACGAGGTCGGTCGCGAGTTCACGCACCGACATGACTTTATCCCCTGGACGTAAAATGCCACGGATGACGAGCGCTTTCGTCTGGTTAACGATTTGTTCATACAGCGGTTCCACGCTCTTCATATCAATTTTATATAACATGGGTCACACCCTTTCTTGTGTACGTAACTTAAGTGTATTATATGTATTAGTACACGTAAAGATATTAGTTCTTCAAGGGCACTTTCAGTTTACAGGTATTTGGTAATAAATTGAATACGACTTTGGACCGAGGTAGGACACTTCCATTTCAGGTACATTGGTAGAGAGGTGAATCAAAAATGAGAAAACGATGGTTAGTCGCGACCGCTGTCGCCGTGACCGCGCTTGGCACGACATGGTCGACGTATGCAAAACAAGATGAGGAAGAACGATACGCATCCTATATTGAAGATACATATGGAGAGGACGTCGAGGTCACGCTCAAGCGTGACTGGAAGATGGGCGGCTATGCGGCCGAGTTCACGCTGACTGATCCGATACTCGAAGGTGACTACTGGGCCGAGACGTATCGGTCTGATCAAACAATCCATGACAACGTGCTCGAACATGTCTGGCAACAAGAGGCCGAAGACACGTTCAAGGAGCGACTCGAGCAACTCGACTTGTTGACGGAGGCAGAGACGGTTCGCGCGAGTGTGCCGACCGGTGTGGATGAAGGGGTTGCGACGACCGTACGCCCTACCCCGACGTCCGTCTTCGACATCGAGTCGAAAGAGTTCTTGGACGTGTCGGTCATGTTCCATGAGGACTGGGCCAATACCGATTCGCAGAAACAACGGATGCTCGACGTGATTCGTGCTTTGGAGGACGACGTCTACTCGATTCACTTCTCGTTCGACGGGACACCGTATGAGGATGACGACTTCACCGAGCGGTATTTGAACGTCGCCCGCGATTCCTTACCGGGAGAACCGGCGATGCATGAAATTCAGACGATTGAGGACTTGAATCGTCATGATCGACTATATGGCTTCGACGAGACGACGTTCATCCATGACTACCACTTCGACGGCACCAAATATGAGGAGTGATCACCATTCGCAAAATGAACTGCTCCCCGTCAAGTAGACAGGGCAAATAATGAAAACCAACCTAGGCGGCTTGAGACCTGTATTCGACAGGGCTCAAGCCGTTTAGTCGTTTCTGGAGACGCTCGTGGTTGTAGAACGATATGTATTTCTCGATGGCCGTCGTGAGTTCGTTATAGGCCTGGAACTGACGCAAGTAGTACATCTCAACTTTCAAGGTGCCCCAAAAACTCTCGATCGGGGCGTTGTCGATACAACGTCCGACCCGGGACATGCTGTGGGTCAGTCCCGCGTCTTCCACCATTCGCTTGAACCCTCTCGAGGTATATTGGAACCCTCGGTCGCTATGGATCATCGGACCCGCTCCTGACCGGAGCCCCGCGATGGCTGGCATCATCGTCTGGAAGACGAGAACGTTGTTGTTGGACCTCCCGATACGATAGGCGACGATCGAGCCGTCATACAGGTCGATGATTGCGCTGAGATATGCCTTTTTTCCGGAACCATATTTGAACTCGGTGACGTCGGTGCACCATTTCTCGTCCGGGCGGGACGCACTGAACTCTCGGTTCATCAGGTTCTCCGCCACATGCTGTGGCGTCGACTTCTTATGTTTCTTCCGCTTCCGGCGGATGATTGATTGGATCCCATGGATATGCATCAAACGATAGACTCGCTTTTCATTGAACGGGGACAGACCTTGTTGCCGACGCAGCCGATTGATTGTCATCGTGATCCGACGGTATCCGTATGTGCCGTTCGCCTGGTCATAGAGTAGAAGAATGTCCTCCAGAAGCTCCTCGTTCTCTTCTTGACGCACCGGTATGGTGCGATTCAACCATTTGTAATAGGCCGCCCGTGAGATGCCAGCGACCCGACAGAGGAGGACGATCGAAATGGCCTCCTCTTCGTATAGTTCTTTGATGGCGGTGTATCTTTGCTGTAGCCGTACCTGGCTGATCACGACCTCCTCTCGATCTCCTCTAACTTTTTTAGGTACAGGTTGTCTGCACGAAGAAGTTCGTTCTCAAGCTCCATTTGCCGGATACGGCGTTTCAGCTTCTCTTCTTCACTTAGTTCGTCCTCTGGCTTCGTACGCCCACGGCGGTCTAGGAGCGCTTCTGCCCCGTTCGTGTCATACTTCTTGACCCAGCCATAGACCTGGGCATAGGACATCTGAAATTTTTCCGCGGTCTGTTGGTAGTTGCGTCCATTCTCCAAACAGTATTTCACGATTTCAAAGCGTTCTTCGAATGTAGTTTTTCTTCCTTTTGTCATAGCTCGATCCATCCCTTTCCTCGAATCTGTTAACTCGCTATGACTAGTATACTTCTTAACCCATCTTCGAAGAACAGACCAATCACTGATCTGATGTTTGGAGAGAACTTCCATAGTAGTGATCCCATCTAGATAGTCGCGGACGGCCTCAATCTTCTGTTCCTTGGTGTAAGGTCTCCATGTCTTTGATTCCTTCAACGCATCGATCCCACCGGTATCGAATTTCACTTTCCATACCCGAAGGGTATGCTTAGAGACGTGATGGGCCTCCATGATTTCCTTCCAAGTATATTTTTCTTCATTCATCATGCGCAGCGCGCTCAGTTTTTGTTCGATCGAATGCCGACTTCTCGCCATAAAAAAACACTCCCCAATCAGATAAACAGATTTGTTATTTCATCTGTCTACCTATTGGGGAGCATATCAAAAGCGGATGTTTTTTTTGTGAGCATTCTCCTTTACAGCACGTCGTGAATATTTTACATTTGACGAGTCAACAATTGACTTATCAAATGAGAGGGGTGAGACACCACAGATGGAATTACGAGATATCAGCCGACTGCTGTACCAAATCAAACTGGCGGACCAACGCGTCGCAACCTCGTTCGAGAAAGAGACGGGCTTCAGCCTGACCCGCTATGAGATGCTCATGATTGTGCATGACAAGGGCGTCTGTTCGCAAAGCGAAATTCAGCAGGCGATGAAAATCGACAATGCGGCCATCACCCGCCATTTGAAGATCCTTGAAGAAAAAGGCTACGTCCGACGAGAACGGAACACCGCGAACCATCGTGAAGTGTTCGTCCATTTGACCGACGAAGCCAAGCATGACTTGACGAGTTGTGAACAAGACCACGACCGCGGCAAACACTTAATCACGAAAGTGCTGTCCGAGTCAGAGATCAATCAGCTGTCGAGTCTGCTGCAAAAGCTTAACCAACTATAACAAGAGAGAAAGAGGTAATATCCATGGCAACTACATTCGAAAACAACACATTCACTGACGTGATGCTCGGTCGTAAATCGATCCGCGTCTACGACGAGAACGTTAAAATCTCACAACTTGAAATGCTTCAAATGATCGAGGAAGCGACAACGGCCCCTTCTTCAGTCAATATGCAACCGTGGCGCTTCGTCGTCGTCGAGAGCCCTGAGGCGAAAGAAACGCTCAAGCCGCTCATCCGCTTCAACGTCCGTCAAAACGACACGTCGGCTGCGATGGTCCTCATCTTCGGCGACATGGAATGCTACGAGCTCGGTGAAGAGATTTATGACCAAGCTGTCGCAGAAGGCAAAATGCCACAAGAAGTACGCGACCAACAGCTCGGCGCCATCCTTCCGTACTACAAGAACTTGTCGACACAAGAGATGAACGACATCGTCAAAATCGACTCGAGTCTCGCAGCGATGCAATTTATGCTCGTCGCTCGTGCTCACGGTTACGACACGAACCCAATCGGTGGTTTCGAGAAAGACCAACTCGCGGAAGCGTTCGGTTTAGATAAAGATCGTTACGTGCCGGTCATGATTCTCTCGGTCGGTAAAGCTGCAGAAGAAGGCTACCAATCGGTACGTCTCGACGCTGAAAAAATCACATCATTCAAATAATCGGAGGACACCCACATGATCTTAATCAATGCTATTTTCGACGTGAAAGAAACGGAATTTGACAACTTCTTGGCAGACATCAACAAGCTCATCGACTCGTCGAAACAAGAAGCCGGTTGCTTGAGCTATGAACTGTTCCAATCGACGACTTCAGAGAACCGCTTCGTCATGATCGAGAACTGGGCCGATCAAGCGGCCGTCGAACAACACAACCAAAACCCGGACCTCATCGCGTTCGCCCAAAACGTAGGCAATTACGTGACGGCGAAGCCGGTGCTCCATGTGACGGAAGTCGCGACGGCCAACTAACATGTCCGGACTCACCCTCGTCCTCGGAACGCTCGTCGCACTCGAGTTCTTCTACATCCTGTATTTAGAGACGTTCGCCACTCGTTCAAAAACAACGGCCCGTGTCTTCAACATGACGGAACAAGAGCTCGCGCGTGATTCCGTGTCGGTGCTGTTCAAGAATCAAGGTGTCTATAACGGATTGATCGGCGTCGGCTTGCTGTACGGGTTGTTCGTCAGCCAGTCAATCGAGATTGTCACGATGCTCCTCATCTATATCGTGCTCGTCGCGCTGTACGGCAGTATGACGAGCAATAAAAAAATCATCCTCACGCAAGGCGGATTGGCGATTTTGACGCTATTGTCCATGTTGTGGTGAGCCTGAAGCGGTCGACTTCGTGTCGGCCGTTTTTTTGTCTCATCGATTCATCGGTTCGATGTTTCGGCACACAAAAAACCGCTTCTACGCATTTGTAGAAGCGGCTGTTTGTTATACGCCGAGAATCGCGAACGAGACTCCGACGACACCGATGAGCGCCATGGCGTAAACCGGTACGCGTGGCATTTCACCGTTATTATCGAGCGCCTTTCCGAACATGTAGAACACGATTGGGTGGACGAGGAACGGCATTGAGAAGATAAGCGGGATGAGAAGCGATGCTTCTGTCCCGAACATGCCGCCTTGGACGGCTGCGAAGAGACCAAAGTGCGAGATGGCTGACGATTGAGCCATCGTCGTGTAGTCGAACGCGATCGTGCTGAAGCTGAGGATGACAAGTCCACCGAAGACCGCCATCATCTGCCAACCGAACGAGAACTGCATGAGCGCCTTCACTTCTTTGAAGTCTTCTCCGTTGGCACCGCGCAAGTTTTTGAGCGAGAGCGCCGTCAATGTGAGACCGACCAAGACGATGATTGCCGTCGGCCAAATCCAGAGCGCCCCGTTGTCGGCACTGACTGCCAAAATCGAGAACACGAAGATGTGACCGAAGAACGGGATGTTAATCATGATTGGGGCACGTTTTGCTGCCACTTGACCGAAGTCACCAGCCGTACATGCACCTGTGAGACCACTGTGCGAGAGCGAGCCGGCCATACCTGGTGCGAGGTTGCGGATATGTCCTGTGCGGGCGAACCACATGAGGAGCGCAATCCCACCGAACATCCAGAACAATTGACCGAAGAAACCGTAAACGAGAATCGAGTTCATGCCTTCGATGGCGAACGCATCACCGATTCGTGAACCACCGACCATGAAGTTGGCGGCCAAGACGACCGGGATCCCGGCGAACAGAAGCGCACGGACGGTCGGTCCATACGTCCAATTGTGGAAGATGGCACCGAGTGCTGACGAGAGCAACATGGCGAAGAAAATCTGTGGCAATGCGATGATTGGTTGTACCGCCATGGCGATGCCGTACGAGACGAACAAGATGACGAGCATCAAGACTGTCTCGATGACACCTTTACGCATGTATACCTTCTTGTCGTCGATTTGCGCCTTGTGGTCGATCAAGAGGAAAGATGCCGCGAGACCGATTAACGCGAGGATCGGGTAGTAGAGCATGATGCCCTCTGCCGCGCCCGGTTGAATCATCATACGGAAGAACCCTTCGAGACCGACGAGCAAGAAGAACGAACGGACGATGAAGATGAACTGTGTCCGCCCTGTCCCGAGGAACATCTCTTCTTTAGACGGCACGACGATATCCTTCACGTCGAGCTCTTGCTTGCTCAAAATCTTACGAAGTTCTTGTCCACCGACGAAGAACGATACGACGAGCGCGATGATCGTCGTCCGTGACATGAAGTCGACGAGCGGGAATTCAGGAAGACCCGGTGTCGCGATGCCCATCTCGACCATGGCGAAACCAAGTCCGAGACCGAAGATGACGATGACGAGGATTGGTGAGAACCGTGAGCCGGCCACGACCATCCGCGATAAAATGACCATCGGGATGACGAAGGCCATGAGCAACCAGAATTGGTTGAGTAATTGTACTTGCGATAATTGCTGAACGATTTCCATGGATAAACCCCTTATACATTTTTTTCACACTGTCTCGAAGTGTAACGTATTGTCGACTTTGTGACAAGGGGGTGTGACGGATTGTAAATATTGAAAGCGGAACCAACTGAAATGGTTCCGCTTTCGGTTACTTATTCGGTTGGCGAAGGCCCCAGATGCCCTTATTTCCCGTGGAATAAAACAAGTCTTCTTTACCCGCGAAGCTGGCCGAATCACTCGAATGGGCCCGAATCTGTTTGTTAACGTGAGCCTTCCAATCTTTATACCGATCGAGTTCAAGTTGATAGTATGACCGCTCGATGTATTCGTTAATTTCTTTCAATGACGCCGTCCCACCGTGATGCTGGAGGGCGAATTGGATTTTGCGAAGTAACATTTTTTTCAATGTAATCTCCCCTTTTATGTATGTATTACTACATGGTTTATTTATCCAAACCTCTTCTAAAAAAGTTACAGGTTTTTAAGTTATTTTCCTTTATAATAACAATATAGTCTCAACATATTATTTTCTAGAAAGGATTTTACTATGAATCACAAGATTTATGAGAATGAGCAAGACATTCTAAAAGAAGTTTCTGCCAATCACCAACTATCTCCTAACCTACTTCAAAACGTTCTCACTACTTCAAAGGCTAATTATTACGGTGAAGCAATATCCCCTACTAAACGCCAAAAAGAGTTAGAAGAAGAACTTAAATATTTAATCAAAAAAGGGGACTCTTTAACCCATTCGGCTTCATCAAGCAGAAGATCCGGATTGAAGTTAGTTCGCATTCAATTAAATAATTACAAAACATACTTAAATTCACAAACAATTAATTTCGATACACACTCGGACGATAAAAACATAATTCTGATCGGTGGCTTGAACGGTGCCGGGAAAACAACGATTTTGAAGGCCGTTCGCTACTTATTATACGGTAAGCGGGGCATGACTGATGCTGAGTTTCAACAACAGTTCACGAACACCATAAATAATTCATTCTTCGAACAAGGCGGACGTGAAGCTAGTGCCTCTCTTGTATTCGAGCCTGGGGATGGTCACCACTATGAAATAAAAGTCGTGTGGCAATACAATAGTAAGAAACAGGTTGTCTCAGAAAGCAAGACGTTCAGTAAGCGTACAATCGGTGCTGCCCGTGCAAAACGGAATGAACAAATCGGGCCGCACAATGTTGACGACTTCAACCGCACCATCGACAAATTGATTCCATTTGAAGCGTCGCAATTTTTGATTTTTGATGGTGAAGAAATTCGACGGATTATTTCTTCTCGTAATTCAGCAGACTTTAAAGCAACAATCCGACGGATGAACGGGATGTCATACTTTAATGAACTCAAAGGCGATTTAGACAAAATCTATTCACGAAAAGTCAATGAACTAGCCACTGCTCAAAAGAGCACTGAACTATTAAAATTCAACAAAAAAATCTCTGAATTAAAAGACCAATTAAGTGAACTGACAGAAAAAAGAACTAAAGCCGAAGGGCGCGTTTCCACATACAATAAACAACTTGATCAACTCAAAAAGCTTCGCAATGAGAAGCTGATGCAAAACAACGAATCACGAGAAAAATTTATCTCAACTATGAGTTCATTGACAGCTCAGCATACTCAAATCATGGAGCAAATCTCCAAACTGTTTGGTGAGCAAGGAATTCCGTCTTTTGCCCCTACAAAGATTGATGCTTTAAAAAAACGCTTAAATTTGGAACAACAATATGCTACTGATCAGCAAAGAGTTGAACAAATTTTGACGCCTTATCATCAATTTATGTCGAAACTTCTTTCTGAGCCAATCAATCCGCCCTTGACTGAAGAGCAATTACATCAAGTCGAAGAGATTGGAAAAACGATTTGGTTATCAAAGGAGAACTATAAGGCTACGACATCAGTAGACAATCAACAAACGTGGCATGACCTGTCTCCGAATGATCGCAGATTTATCATGGGTGTCAATGCTTCATCTGTTAAGAAACAAATTGTTGAATTGATTAAAAAGGCAACCAACATCAAGCATTCAATCGAGTCGTTACAACAAAAAATTGATTTAGCTCCATCCTCAATCAGTGTCGATGAAGAAGATAAAAAAATTCAAGAAATTACAGAAGTGCTCGGAAGAACGAAGAGCATTCATATGAATATCAAGAAGAAAGAACAAGAGTGCGTCCAAGAGATTCGTTCATTAGAAGCGAAGTTAAAAGGAACAAAGTCCACTGCCTTAAACGCCGATGATTTGATAAACGATGTAGATATGTATCGTAAAATCAAAGAAGCTATCGATGAATACTCAGAAAAAGTTTTAAGCTGGAAAATTGATTTGATCAGCCGCGAATTCGATAAAATGCTGAATAGGCTCATGCGAAAACAAGATGAATTTGGTCGTGCTTTCGTCGATCGCCATAAGATGATCATTCGAATCGAGAATGAGCGCGGCGCTGAAATTTCAGTCGAAGAACGTTCGGCTGGCGAGATGCAAATCATCTCATCTGCATTTATTTGGGGAATGATTAAAGCCGCTGATTTGGACTTGCCGATGATCATCGACACCCCGCTCGGTCGCTTGGACAGTTATCACCGTAAAAACTTAGTAGAACATTTTTACAAGCATCTCAGTAAACAAGTTGTTATCCTGTCGACAGATACGGAAATCACACCTGAGTATGTAGAACTGATGAAAGAATACACGTCTAAGCAAATCATGTTGGATTATAACCAAAAAGAGAAGTATACATTGATTCGTGAAGGTTACTTCGAACTAGTGAAAGGATAAAATCATGGACTCAAAAGGAATTAAGCTGTCTCAAGTAAGTAAAGATCGAATCGACAACATCATCAGTCACTTGGAGCACTACGTACCAAAGGATCCGAGACCGTTTGTCGTTAAGCTCAGTTTGATGCATGGAATCGAAAACTACTCTATCACATCCGAGCTCCCTTCTGAACTAAGTTCTGGGGCATGGGATATGGGATCAATCATCAACGGTAACGACTACCTGCTTGCCAAACATCTCATCATCAATGAGTTACAAAAAGAGGTAGAAGATGAAAAAATCATCCGTGATTATATGAAACGGTTTATCGAATTAGGAGTAGCACATATTTCATCTTTACTTGAATCAGATGATGCCCTATTTGAAGAAGAGTTTTTAATCAAGCTACTGACTGCATAATCTCAGCGAATTATCGCTGAGATTTTTCTTGCTTAAATTTCTAATTTAATTGAGCTTTCCGCTATTTTTGAAAAGAAGCATATGATAAACTTTACCTAATAAAACATTGTACTTTCTTTAAATTACGTACGTAATTTATTTTAAAGGAGATTAGCTATGGATCCTAATTTCAGTTATAACTTCCCTGCTTTACGAGGTCATCAAGCCGAAAAAGAATATTTCGTGGTGATGTGCCCTCTTAAATTGATTCCAAAAATCTTTCTTTTTGACGAGGAAGAAGTTCCTCCACAATACCGCTCACAACGTATATTGAATAAATCTCGAGTTCCTGAGATTACAAATTATATCGTAGATCAATCAAAGGATTATGTCTTTTCTTCTTTGACTGCATCGATTGATGGTGAGATTCAATTTACTCCATTTTCAGACGAACCGAATTTTAAGGACTTAGGAAAACTCGCTATCGCGCTAGATTCACGCTTTTTAATCAACGATGGCCAACATCGACGAGCCGCCATTGAAGAAGCCCTTAAGATTATGCCTGAGTTAGGAAATGAAACGATTTCGGTCGTCTTTTTCCATGACGAAGGATTAGAGCGTTCTCAACAAATATTCTCGGATTTGAACCGTCATGCTGTGAACACTACGTCTTCGATTGGGATTTTATACGATCACCGGGACCAATTGTCACTTTTGACAAAGGAACTTGTCGAAGAGATACCGCTTTTAAAGCGCTATACAGAAATGGAAAAGACTTCGCTGTCTAAAAACTCGCCAAAACTATTGGCATTGAATCATATTTACAATGCGAATAAGCGCTTAATCAACAAGAAAAAAGGTGCGTTTTTAACTGAAGAAGACGCATTGAACATTAAAACGTTTTGGACGACTCTATGCAATAGTATTCATGAATGGGAGCAGGTATTTAATAAAGAAATCTCTCCCCGTGATCTTCGTATGATTTCAATTGCCGGTCAAGGTCTATTCATCGAGGCTGCAGCAGAAGTAGCTCGTGCTTTGATTGAACAGAAACCTGATACATGGACTGCATATCTTTTAAAATTCAAAGACATCGATTGGAGTCGATCGAATGAGAAGGATTGGAAAGGTCGTGCTTTTAATGAGAATGGAAGAATATTAAAGAATAACTATACGATTCGTTTAACTGCCATTCGCATCAAATCTTTACTTGGCATCGAACTTACTAAAGAAGAGAAAGACTTCGACCAACAAAAATCCAGCATGAACGTTATATAACTGTTTTGGCACGAGAGGATGATGATTTATGACACAAGGTATTATTAGTAATTTATTTACTCAGCATGAAGGAGACACGGTCTCTAGACGCTCTATCGATTTGATTAAACGAGTCTATTTAAATGACTCACGTCCGTGGGTAGTCGGATTCAGCGGCGGAAAAGACTCAACACTGACGACACAACTTATTTTTGAAGCGCTGTTGGAGCTCTCACCAGAACAACTCCATAAAAAAGTATTTATCATTTCATCTGATACATTGGTCGAGAACCCGCTCGTCGTCTCGATGATTAATGGATCACTCCATCGGATGCAGGAAGCCGCGTTAAAATATAATCTCCCGATTGAAACACAGAAGGTCAAACCGCTAACGGAAAAGACGTTTTGGACGAATATTATCGGCCGTGGCTACCCTACCCCTAACCAGACTTTCAGATGGTGTACAGACCGCCTAAAAATCGATCCAGCTAACCGCTTCATTAAAGATAAAGTCTCCAAATATGGTGAAATTATTATGGTGCTTGGAGTCCGTTCATCTGAGAGTACGAGCCGGGGACAGTCTATTAAAGACCATGAAATCATGGGCAGCGAATTGATGCGACACACTTCATTGGCTAATGCATATGTTTTCGCACCAATCAAAGAGTTTGTGTTAGATGATGTTTGGAGCTACCTTCTTCAAAACCCCGCCCCTTGGGGAGAAGATCATCATAAACTTCAAAAAATGTACATGGACTCAAGTAGCGAATGTCCGTTAGTCGTCGACCAAAATATAAAAGAGAGCGCTGGTTCGTGTGGGAACAGTCGCTTCGGCTGTTGGACATGTACCGTCGTCAACCAAGATAAATCGCTGACTGGTTTCATTCAAACTGGTGAACATGACTGGTTGAAGCCTTTATTGAAATTCCGTAATAAGATGGTACTTATTCGAGACGACCGTTCGAAACGGATGCATAAGCGGATGAATGGTGCCTTCTACTTGCTAGAAGTTCCACACGAAATTAAAGAAGATGGTATTTATATCGCTCAAAAGAAAAAAGGTGGTCGTGCAGCTACTTCTCATAAAGTTGTAGATCGTATTGAGGACTTAACAGACGAGAGCGTTCTTGCAGTTCCGAAACGTCAATTAAGTCAGTTCATTGCGACACATAATATTGATTTGAGTAAACCAGAGGAATTCAATATTCAATTTGTCGTTCTTGAAACGAATAACGACGGGCAAGCTGTTTACTCACATCTTGGACTCGGACCGTTCACGTTAGCTACTCGAATTGAACTGATGCGTGATTTGCTCATCCTACAACGTGACTTAAAAGTTCCAAACTCGGTGGAGTATAAGTTGATTCAAAACGATGAACTACGTGCAATTCGTCGTCTATGGCTTCGTGAAGGTGATTGGAAAGACACGTTACCTGGACTATATCGTGAAGTATTCGGTGTCGATTTGGATTGGGAACAAGACGATCGCCAAATCTTGACGAGTGATCAAGCAAATGACTTGGAGCTACTCTCTCAAAAGCATGGTCTTGATTTCAACATGGTTCAAAAATTATTTACGACGGCAAATGATTTTCTAGGTGTAAAAGTAAAGCGTGGATTCAATAAAGATGTTGCTGCATTATTGAGCCAAGATTATTTGAATCTGTATAAAGAGCAAGGAGATTTAAAGAACTATGAAGATTGAATCGATTGTCCTGAAAAACATCGGAGCCTATAAGAATCAAACGTTTGATTTTACGAATCAAAATTCTAATAAAAATGTTGTTTTAATCGGAGGGAAGAATGGCGCAGGTAAAACGACATTTTTGAATGCTCTCCGCACAGGTTTATACGGGAGTCAGGCGTTTGGAATCAAAGCGCCAACTCCCTCTTATTTCCGTGAGATTGAAAAGTTAATCAATAGCGAAATTCGAGACCAGCGTGAATGGTATAACGTGAAAAAAGTGATTTCAAAGATTCAAATCACGTTCACTACGACTACGAATCAAACAATGTCTCGCTATCTGTTTGAACGGTCTTGGGGAATCGACGCAAAAAATATTAAAGAATATTTTAATATCTATCGGGACGGGAGTACCCTACCGTTAGCAGAAAAAGATCAGAGCCAAGTTTATTCATTATTCTTGGAACGAACTCCGTTATACCTCTTCAATGTCTCTTTATTTGATGGCGAAACCATTAACCAAATCATCAACGAAGGAAAGCTTTCGGAGTACCTTGATGACTTAATGAAAAGTGCCTTTAAGTTGGAAATTCCTGATTTGTTAACGGAAACTATTGAAACGCTTGTTCGCGATGAAGCGAAAACGAAACTGAGTAAAGAAAAATCAAAACGTTTGGATGAAATCAAGAATGACTTGATTGAGGCTGAACAAAAGCTTCAAAAAAATCAGATTGAAAAATCACAAGCTCTTAAGAAAATCGAAATCAGTGAAGCTGAAGTCGCCTCTTTTTCTGAATCACTAAAAGCCCATGATGTGATTAGTAAAGAAGAAGAAGCGAAATTAAAAGATGACATTAGAAGACTCGAACATGAGCGTCAATCGTTGAAGCAATTGAATTCAGACTTCTTTAGCGAATATTATGCCTTTACGATTAATCACGACTTACTTAAGCAAGCTGCTGATCAAGTGGAGTCAGAATTATTAGTGCGAAGTGTGGAGGACTTAGAAAAGGTCTTCTCCGATGAGTTCTATAAAAATGTCTCACGCAACTTAGGCGGTACGGTTCAACATGATTTGTTAAAGAACGAATTCAATGCCGCTTTAAAAATGGCGGTCCCATCTACTGAAATCATTCACGATGCTTCATTCAGCTCGAAAGCAAAAGTAGAAAATATGCTCTCGCTTGTTGATGCTCATTCATCTGAAAATTTATTGTCAAACCTCAATCGAGATGATGAAATCATCGACGAATTGAAAACGTTGCGAAGAAAACTGATCATTCGAGAAGAAAATCATATCGATTTCGAGAAGCAGTTTGAAGAGCTAAATCGATTAAAAGTAAATCACCTTCACTTAAAAGAACGTTTTGAACACATCCTTCAAACTGAAGATGAACTTCATGCTCAATACTCAAATTTAGTAGAAGAAAATGCCCTACTCAAGCAAGAGATTGAGAAAATCACTTCAAAATCAAGTCTTCTTTCGCAGAACGCAAATCTTACATTAGCTTTACTTGAAGACTTTAGACTACAACAACGCTACAAAGTCATTCGTAATGTTGAAGAAAATGCTTTACGGATGTTAAAAACATTGATGCGCAAAGAAGATTACATTGAGAAGCTATCGATTATGCCTGAAGATTTCTCTTTGACTTTATTATCCAAAGATCAATCTCGAATCTCTGTGGCCACTTTGTCTTCTGGTGAGAAACAGATTCTATTGCTTTCATTGATTTGGGCAATCTTTAAAGTTTCTGAAAACCAAATGCCATTTATTTTCGATACGTTGTTAGGTCGCCTGGACCGAGACCATCGTTATAATATTCTTCGCAACTTGCTCCCTAAATTCGGTGAACAGGTCTTAGTACTATCTACTGACTCAGAAATCAGTAAAGATTACTATGACGTACTAAAACCGTCTATTTCTAGAGAGTATAGTCTCCAATTTGATAACGAGCTTTTAGAAACACAAGTCATTCCATCGTATTTTGAATTTGAAAACGCGCAGGTGAAAACTAATGAATTACCGTCTTAAACTAACTGAGCAAACTCATCTCTATTTTAAAGAGATTTCAAACTCGACTCATATCACGCCAAATATACTGGCTCGTTTTGCCGTGGGTATTTCATTAAAGAACAAACAAACTCCAACCAGCATTAAGGGCCAAACGATTTCAAATTTTGAAATTAATCGTGCCACTTTAACTGGGGAGCATGATGAGATGTTCAAAATAATGATTCTCCAACATGCAAATAAGCATATTGAGGAAGAGCATTACTTTCCTGACTATTTCAATGCACACATTACTAGAGGCGCTGAAGAACTTTATCAAATGTTTCAGTTCTCAAGAAGTACGAATCAATTCTTAAGAGAGTTATTGGCTCTACAGGAGGGGTAACATGCTATACCTAGACAACAGTTCGACAACACCTGTTTATCCTGAAGTACTTGAAGCGATGCTCCCCTACTTTCTTGAAGAGTTCGGAAATCCTTCTAGTAAATATTACTCGCTCGCAGAGAACTCCAAGGATGCTGTTGAACAGGCTCGAGAACAGTTAAGCAAATTTTTTAGTTGTTCTTCTTCAGAGCTCTACTTCACTTCGGGAGCCACAGAAAGTAACAATTGGATTTTAAAAAGTGTGGGTTCTTCCCTACCGGACCATCAAGTGATTACAACGGTAGCCGAACATTCATCTAACTTGGAAATTGCAAAGTATTTGAATGAACAATTGAAAATCCACGTCGAGTATCTATCTGTTGATCAGTTCGGCAGAATCGACTTTTCCGAATTAGAGTCTCTACTAAAAAAACGCCCTACTTCACTCGTTTCAATCATCTGGGGAAATAACGAGTTAGGGTCGTTAAATGACATTCAGAGAGCTTCTGAACTAGCTGCTCAATATGGTTCACTCTTCCACACCGATGCGACACATGTCATCGGAAAGATGAAAATCAACCTGTCAGAACTGACGAACGTTCATTTCTTATCCGCTTCTGCGCATAAGTTCAACGGTCCAAAAGGTATCGGCGTCGCTTATGTGCAAAAGGATGAGGATGGTATTCCAAGAAAGTTGACACCCTTAATACATGGTGGTGGCCAAGAACAAGGCGTGCGCGGTGGAACGTTAGCTGTTCCTTTAATCGTAGGAATGGGGAAAGCCGCTGAAATGCATCAGGCATCCTTGTCTAAGAACATTCAAAAATTACAAAAACTTGAACAGCATTTGGTTCATCTTTTATCTGAGAAGTTCGGGTCAAATATTCGGTTCAACAGTGATCATACTGATAAAATACCTGGAATTGTGAATGTTCAATTTATCGGGATTAATAATGAGGTACTCGTGAAGCAGTTAGCTCCGGTAATGGCTGTTTCCACCGGATCAGCCTGTAGCTCAAGTAAGCCGAGTCACGTGTTGCAAGCAATTGGATTAACATTGGATGAAGTGCGATCATCGATTCGGTTCTCTCTTTCTTCAAGTATCTCTTCAAAAGACTTGGATATTTTTAAACAACTTTGAAAAGCATAAAATAAGACCGGCTCATTTTAAATTGAGCCGGTCTTTTACGTTCAAACTTTATTAATTTTGAATGTTTCGAGCATTTCTTCTCTAGGGATGTCCTTTTTCCCGTGTACAATTGATTGTCGAATCTCTTCAATCGAATATGAACCACCACTGATTCCATATTGTTCTGGTAAATTGAGCAACAGGATGTCATCCTCCACTCGTTCTACTGACGAAATGGTCTCTTCCGTTTTAAACGATACAACTACACCTTTGTTGAAGTAATCGGCTAATTCGTT
This sequence comes from Exiguobacterium sp. s50, assembly GCF_018618175.1. Taxonomy (NCBI): domain Bacteria; kingdom Bacillati; phylum Bacillota; class Bacilli; order Caryophanales; genus Exiguobacterium; species Exiguobacterium sp. s50. The sequence continues at coordinate 226,721 of NZ_JACSLP010000003.1, forward strand.
AGAAATCTCATAGTCGCCTTTCATCAATTTCTCGACGACAGAAAGGCGTTCATTTTCAAAATCATAGTCGTTATCTTTTTCGCACCACAAGTTCCCTTCGAACAATTTCTTGGCATTCGCTAAGAATAAGTGGGCAAAGAACATCCGATAGTACTGTTGCGAGAATGTAGTCTCCGTCTCTCCAACACCTAATTCGTAGTCAAAGAGGGATTTCGTCCGGACGACTTGATTTCGTGCTTTATCTAATACGTTATTCAAGTTTCTACCAATCTTCACTTCAATCGGGTAGAAATGCATTTTCAATTTACCTTCCGTCTCTTGAATACCAATTAAGAGTAAATCGTCTGAGTAGCTTCCCGATTTCCCTAGCGCCTTAACGGTAAACGGTGAGCTCGCGTGATTTAGACCAATTGCTTTTGCAACACGTAAGATTTCCTCTAGCGAAATCGGAACCCACGTGATGTCGTCGGTTGTGAACATAGCCAACGAATATTTCACAGCCGCCAACAAACTGAATTTTTCTCGACTCTTATGGATGTTTCGAGCTGTCTCATTGCTGAGCCCTTGTTGGATCATAGAGAGCAGCCATTCACCGTTGATGACGTTGAACGTTTGAATAATCTCTTTGATACTCTCATCTGTATTCAAATCAGGTTTTTCATGGTTCAAATAATCTTTAATGACCGCTTGATATTGCGCTGTTTTTTTCGTAACAGTAATCGCATCATACCGGTAAGAAGAAGATTGATCGTTATAGTGAATGATAATCAATTCATTATCGGGATTTCCTTGCTTAGATGAAAAATATCCAAGGTCAACAGTCGGTTCAATTAACGTGACCCAATGAGAACTTTCATAGATATTCTGCAACTTGTAGCCATCTCTAGCATCAGTAATACTAGCCAGTGCCGTGACACCATGTGCGAATGAACTACTACCGTTGTCTTTCATATGAACGTTCAATTCATTAAACGACTTAGCACAGCGCAAGAGTAAATCATTGTCTTCAATTTCATAACCGCGAAGTCCAAAGCCCATACTAAATTGCCCGTCTTTGATGGTCGGTGCGAGCGTCGAATACAAACCACTCATCGCATTACCGCTCTTAATGTACTCCATTTTATCGGTAATGACTTGCTCCTCACCACTCATTTTATAGAAACTAATGTGAGCATAATCAAAATCATTAAATTGCTCATTTTGAATATGATAGTGATTGATGAACGATTGAATCTTCTCTGCCACTTCTTGTGGAGAAAGAATAAAGTTTTTTGGAATGAGCGTGTATAAATACTCAAACTGTTCCCAATCCTCTTCCATAAAATCTTTAGCTGCAAATTGATCGAATGCACTTCTGTATCGACCGGAATCGCAATAAAGTTTTACTTCAACAGGAATCACTTCATCTTTATTCTTTTCGTAGCTGTCTTTCAGTTGACGGAAAATCCATTCAACAACACCTTTTAATACCATCTCATCATTTCGAATTTCAATCACATTTAAATATAAAGGCGCTCTAACGACTTGATTTGTCTGATAAAACAGCGAGGTGAAGTGGTCTACAAATTGATTTAATTTTTCTTTGACCACTTCTGATAGGAAGCGGTCAGCCTCAGCTACAACAACTTCTTCCTTTACTCGATAAATCATCCACTCTGGTAAATTCGACTGAGCTTCTGCTTTATATGCTTTACCTTCAAACCATAGGTATGGAGCCAGTGCATCTGCGCGTAAACGTTTAAGCACACTTTCTGATACTTCTTCATCTCCAAGTTGCGTATTCAACTCTAATTGAAACGCGACGTTAACCGGATGGAATGGAGTGAAATAGACGATTTCTTCTTTTTTATTAAACAACACGCCTAATTTTAAAATCGAGTGTCCGACTTCAAATAACCGATCGGCCTCTTGAATCGATTCAATCGCTTTTACATAAGCTTGCACATAATTCAAAGCGACTCGCTTATATTCATCATCCCAATATGCTAACATCGGGACAGTCTTTTTGATTTTAAAGTGATTTAGGAATAGGTTGTACGCTTCTCTCAGCTCATAGAAAGCACCAAACTCTAGATTGACAGGACTGATGACACCGGAAGACAATACAGCTGTTTGCATACTTTGATCAAGCCATTCCATTTCATACTCTAAAAAATCTTTATATTCATTCTGTGGATAGTAAATTTGGTTCTTTAAAATTAATTTCCCATCTGTACCGTGGACAATCGAAGAACGCTTCTCACGTTTCTCTTTGTACAATCTAATATTTGCGATTGGATGCGGTTTAGAGGCATCAACACTAAGCTTGATATTAATTGGAGTTGATTCTCCAACGCTTAACTGCAAAAATTGATCTTCTTCAAACAAATCTTGATCAAAATGATACGTGACGTTCGGTTCATCATCTACTTTTACTAGCGCTTGCTCTTGAGAGACAGGGGTTTGTGAACCGTCCCCTAATCGTAGCTCGCCTTCTTTATTCCCTAAAATCAAATATTCGATATCGTTCCCTTTCATCCGCTTCACTTCATAAGTTCCAGCGTAGTCTTTAAAGACCTCGCTCGAGAATGGGAACACCATAATATTTAACTCTGAATAGAGTGTGTTTTCATTTTTCACTTTGTATTTCACCGTACACTGTGTGGCGCCCTGCGTTTGAGTAGATGTAAGCGTCATATATAAATTATTTGTTTTCACACTTGGCGTCACTTCAAGTAAAGGATTGCAATATTCAATTTTGATTTGTGATTCTTCTAAACTCTTGCGCACACCCTTTCCTTCAATCACATACTTAGCTCGCAATTTGATTTCTTGCTCGTGAGACGGATTGAAGATGGCGACATAGCGCGTACGCTTTCCAGTCTTAGTCGTTTTGTGTGGTCGATCCCAAACGACTACCGACGAATGTTCATTGACGACTGTAATTTCATCAATTTCAAACACTTTATTGTTCTTTTCAGCTTTAAGCTTGATGACTTCTTGTAAGGTGAGTTCGTTCCAATGGTCATGCTTCAGTTTATTGACACCTTGTTCATTGAATTTTTTAGGTAATTGCGTCTCAACTGTTTCGTTAAAATGACTGTCTTGAACAAATTCAAATAAATCTCTGTTTTCACGCAGTCTTTCTCGTATTTCTTTTTTGGAAGATGTCTGCACAAATGATTCGAGTTCTTGGTCATGGAAGAATCGTAGCGTTAGAAAATCAGACTTTGAAAGTTCTGATTTTTGCATGAGGGATAAGATTTCTTCAAAATCAAAGAACGAGACACCTTTGAACGAACTGAACTCTTCTTCAATTTCTTTCAAATGAAAATCAATTACTTCAACCAACGCGCCTTTACGTTCGGCCATCTGTTTTAATTCACTCTTCAGTTCTTCTAGAATTTTTTGTGGGTTCAAAGGCATTCCTTCTTTTTGAAGGTTGGCGCCGCCACCATCAATACTGTCGAGCTGTCCATGATAAATCACAAGAAGTGAGCGGTTCACGCCTTCCCCTTCTTGTTCACTGACCAAGTTGCGAAGCTTAACAAAGAAATCAGGTTGAATTCCCTCGATTTGAGTCGCAATAATCAACTCGCTTGTCCCGTAATCAATTGCAATTGTGCGGTATTCAGTAACACCGTTCAGCTCGTACTCAAACATTTTAACTCGTTCGCTTGCTTCTTGTTCAAGATAGTCTTTCAAATATTTAACATGACTTTCTTCTTCTAGCTGCAAGTAATATTTATCTCCAGGTTGCGGAGTGTTTACTAAAAAATGACCGTTTATTTTCTTCGTGACGTACTCATAAAATTGGTTTGACATACTGCGCCTCCCCACTATCGCTCTTCTTATCAATGACGTTTATTTTTTCTAATAATTGTAAAAGTGCTGTTGATGATTCGGTATCAAAATTGATGCCTCTTTGACTCAAACGCTCCAGCAGCTCTACAAATGTGATTCGATCATCTTTACAACTGACAGCACACATCAGGATCAACATTTCTTGGTTCAACGATAATACGTACCCTAAACGTCCTCGACGTTTCGTAAAGTGTGACTTTGCAATATTCTTTACGTGATCGCCATAACGTGACTGTGCCTCTTTAGGAGTCGTAATTTTCATCGTGTTAAATAATTGTTTAACCGCTTCGTTGAATGTCTCACTTCTCTTCACTTGATTTTCTAAACCCGCATATGTGAGAATCCGTTCACTTTGCAAATCAATATCACTTAAAAATTGAATTTGGTCAGTCTCTTCTAAAGATTCAAAATACTTATAAACCTCATCGTAAGTCATGATTTTAGACTTATCTTGCTCTAATGATGGGTTATGAGAATTACAGCTTAACTGTGCCATCGTCAATTCATGTACAAATATATTCTCACTAGCACTATTTAATAAGCCCATACCAGAGTTCATTGTCTTACGTCTTGAGGTAACAGTCGTTTCGTGATGAATGGTATAAAACAACTTAGACGGCTGATGCCAATTAGAAGTTTCAAAATTATTAATCTTAATTGTCGTCTGGGAAACAACATAGTGTAAGTAGTACTTAAGTAAATGGTTGATTTCTTTCAAAAAATATTGAGGATGCTGTGCCAAATAGATCAAATCTTCGCCCAATAATTTTATTGGTAACGAAGAATATAAAGCATGCTCCACGGAATACTTTTTCTCAGTAAGGTTAGGCAGTAAATTCACAATCATTTTGTCTAACAATGTCTCGTTCTGCTCAGACTTAAAAATCTGTCTAATCTTTTCAATTTGTTCATCATCCAAAGCATGGTGCGTCAAGTCTGCTAAAAAAGTACCCAATTTTTTCTTAGTAGCAGGGTTCCCTTGAATGTACATAAACATACTCGGATGAGTAACATTCAATCCACCATCTCTTTGAAGAAGCAAATCACTGAAAAAGGTATGAATTTCATCTTCGTGTTCAGGTAAACTCTCGACTCGATCGAGCACCCCTTCTAAAAGGTGATCTGTATTGAATGATTTGGCTGATAAATCTTGATTGAGAAGTCTTCTAGAGAAAGCCCCGACTTCCTTTTCCCAATCTAAGAGGGCATTTTTAATCGAATCACTCTTCCCTGTAGTAAAAGGAAGAACTTGATAAAAATTCGAGGTTTGACGTTTTGCTATTTTTTTTCGATCTTTATCTAGCACAATCACTTGTTTCTCATCAAATATTTTTTCTGGTAATAATCTCATCATTTTACACCTACTTTCAGAACTTACAATTTACTGAACACAATTTTTTCTTCACTACTAAATGGATCTGCTTCTTGTTTTAAAACAAATGTTTCTCCCGTCTGAATTATATAAATCAACACTTCTTCATTGTTTGAATTATATGTGCGGATGGCATTTGCAAATTCGCTGAATCGAATCGCATCATCAAAATCAATTTTGGAAGGTTGATAACCTTGATCAATTTTCGTAATCAAATTGAACATTTTATAATCGATTTCAAGTTTGATTCTTTGTTTATTCTCACCTACAGCGAACTGAATAAATAATGAGTTGCGGAACTGAACGACTTGTTCTTCATTCTTCGCCACCATGCTGATTGGGTCTAATGTGAAGCTGACCGGTTTTGCGATGCGATAACGCTTTGAAACTTTTGCACTTGTATCAAATAGATATTTCTTTTGGTCTTTTTTGAAACCAAACCATAACATGAGCGCATTTTCGAATTTCTCATAAAGTGACTTGAGCTCATATCTTTGTCCCGTGTAATAGGCGTACAGATATTTTGAAAATGTCTCAATAGTTGTTTGAGAAATGTTCATCTCTCGAGGGTTAGATAGATAAAGTAACCGCAGCAGCGATTGCGTATGCTCGGTGATGAGCTCTCGATCCAATAAATCAAGTTGATACGTTTGTCTAGTCGACTCATCGAACCTAGAAACGAACCCACTTACGTCAGCTTCAAGATTAATTTGAAGAATGATTTGATCAATTTCTTCAGAACGATAAGCAATTGGATCCTCGTTTCTTAACATGACAGAAATCGGGGAATCATTTTGACTCGTAAAGATCTTTTGATGAAGACCATGAATGAGTAACGTTTCAAGCACAATTTTCTGTTTACTTATGTTTGACCAATTTCCTGGAACCATCACTTCATAAATTAAATTGAAAAATTGACGCATCGATAAAACCGCTTTTTCCTTTAAGAGAGAACGGGCGATTAGATTCACAAGGTTGCGTCGTGCATTCAAGTTGTTCATGAGTAAAAAGTTGCGATGGACGATGGAGTCAATACCTTGCCTCACATCCTCTTCATATGCCAAATAAAATGGATTGTCATCGTTCTGATCGAACATCTTCGATAATATTTGCATTAAGAAGTTCGACTCCACTCCACCCTTCGTGAGCTCATACATTGGATAGTCCGAAAAACTAACCATTGAAAAACACTCATGCTCTAAGGCTTGAGAAATTTCATTCTCAAAGATTCCTGATTGCTCGACGTATGCTATTAACTCGCTAAATGTATAGTCATTGTCCAATGAATTTACGTAGTCATACAAAAACTTATGTAATACACCTAGGTTTATAGCCAAAACAAACTCATCTGAGCCTTCCGTCAATCGTTGGTCCGAAAATGGAATGAGCTTCTCAAATAAGGTTTCCATCGCTGTCTTATGAGGAGAAAGACTTTCAGTTGCATCATTCCAAATTTTATTTTTATATCGGTTCATCAATTCAGGCTCAGCAGACTGTAGATGTGATAAGATGTGTGACTTTCCATCGCCTACACTACCAATTAAGAGCGTTAATCGCTTTTGCTCAGGTTGCTGTAAAAGCTGAACTAATTTTTTCTCGATTGGTCGTTCAACGTGTAGATATTTCTTTAGAGAGCTTAATGGAAGTTCGGCACTTTCAACAGCCTCTTTTGATGACTCGTTTAATCTTGATAAAAGGCTGTAAAGATAACTCTCATTGCGACTCTCAATATGAGGAACAAACTCGTACAATCTATTTGTTTCTTCTTCGATTGTCACTACGGGTGATTCTTCCACTTTGTTATTGACCTCTAGCGCCCGAAGCTTAGCCTTGAGCTGTTCTTCTACGATTTTCAGAATATCGTCATGACTCACCCCATCGTTCTTGGGAGTAGGAGGCTTAGGTGGCGCATACTTAGGAACTGCAGGTGGATTTTCGTAACTTAAGACGTATGAATCGACAATATTATATAGACTTGACCAAATTTTCGGTAGAATTTCATGTGCTTCTTTCGTGAATAATTCATGAGCTGCATTGTTTCCATTCTTACGTACATAATGAAGATCGGTCGCAATCGTGCGGTCAATAATTTCTTCGGTTAAAAGAATTCGAATATTGTCATTCAAATTATATGTATTCTGGAGACCACAAACTTCTAACCATCCATTTACGATGGCTTCAATCATTTTCCGTGAATTCAATAAGGCGCTCTCAGGGTCAGTATAGTACTTATCTTGAACTATTTGCCCTAACTCTTCTGCCTTTGAATTAATGGGTTTTAGAAATGAGAAAAAGTATTCCATGTCATTCATTCCTTTCGATCGACCTTAACAACTTTTTTATTAACTATATTCTTTATTATATCTATAATAAGAGTATATGGTAGGTTTTACCTACTCCTATATATGATAAAGGAGCTATAATATGGATTCAACAATTCAATTTCCTTCTTTACCTTCATGGTTCACACCTCGAGACTATCAACTTGAAGCCATTTCAGAATGGAGAGCCAATAATTATCAGGGTCTATTAGAGATGGCCACCGGCACCGGAAAAACTCTTACGGCGCTCACTGCTATCACAAAACGATTTGAGGAAAGCGGTCGTTTAGCTGTGATTATTTTATGTCCTTATCAGCACTTGGTCGATCAATGGGCTAAAGATGCTAAAACCTTTAGGATGGATCCAATCCTTTGTTACGGTTCAAAATCTCAATGGAGCGCTACTCTTTCAGGAAAAATCACGCAATATAATTTCAAAATCAAAAATTTCATGTGTGTCATCACCACCAACAGTACATTCAAAAATGCACATTTCCAGGCTCAACTTAATCGAATTGCAGATGCAGGCATGCTTGTCGCCGACGAGGCTCACAATTTAGGAACGAAGCAATCGTTGCAGTCGCTTCCTGTACAATTTAAAAATCGATTAGCATTGAGCGCTACTCCAATTCGGCATCACGATGAAATCGGAACCGAGCAGTTGTTAAATTATTTTGGTGGATCAATATATAAGTTTACTTTGGAAGAAGCCATTAAAAAAGGCTTTTTGACGAAGTATTATTACTACCCTCATTTAGTGTCACTTACTGAAGAAGAACTTGAGATTTATCATGAGCTTACAAATAAAATTTCGAAATTGATTAACCTGTCTGATGATAAATCAATCGAATCGTCAGGGAATGATACAGGAATGTTAGAGATGCTGTTAATTAAGCGGGCCCGTTTAATTAATGCAGCGCAAGAGAAAGATATATTGTTGAAGCAGCAACTTAGCACTCAAGATAATTTGACTCATACCATCGTGTATTGTGGTGATCATTCTAAGGAAGACCAACGACACGTCGATCACATTGCTCAATTCTTAAACGATGATTTGAAAATAACAGCCAAAACCTTCACTTCGACTGAAACAAAAGAACTTCGCCAGACGTTGCTAAGAGATTTCTCAGAGAATAACATTCAGGCGCTCGTTGCCATCCGTTGTTTAGATGAGGGTGTAGACGTTCCTTCGGCTGAGACCGCTTACATTTTAGCCAGTACAACCAACCCAAAAGAGTTCATTCAACGCCGCGGACGTATTTTAAGAAAGCACCCAGGAAAAGAGTATGCTTATATTCACGATTACATCGTGATTCCTCGTCCCTTGTCTGAAATCGACTTGCTCACGGATAAAGAATTTAACATTGAAAGACGACTATTGATGAATGAATTGAAACGAGTGAATGAATTTGCATCAATCTCAGAAAACCATTATCAAGCACTTCGTGTTTTAAACCCAATAAAAGAGGCATTTAATCTTGTCGACCTATAATGAATTATGAGGTGAATACAATGAATCCGAATCAATCAACCAACGAAAAAGATGTATATGCATTATTGAGTGAGCTATCAGAAACTGAACAACAGATTCTGCAAAATATTATTCGTTTAGAGAAGGACTACTTAGACAAAGAAGGATCATTTACTGCTGCACAGCTCCCTGATGAATTCTCTAGACTAATCAAAAAGGAGTACATCTAACATGATTCTTAAGCAAATCGTCATTGAAAATTTCCGCCAATACTATGGGCAGAGCGAAGTTGAATTTGCACATGGATCCAGTAAAAACGTTACTGTCATTCATGGAGAAAATGGTAGTGGTAAAACCGCTCTATTAACTGCTTTAATTTGGGGATTTTATGGTCGAGAACTTAAATTACCGAACCCTGAGTCCATTTTCAACAACAAAGCCATTCAAGAAAGTACAATTAATCGTAACGATTTAAGCACATCAGTTCAAATCAAATTCGAACATAATGAATACGAATATGAACTGTGCAGGGTATTATATGCAAAATTTGATGACGAAAAAAATGTACTGAATTTACCTAAAAATAAAACAATCAATCAAAAAGTCGAACTGACAAAACGAAACGTAGATACGAATCAATCAACAAAAATTAAAGATATCTCATATGAAATCAATCGAATCTTGCCATATAAACTGCATACATTCTTTTTCTTCGATGGTGAACGCATGGATCACCTAGGGAAAAAAGAAGCTTACACGGAAATTCGAGATTCAATTAAACGGATGATGGGGTTAGAATTATTTGATAACTCAATCGAGCATCTAAGCAAAACCATTATTAAATTGCGTGACGAAGTTTCTAAAAATGTTAAAAGTGAACTGAGTGAGAAATATGTACGTATTAACCAACTCGAGGATGACAAAGGTAAAAAGAAACATCGCCTCGCTGAAACAAAACAAGAACTAACTGCCGCTCAAAATGAATTGAAAAGTATCGAAAATGCACTTCGTAACGGTGAAGAGACAAGAACGTTTCAAGTCACTCGAGATCATCTTGTCGAATCCATCATTGAAACGAAAAACGCTTTTGATGACAAATTAAAAGAGTTAAGAAGTTTATTGTCTCGTTCAGGCCACTTAGCTTTTTCGACTTTGCCATTGAAAAGATTTCAACGAATTGCTCATTCTGACAGTCGAGACACGATTGAAAAATTAATTCATCCCGAATTAATTCCAACTCTACTTTCAAGTGGTAAATGTCTTTGTGGGCACGAACTTGAAACAGCTACAATCTCGACATTAGAAAAAGTTCAGCAAGAAGTATTAGACGTATCAAGTTCAAAAAATGAAATGGACCACCTCTATTTCCAGTTAAGCGGTTGGGAAGTTGCGAGAACGCATTTCTATGCTGAAATTAGACGTCTCGTTGGAGAACGTGAGGAATTAAGAGAGACACTTAGAGGCTTGGAAGAAGAGTTACGTGAAATCGAAGAGCGAATGAAGGCGAGTTCACGCAATATCGAAAACTCTACTAATTTAATTGAAAGAGAATCTTCAGTTCGTACTGCCATTGTAAAAGCAGAGGCTAATATCGAAGACTTACTTCGCTCAATTGAAGAAATTTCAAAGGAAGAAGAACAACTGAATAAAGAAGTGAGTAAATTGACCAAGGCAGAAGAGCGACAGCTTAAACTCCAACTTGCGCTAGACTCTGCGACAAAAGTAAAAAACACTTTGGTTGGTCTTCTGAAGTTAAGAGAATCTCAGGTTAAATCGGAGTTAGAAGAGAAAATTAAACTGACCTATTCACAATTGTTAAGAAAAGATTATCCGATATCGTTAACGGAAAATTATGAACTCCTTGTTTCTGATGTAAACGGCGGAAGTATTGGATTATCACAGGGTGAATCGCAAATCACGAGCTTAGCTTTCATCGGAGCCATTGTCGATTTGACACGTGAATACAAAGACAAAGAAAAGGGTCATGCTTTAGATGAAGAGCTAAAGCTCGGAAACATTTTCCCGCTTGTCATGGATTCTCCTTTTGGGGCTCTTGATGCAGATCACCGCTCTCGTGTGGCGACAAATCTTCCTAAATTATCGGATCAAGTTGTCGTAATCGTGTCCACATCGCAGTGGCGTGGTGAGGTGGATGAAGCAATCAATCATCGTATTGGAAAATCATATAAATTACTCAACCATACGAATGATGAATCAGGTGAATATACGGAAATTGCGGAGGTAATGTAATGGCAAAACGTTCTTTACGCCGTGACGGCACACAAGATCATATGTACATGACGTTAAAAGAAGATGCACAATTATTTGATACTTACAAAGATATATTTATGGCAGCATTATTATTTGGTTATAGCAACGAGCGAAGAAAGAAAATCAAAGCCGGTTCAGAAATACCTCTATCTGTTTTCTCAGAGCAAGATTTGCAACTAATTAAACTAATTATGCATCTAGAAAATGCATTTGAAAATTTCTCAGTAGATCACGATTCAGAAGATGATGAGGAAGCACCTCTTGAAAACTTCGATATTATTGAAGAATATGCTGCTGGCGGATTGGACGCTTTATATCATGAGTTAGAAGTTTTTCTAACCGATTCGGAATCAGCTCAAAATGCTTACTTAGACTTAATGTTAAAGTATGAACAAAAAGAATTTAATACGGAAGATTTAATCAACGAACTCCCATTCAATTAACTCAAACTGCCTACAAACTCGAAATGAGTTTGTAGGCAGTTTTTTACTCCTCGATAACTTCCTCCAAAAACAATCCTTTCTCAAATCCACCCTTCCGCTCGCGCTTCTCAGCACGAATCGCATTCATCTCTTCAAACGAAGCCCCATGCATCTTTCCTAACTCATACGCGAGTTCAAGGATATCTGCCAGCTCTTCAAGGCACTCCTCATCAATATTCGCATCTTCATACTCTTTTAATTCTTCATATAGCTTGAGTCGTGCTTGTTCGAAATGTTCGGCTTGATTCAAGTGCTTGACGATGACCTGCTTCCCCTCTGCTTGAATCAGTTCAGGCACCCGGTCTCGAACCAACTTGTTATGCTTTACCATAGTTGCCTCCTACTCCACAATCTCAAACGCCTTCACATACACGACATGGTCGAGGAAAATGATCCACTCATCCTCGAACTGAACGAACCCGTCCGTCGCATGACGGAACGACTGATAAATCGATTCGAGCGCCGCATAACGACTCTCCGCTTCCACCACTTGCGTCAACACCTCATCGTTAATCATATGGAACTCAATTTCGAACTGTTTCATTGTTTCCACTCCCTTTCACTCGATTCAACACTCTCATAACTCTTTTCCCCATTCCGTCCCAGACTCCTCTCGAAACCAAGACGAAAATTTTCTCGGCTATCAACAGGAAATTTTTTCCTATAAACTATGATAAATAGTCATAAAATTACGTGTTCTTACATATTTAATAATGACTATTTCATTCCACCAAGAGAGGAAGCTTCCAATGGCCTATGATTTTGAATGCAAACATTCAACGAAACGGTTTGATAACGGCGACATCGCGACGCTCGCGCTTGATGATGTGAACCTTCACTTCGCCCACGGTGACTTCATCTCGATTATCGGTCCATCCGGTTCAGGAAAATCGACGCTACTCAGCTTGATTGGTACGCTCGATCGTCCGACCGATGGCACGCTCTTGTTCAACGGCGAACCGATCTCGACCTTGTCCGCAAAACAGCTCGCCGACTTCCGCTTCGACAACATCGGTTTCATCTTCCAACAGTTCCACTTGATCCCGACATTGACGGCACTCGAGAACGTCATGGCACCGCTGTTCGGACGGAAAGTCGATTATGACGGGGAGGAACGGGCGCTCGAACTGTTGAAAGAAGTCGGACTGAGCGATAAGGCGAACTCGCTGCCGTCGCAACTGTCCGGTGGCCAGCAACAACGCGTCGCCGTCGCCCGGGCCCTCATCCACCGTCCGAAGTGGCTGCTCGCGGATGAGCCGACCGGGAACCTCGACACGCATACAGGTGATATCATCTTCGACCTGTTGACGCGTCTGAATCGGGACAACGGCTGTGGCGTCTTGTTTGTCACGCACGACCCGGAACTCGCCGACCGGGCGAACCGAAAAATCGAGATGCGCGACGGGCAGGTCGTCGCCATGAGCGACGTCCATCATGCTTAAGTTTATCTGGAACTCATGGTGGCGGAATAAGGAACGCTTCATCCTACTCATGGTCGGGATGCTCATCGTCAGTACCGGGCTCAGCTATTTGCTTGGGGTGACCCAGGCGAACAACGGCACGGTCGTCAACGAACTGCAAAAACGATGGGACTCGTCGTACCATATCGTCGTCCGTCCAGAAGGCAGCCGCAGCGTGACCGAGGACTTGAACTTGCTCGAGCCGAACTATATGAGCGGGCTCGAGGGCGGGATTACGCGCGAACAGTACGAGACGATTCAACAGATTGCCGACATCGATGTCGCGGCACCAATCGCCATGATCGGATCGACCTATTCAAGCTCGTTCACTCAAACGCATACGTTTGATAAAGCGGGTCTTTATCGCCTCAAGATGAACACACTCATCGATACGGGCATTGAAAAAATCAATGACTTCCAAAACTTGAAAGCCTACTTTTGGGTCGGCTGGATGCCGAACGGCGATTCGACCCACATCGGCATCGGTCCGACCGCCCTGTATGAAGAATTCCCACTCGATTACGGAAGCGATGTCATGCTCGCTGGGATTGACCCGGTCGCCGAAGCGAAACTCGTCGGCTTAGACGATGCCGTACAAGCAACAGAGTTCAGTCGTTATTTCAATGATGAGGATGTCCCAGAGCCTTACGATGAGGACATCACGACGATTCCGATTTTGATGAGTACAAAAGACTATGTCGATGCCTCGATCAACTACACGATTGAAGAAGTGGATGTCGATACGACTGATCAAGAGGCATTCATCAAAACGTATCTCGAGAAAGGGAAAGATGAATACCTCGATAGCTTGAAAGGGACAAAAGTCGCCTCATACGACTTTACGGCTCAACAAATGCACGACAATATCACAAAACACATTTTAGAAGGGAAACCTCAGCCACAAGATCCTCGCCTCACCATGGAATATACGTGGATTGCGGAGAAGGCGTCGCCACTCGTCTATGAAGGCGTGACGAGCCCGTTCCCGAAACGTTGGCCATACTCGTATCAAATCAAGCCGTTCCTCGCTGAGGGTCAAGTGGCTTACGGCCAAGAAAGTATGTATCGAAAGGCAAATAGATACGCGGAAGACCTCAACGATGCACCGAAAGTGAAATATAACTACATCGGATTATTCGACCCATCGAAACTGAAGCTGTCAAAAGATCCGCTGACGGAACTCCCGATGGAGACGTATTTCCCGGCGAGCGCCGATTGGGTCATGAACTCGAAAGACGAACCGGTCAACCCACCGACGACGGTCAAGCCGACGAACAACCCGTACAGCTTCCTCACGAAACCACCTTCGATGTTGACGACGCTCGATGCCGCGTTCGCCATCGCCGGTGACAAAGCCATCTCGGCGATTCGCGTCAACGTGAAAGGCGTCGATGTCTTAAACGAAGAGAGTGAAGCGAAACTGCAAGCGGTCGCCAAAGAGATTGAAGACAAGACCGGCCTCATCACGGACGTCACGCTCGGCTCGTCTCCACAATATGCCGTCACGTATCTCCCAGGACTCAAAGGCGAAAGCGCCCTCGGCTGGATTCAACAGCCGTGGATTAAACTCGGTTCGTCGATCACCATCTTCCAAGAAGCAAAACTCGGCTTTTCCGGCGTCGTCGCAAGTGTCATTCTCGTCGCGATGCTATACGTGTTCAGCTCGAACATCATCATGCTGTATGCGCGAAAGAAAGAGTTCGCCATTCTGTTATCGCTTGGTTGGAGACCGAGCCAACTGTCGAAACTCTTGTTCCTAGAGGCGACGATTCTCGGTTCGATGGTCGCCCTCATCTCGTGGATGATTCTCGGGACGTTCCTGTGGACGGCAGCCGGCTCGACATCGATTGCCCGCATCGTCTTGATCGGCTTGGCCGGTCTGTTGATTTATTGGCTCGGGACGCTCATCCCGATTCGACTCGTCCGACGCATCAAACCGTATGAAACGATGCAGTCTGGCGAAGTGTCGAAAGGACGCCGCCTGCTCCGCTCCCGCTCGAGCGTCGGCATGAGTTTGAACCAGCTCGTGACGTATTGGCCGCGGACGACGTTGTCGATTCTCGCCATCGCCTTACCGACGAGTCTATTCGGCTTCTTCCTGTTCGTCACATTCCGCCTCCAAGGCGTCTTGTATACGACATGGATCGGCGAGTTCGTCGCCCTTGAAGTCGGGACAATGCATTACGTCGCCATGGGTGTCGCCTTGCTCATCGCCATGCTGACGACGACCGAGATCATGTGGCAAAACGTTTCGGAGCGCAAGCCACAGCTCGCCGTCTTGAAATCGCTCGGCTGGCAGAACACGTCCATTCGTCGCCTCGTCTTGACGGAAGGCGCGTTGACCGGTTTCTTCGCCGGGCTGCTCGGCGTGACGGTCACCATCATCATCGTCACCATCATGTATCAGAAGTTCCCGACGTCCGAGTTACCGTTCCTGTTCGCGACCATCTTCATCCCGGTCGTGACCGGTGTGATGCGGACACGTCGTCAACCAGAAAAAAGTAGAAAAACGGTTCCGTCTCGTGCTCGGCACGACCGCGACCGCTCTCGTCGTCGGTATCATCAGCTTGTTCGTCTTCACGTCTCCAGAAGTCAAACCGGTCATGGATGAGGCGAAGTCGACACCACCCCCAACCGCACAGACAACGGGTGCGAAACAGGCTGATTTAAAGGCTGATAAACCGAAAGAAACCAAAGCTACCACACCAAAAGAAGATAATCTTCAAAAAATCATGAACCTCGGTACGTTCCAAACGTTTATCGGGGATCCACTAATGAAGAAACGTGAATTCCAAGTCGGGGAACCGGTCTACGCCTCACCGGATGGGACCGAACCGGAAGCTGGAAAACGATTCGTCAATCTGCCCCTCTCTCTCTTTCATGAGGATGATGGATATGGCGGCACTATGGACTATCGACCGAACGGGTTCCGCATGTACACGCCAGACGGGAAAAAATATAGTCCAATCGATATGGTCAACCACAATAAAAAAGCGTTCAAAAACGGTTTTCGTTATTTCGCAGGCGAAAAATCCGAAATCGATTTGGTCTTCCTCGTTCCAGAGAAAGAGAAAACGCTCGTCTTGTATGCTTCAAGTGGCGCCATGCCGAAAGTGTATACCGTTAAAATTGATGTGCCTTAACCTGAATCACTTCGTTAAATCTAAGCACAAAAAAGGAAGATTGAACCGACTCGCATCGGGACAATCTTCCTTTTCTTTCGTCTTATTCAGTCTGTTCAATATGGTTCGTGAACGAATTTGAACGTTCGTTTTCCGGAAGACTTGGCACGGTATAGCGCCTCGTCCGCTTGTTTCAACAGCGTGACCAACGTCGTACGCTCATCACGTATGTATGTGACGATGCCAATACTCGTCGAGACTTGGTAACCTTCATCCCACCTACTTAACTCATCGATAATCTGAGTCGCGATGTGGCCCCATTCGTCTCGACCCGCGGCCTGTGAAAAGTGGAGAACGAACTCATCTCCGCCTAACCGAACCGCGAACGCATCACCTTGTTCGTTCACAATCGTTTGAAGCCTTGCCGCCACTTCTTGCAGGACGGTGTCCCCGATGTCGTGACCGTATCGATCGTTCACGCTTTTGAACCCGTCCAAGTCGAGGAAAAAGAGCGCACCGTGCGCGTTCAAGTCGTCTTCAAAGTACTTCGTCAAGTAGCGTCGATTGTACAGCTCCGTCAACATATCTCGCCATACAAAACGTTCTAGTTCCAAATAATACGAGAACAGCTTGACGATTCGTTGGAGTAACGCGATGTTTCTCGGATCCAACAGACTCGCCTCATCATTGACGGCACACAACGTGCCGAACTTTTCACCGTTCGTCAGTGAGATTGGGATGCCTAAATATGAGCGGATGTTCACATCGTTGAGTAGCCGCTCCACTTCCTCCACATCACAGTCTCGCTTGACGTCTTCATATCGCAACGGTCGATTGTTCTCGAAATCGATGCGACCGCAAACAGAATTGCTCAAATCTACGACCATGTTCTCCGTAATCTGAATCGATGATTTTTGATTGGACAGTTTCAAGATGACCTGTTGTGAATCCGTGAACGCCGTCAAATAAAACATTTGCTCGGGCAAAATTTCATTTGCGAGGTCAAGGACATCATTCGCCAGCTCGTCAAAGCTCTCATACATCTTCAATTCTTCAAATTGTGTGTTCATACACCCTTCCACCCCATCCCATTTTATGTACAGCCTATGGATTGAAAGGCTGTGCCTCTTTTTTCATCTTCCTTCATTTTACCATGGGAGGATTGAAAATAGAGACAGGCGTATGGACGAACGTTCAATTTGATCACTCGCTCCTTCGCTTTCGTTCATGCCTCCTCTACGACCTCGATGACGACGCCCGTCTCTCCGACTTTCCCCAAGTCGAGCACGGTCGGATCGTCGTATGCCAAGACGTGAAACTCTTGTTCGAACGTCCGAATCACATAATGCGATAGTTCGCCTCGGTACGTGTTGACTCGCTCAGTACCCATGTTCTCTGCGGCGAATCGTGTGAAGCGAGACGTCTTCAGTTTCACGATTGGGTAAGCATTGCGTAGTCCTTCTTCATGTATACTATGGTCTTCGATTGTCCCGAGAAACACCGCATATTGCTCAAAACGAATCAGGATGCGGTCACGTTCCGCGTCCCACGTCAGCAACATCGTCGGGTCATTTGCCCCGAAAAACGTCCACTCAAGTGGATAATAGGTGACACCTTTCATCTGAAACGATTCCGTCTCGAGCACATAATCTTCCGTCGTCATCAAAAAATCTAAATCAATCGCCATTCATACTTCCTCCAATCGATTGTTCTAATAAGCACTTACTGCCTTCATTCTCTACCGATAGAGATGATTATAATTCAAATCAGATTTACTCATTGCCCAAAATTCAAACAGCAGGGGCATGCGTTTTTAGAAACTAATCAAAAACGGAGCGCCCATCTCGGACGCTCCGTGCTTCGAATCAATAAAAGATAAACCACAGTGCCGCTGCCACTAAAAACAGGCCAGCCCCAATGAAGAGAATCTTCGCTAGTCTCTCATATACCATGTCTTCACCTCACCAACGCTGCGCCGACGACGAGCGAGACCCCAATCGAGAGCAGGAACGCCATCAGTCCGACGGCGATGTTCCCTTTCCCGATCTCCTCGTTCACTTTGAGCGACGGCGTCAAAAATTCGAATAGCCAATACGTCACCAACAAGAGCACGAAGCCGAAGCTCCCCCCGACCAACACATCCATCGTCTGGTCGTGGTGGCTCTCGACGACGCGGAAGATGTTGGCGAGACCGACGATTTTCCCGCCGGTCGCGAGTGCGACGGCGATGTTTCCTTTTTGAATCTCGCGCCAATTGCTGTAGGGCGTCGTCACCTCGAAGATGGCGAGACCGACGACAATCATGAGTCCGGCGATAGAATACAGGCCGAGCGATTCAAGCAATACGTTGACGTTCACATTCCCCATTGCCATGTTCCCCTCACTTCAGTTCGACGACCGTGACACCGAGTCCGCCTTCACCCATCCCACCGGGGCGCTGACTCTTCACGTGACGATGTCCTTTAAGATACTCCTGCGTCGCTTGGCGCATCGCCCCGGTCCCAAGACCGTGGATGATGCGGACGTTGTCGTACCCCGACACGAGTGCCTCGTCGATATATTTGTCGAGGCGGGAAAGTCCTTCTTCGACCCGAACGCCGCGCAAGTCGAGCTCCGACTTCGTCGAGCTCTGACGCTTGAGCGAGCTGCCTTTCGACTGGAGCGACTGCTCTTTCGAAGGCCCGATTTTTTGAAGGTCGTCCGCTTTGACGTTCACTTTCATAATCCCGACTTGGACGTTGTACTCATTATCGTTCAATTGCTTCACGATATAGCCCTTTTGGTTGAACGTCGTCACTTTCACTTCTTCGCCTTTACTGAACGTACGTTTCTGTTGCGCTTTTTGTTTCACTTTTTGAATCTTTTTATCTTGGAGCGTCGGTTTCGCCGATTCAAGCTGTTTCTTCGCGGCGATGATCTCGTGCTCTTTGACGATTCCTTCCTCACGAAGCTTCTTCAAGCGGTCGATGACTTCGTTCGCTTGGCGCTTCGCTTGTTCGACGGCCTTTTCGGCACGAGCCTCGGCTTCGCCGTACATCGTGTCGCGCTCACGCTCGAAATCGGTCAGCTTCGCTTCGAACGCAGCCTGTTCAGTTTCGAGGTCGTGGCGTTTGACAATCAATTCTTTCTCGAGCTGCTCGGCGCGATGCTTGGCCGCCTCGAGCTCATTGATCATCGATTCGACCGACTCGGCGTCGGTGCCGACATGGCTTCGCGCCTTGTCGATGACCTGTTCAGATAAGCCGAGACGTCGACTAATCTCGAACGCGTTCGAACGCCCCGGTACGCCGATCAATAGGCGGTACGTCGGGCTGAGCGATTCGATATCGAACTCCATCGAGGCGTTCATGACGCCTTCCCGGTTATAGGCGTACGCCTTCAGTTCCGAGTAGTGCGTCGTCGCCGCCACACGGGCGCCGCGACGTTTCACTTCGTCAAGGATGGCGATGGCAAGGGCCGCCCCTTCTTGCGGGTCGGTCCCGGCACCGAGCTCATCGAATAGGACGAGTGACATGAAGTCGATCTTGTCGAGCATGCTGACGATGTTCGTCATGTGCGAGCTGAACGTCGACAAGCTCTGCTCGATTGACTGCTCATCACCGATGTCGGCATAGATGGCGTCAAAGACGGACAGCTCCGTCCCGAATTCGGCCGGTACATAGAGACCTGACTGCACCATCAGTTGGAGCAACCCGAGCGTCTTGAGCGTGACCGTCTTCCCGCCTGTGTTCGGTCCCGTGATGACGAGCGATGTGAACGCCTCGCCGAGCTCGACCGTGATCGGCACGACCTCATCTTGCGGGATGAACGGATGACGCGCCTGTTTCAACTTGATTTCGCGTTCATCGTTCAGTTTCGGTTCCGTCGCTTTGAGCTGATGCCCGTAGGCGACTTTTGCGAACACAAAGTCGAGCGTGGCGAGCACGTCGAGGTTCGTCACGACCGAATCAGCGACACCGCCGACTAGGTCTGACAGTTCGCTCAAGATGCGGTCGATCTCGGCGCGCTCTTTCAAGCGGACTTCTTGAATCTCATTGTTGATCGAAACAATCGCCTGCGGCTCGATGAAGAGCGTCTGGCCTGATGCCGATTGGTCGTGGACAATCCCGCCGAACGCTTGGCGGTACTCCATCTTGACCGGGACGACATAGCGGTCGTTCCGAATCGTGACGATGGCGTCCGACAGCATCTTCGCGTTGTTGCGGAGGATGTTGTCAATCCGTGAACGAACGCTGCCTTCAAAGCTACGGAGCTGAGTCCGGAGGCCACGGAGACGGTCGCTCGCCGAATCTTGGACCGTGCCTTGGTCGTCGATGGCGTGACGGATCGTCTGTTCGACCTCGATCAGCTTCGTCAAGCGCTCGGCATACTCATCGAGGCGCGGGATACGGAGATCTTCATTGTCCTCGTGCAGCTTCTCGAAGAAGTTCTTCACTTGGCGCCCGCTGTACATGACGGCGGCGACGGCGAGCAGTTCGCTCGTCGAGAGGACCGAGCCGATGGCGGCACGCTTCACTTCACTGCGGACATCGGTCAGTCCGCCGAGCGGCAACCGGTCGCGGAGTCGGACGACCTCGGTCGCCTCGCGGGTGACGTTCAAGTTCGACAGTACCCGATCGTACGTATAGTCGGGCTGCATGTTGAGCGCCCGTTCTTTTCCGAGCGAGCTCGCGGCGTGGGCGGCGAGCTGCTGGCGGAGTTTTTCATATTCTAAAACGCGTAACGCGTGATCCATCTAGCATGTTCCTTTCTGTCGCTTCGCGTCGATGAACGCCTTGGCGTCCTCGAACGAGAGGCAGTTGATGATGTCTGACGGTTCGAGATAGGCTTTCCGGGCGTGCAGGACGCCGAGTGCCATATCTTCCATCATATCAGGGTGGTGCGTATCGGTGTTGATCATCAGTTTAACCCCGGCCGCCTTCGCTTTCTTCAGCGTCGAGGCAGTCAAATCGAGCCGGTTCGGGTTCGCGTTCAACTCGAGCGCCGTCCCCGTCTCTTTCGCGAGGGCGATCAAGCGCTCCTCGTCGATCGGATAACCGTCACGGCGCCCGATGAGGCGCCCGGTCGGATGGGCAATGACGTTGACGTACGGCGAGCGGCAGGCGTTCTCGAGCCGAGCCATAATCTCGTCGACGGATTGGTCCATCTTCGAGTGAATCGAGGCGACGACGTAGTCGAGCGTCGCCAAGAACTCAGGCTCATAGTCGAGCGTCCCGTCCGGGCGGATGTCCATCTCAACACCGCGCAGGACGTGCATGTCGTGTTTCTTGGCGGCAGCGAGAATCTCTTCCCCTTGCGCCTCGAGCCGTTCTTCGGTCAAGCCGTTGACGAACGACATGTATTTGCCGTGGTCGGTGATGGCAATCCACTCATAGCCGCGCGCTTTCATCGCCGCGACGAGCTCGTCGACCGTCAACTTCCCGTCCGACCAGACCGTGTGCATATGGGCGTCAGCCTTGATGTCGTCGAGCGTGACGAGCTTCGAGAGGTCGTGCTCGAACTCGAGGTTGCCTGCCCGGAGCTCCGGCGGGATGAACGGCAGTCCGTAACGTTCGAACAGCTCGGCTTCCGTCTCCGGTTGCCAGAGGCCGTCCGCCGTCTCGACGCCGTACTCAGAAATCGACTCACCTTTCGCTTTCGCGAGCTGGCGCATGCGCACGTTATGGTCTTTCGAGCCGGTGAAGTGATGGAGCGTCGCGGCGAAGGCGCCCGGTTCGACCATGCGGAAGTCGACCGACACCATCTCCTCGCGCTCGAGGACGAGCGACACTTTCGTCTCTCCGGCCGCGATCACCTCGTTGATGAACGGAAGGGCGAGCAACTTGTCACGGAGGGCGACAGGCTCTTCGGTCGCGATAATGAAGTCGAGGTCTTTACACGTCTCCTCGGCGCGGCGGAAACTGCCCCCGACTGAATGGCGTAAGACGAGCGGTTCAGCTTCGAGCACCGTTTCAATCTCTTCGACGACCGGGCGCATCATGGCGTATGCGAGACGCTCCGGGCGTGACTCGAGGTTCCGTGCCGCCGTGAGCAACTTCTCGACGCTCTTGGCACCGAAGCCCGGGAGGCTCGCAGCCGTACCGTCTTCTAATACGGTAATCAGTGTCTCGAGATCGACGACGCCGACTTCGCGGAGCTTGGCTAGCTTCTTGCCACCGAGCCCTTGGATTTTGAGCAGTTTCATGAGGCCGTATGGAATCTCTTCTTGGAGTGACTCGAGCGTTTCACTGCGGCCCGTGTCCCGCCACTCTTCGAGGACGGCGGCCGTCCCTTTGCCGATCCCGGAGATCGTCGTCAAATCCTCGATGTCCTCGAGTTCGAGTTCGGTGTTCTCGAGCGCCGTCGCGGCTTTACGGAAGGCATTGATTTTGAACGGGTTCTCCCCTTTAATCTCCATATATTGCGCGATTTTTTCTAGCAGCATCATCGCTTCGACTTTATTCATCGTGCTTCCCCCTTTTCCATACAGAAAAGGCCGAGACACAAGCACTAGCTTGCATTCCGGCCTGTCGTGTTACAACATCTTATTCGAGAACCATTCAGAGAGATATGGCGTGTCTTGAATGATGTACGTCGCGAGCGACGAGTTGTCGACGGCGCTCTGGACGCTTGCCATCGGTACGAACGCGATGACCCACAAAATGAAGAACGTGATCACGTACGCCTCGAAGAACCCGAGGACCGCTCCGATGATTCCTTTTAATTGACGCAAGATCGGTAAGTCCGTCAAGAAGTCGAGCATCGATAGGATGAGATGCAAGACGAGCTTCGTGATGACGAACAAGACGACGAACCAGAAGACGTTATAAAACGTCATCTCGAGTCCTGTCAGTGCGTTTAAATCGATGACACCTTCTGGAAGCGACCCATCGAGTTGCGACGGATATGGAATCCATAGCTTGAACGCTTCGGCGAGATCACGGTAGTATGCATTGGCGACGAGGAAGCTGATGATGAGCGCGACCCAATGGCCGAGCTGCAAAATCGCCCCGCGACGGAATCCGTTAATGATCCCGATGAACAAGAAAAACAGTATAAGTAGAGTAACCATAAAGTGATTTATTCTCCCGTATTTCGTTTAGTTTTGACGTGATCACTCGCGATTTGGATAGCGGCGAGCACCGCTGCCTGACGAGCGTCTAGATGAGGGGACTGTTCACGAATCTCACGGATCTTGCTATCGACCAGAAAGCCCACTTCCCTCACATGATCGGCCGGCTCTTCGCTGACGATCGTATAGTCTTGACCCGCGATATGAATCGTTGTTCGTTGTACCTGCACGCGTCACCCCTCCTTTACGTCTATTCAAAATTAATCATAACATCGTTTGTATATTAGGAAAAGAAGAAGGTCCCTCCCTTTTCCACTCCAACATTTTGTGATACCCTATTTCAAAGTTGTCAAACGTCAATCTTCGTTGAAAAATGAAAGATAGGGTGGCAACACGTCGCTAAATATGCGAAAATAGCAACAATTCAAACATTAAGAGAGGATGATTTATTTGAAATTACGTATTGGCCTTCTAGGTCGCATCATCATCGCTATCGCATTCGGGATTCTACTCGGTAGCATCGTACCAGAAAGCCAGAACTGGATTGTCCGGACATTTGTCACGTTCAACACAGTCTTTGGGCAGTTCTTAGGCTTTGCCATCCCACTAATCATTCTCGCTTTCATCATTCCAGGAATCGGGGAACTTGGAAAAGGCGCTGGGAAATTGGTCGGTTTGACGGCCGCCATCGCTTACATCTCCACAATCGTCGCCGGGACGCTCGCTTACTTCACGACTAGCACGTTGTTCCCGCAAATTTTGTCACGCAGCACGGCGTCTGCCGAAAACCCGGAAGAAGCTCTTTTGAAAAGCTTCATGGAGTTTGAGATCCCACCAGTATTCGGCGTCATGACGGCGCTCATTCTCGCCTTCGTCATCGGCATCGGGATTGCCGCCATCGAAAGCAAGCGCTCGCTCGATTTGGCCATGGATTTCCGCGATATCATTGAACTACTCATCAGCAAAGTCATCATTCCACTATTACCGATTCACATCGCCGGAATTTTCATGAACATGACGTACGCCGGACAAGTCGCTGAGATTCTCTCGGTGTTCTCGCTCGTCTTCGTCACGATCATCGTCCTTCACTTGACGATGCTCTTGATTCAATACTCAGTCGCAGGTGCTCTCAACAAAGAGAACCCGCTTCGTCTCTTGAAGACAATGATGCCGGCGTACTTCACAGCCATCGGGACACAGTCGTCAGCGGCGACAATCCCGGTTACACTTCGTCAGGCGAAAGCGAACAACACGGACGAAGGCGTCGCCAACTTCGTGGTGCCGCTCTGTGCGACCATCCACTTGTCAGGGTCGACAATCACGCTCACATCGGTCGGTGTCGCCCTCATGTATTTGAACGGCATGCCGATGTCATTCGCGATCGTGCTCCCGTTCATCCTCGCCCTCGGCGTCACGATGATCGCAGCACCAGGCGTTCCAGGTGGAGCCGTTATGGCCTCGCTCGGTTTGTTCGGTTCGATGCTCGGATTCAGCGAAACGATGCTCAGTCTTGTCATCGCCCTCTACTTGGCACAAGATAGCTTCGGTACGGCGACAAACGTCACGGGAGACGGCGCCATCGCCAAAATCGTCCACTACTTCAAACGCAACACAAAGATTTTGGATGACGCAAAAGAACGCGAGGAAATCGCGTAATCTCGTCTCTAATTTGATAGAATGAAAAAACGGGCAAGCCATCAGGTTTGCCCGTTTTGTATACATACGCTGAAAGGGTGTTCATATGGAACTGATTCGTTGGAACGACCTGTCCGGATTTGAAGAACGTGTCATGCCCTACCTGCTCGAACATGAGGCCGAGAACAGCTTGATGATTGGCGTGCTCGATGCCATCAAGCAAGGCCGATACGAGTCGTATCATCAACTGACCGTCGAAGATGACGGTGATGTGCTCGCAATCCTGCAAGTGACTCCGCCCCATCCGCTCAACTATGTGCTCGTGAAGCATGAGCGAGAGGATGACGTCCTTCGTCTGCTCGTGCCTGAACTGTTAAACGGGGATATCCCCTTCACCGAGGTCGTCTCGCAAGCCGATCTAGCGATGAATTTCTACACGCTCTGGTACATCCTGACGGCGCGAGAGCCGAAAGTCTTCATGGAGCAAGGTCTGTATCGTCTTGATCACGTCAACGACATCCCGCTGTCGGAAGGGTCGATGCGACGGGCTACCGAGGACGATGAGGCATTCCTCGTGAAGGCGTATAACGCGTTCGAAAAGGATACCGGTTTACCGGTCTCGTCGAAGGCAAACGCGACACAAAAAATTGCGACGATGCTCGAGAATCAAGAAGTGTACGTCTGGGAAGTCGACGGCAAGGTTGTCTCGTGCGCGAAGAAATCGCGCGAGACCGCGAACGGCGTCACTGTCTCGTTTGTCTACACGCCAAAAGCGTTGCGCAAGCGCGGCTATGCCCGCTCGCTCGTCGCCGAGCTGAGCCGGGAGCTCTTGACGTCGAAACAATATTGTACGCTCTATACGGATTTGAGCAACCCGACATCGAACAAGATTTACAAAGAAGTCGGTTATGAAAGAATCTTCACTTCGGCGTGGATTCGATTGCCTAGCTGATTTGATGCGCCTCCCCTATACTGTAGGTGGAGGCGATTTTTGATGAACAGATTATTCGGTTGGTGGCTCCGTATCCCGCGCCGGGTACGGTTGACCGCCTTGACGGTCGTCACGCTCGCTGTGCTCGGCTATATGGTGTTTCTTGGAGGCCGGAGCATGCTCGACGACCCGAACTGGGACACGCTCTGGCTGAGCGTCATCGGCGCCGCCCTGCTGACCTTTATCGCGTACAAGGCAACAAAAAAGTGATCGACGCGTTCGTCGATCACTTTTTGTATAGGCTTAGAAGAATGAAGCCGGGTTGACCGTGTTACCTGCGCTCGAAGATGAGTACGAGTAGCCGCCACGGTGGATCTCGAAGTGCAAGTGCGAGCCAGTCGAGTTGCCTGTGCTACCCATGCCGCCGATGTGTTGACCTTGTGTCACACGTTGTCCAGCCGATACGGATACCGAGCTCATGTGTGCGTATACAGTCGTCCAAACCTGACCGTTCAAGACGTGCGTGATGATGACGTGGTTCCCGTAGGCGCCGCCCCATCCCGCAGTCGTAACCGTACCTGTTTGCGACGCACGAATCGGTGTGCCGACCGGTGCAGCCAAGTCGATTCCATTATGGAACGTGTAGCCGTTCGCACCGCTCGCCGCGCCCCATCCTTGTGAGAGACGACCGCCCGACGGACGTTGGAACATGCCGCCGCTTGCTGGTACTGAGGCTACCGCCGCTGCTGTCGGCGTGCTGACGGCATTCGAGTTTGAACTCTGTTGTTTCTTCGCAGCCGCTGCTGCCGCTGCCGCACGTTTGGCTTCTTCGGCCGCACGACGTTGTGCTTCCATTTCAGCTTTGATGGCTTTTTCTTGTGACTTGAGTGTTGACTCCATTTCTTGGAGGCTCACCAATTTCGATTCGAACTTCACTTTTTCAGCGTTGAGTTTCTTGATCTTCGCTGCGCGCTCTTTCATTTTCTTGTTGAGCGTCTTTTGACGTTGTTCGAGTTCTTCTTTTTGTTTCACGAGAGCGTCGCGCTCGGCTTTCAATTCAGCTTGCGCTTTCGCCAATTTCTCTTTTGTCGCTTGGTACTCTTCGAAGATTTGCTTGTCGTTCTCTTGGATCGTACCAGCTGTGATCATGCGTGTGAGCAAGTCACCGAAATCTTTCGAGCCGAAGATGAACTCTGCCCAGTCAATCGAGCCGCCGCCATTTTTTTGCATCGTGGCCATGCGCTCTTTCATGAGCTCTTCTTGCGCCTTCATTTTTGCTTCATATTGTTTAATCTGCTTTTGAAGGGCTGCAATTTTTTGTTGTGTCGCACGAATCTCAGCTTTCTTTTGCGCGACGTCGTTGATGACGTCTTGGAGTTCAGCATCTAACTTGTTGATTTCTTGCTGCTCTTTGCTGATCGCCTGTTCACGTTTTTTGATCGAGGCGTTCGCTTTGCTCTGTTCACTGTTATTCTGTTGTTGCTGCTGTTGCACCTTTTTCTGCTTGTCTGTAAGTGACGCTGCATAGCCAGGTGTCGTGCCGCTAATGAGAAGAGCTCCTAAAGTGACGGTTGCTGCAAGTTTCTTCAAGTTAACCAATGTGCTTCCCTCCGCTGAGTTCTCTGAATTTCTATATAATATAGATCGCATAAATTATAAATTAATAGGCGAAATTCGATATCGCTCTGAGACTCATTATAGCAATCTAAACCTAAAGTTATTTTACACTTATATTTCATTCCCATTACATTGACCTGTTTTAGGTTTTATCCGTTTAAAAATGGGGGTATAAAGGGCTTTTGCAATTTTGCTTGTCACACAAACGTTATAAATCAAAAAGAAAAGCACTTCATGAAAGCGCTTTTCAAATAACTACCTATACGATTTTTTTACCACCTTGGAGCGACAAACCCCGATCGTGACCGTTTATGACGCCCTTGTTTGAACAGCAGAAACCCGCCAATCAAGAGGATGCCACAGGCGGCACCAAAACTGTCGAGCAAGACGTCTTGGATGAGCGGCGTCCGCTCGGGCGTCAAACTTTGATGAAACTCATCGAAGATGGCGACCGTGTTCGCGAGCGCCCAGGCGAACAATAGTGTCAGCCCAGCATGGAGTCGCGTGCGCGACACCGCTTTGACGAGAAGTGCCCCGAGTGCGAAGAAGACGGTGAAGTGCGCCGCTTTCCGAATCAAGAACTCAATCAAGCCGGCACTCCCTTTCGTCTCGAGCGATACCGGTCCCCCGGCGTACTCGAAGTCGACGGTCGCGAGGATGGGCTCGGCCCATGTCCAATTGATGCGTTCGAGCGGTGAGACGATGCTTTGGTCCGAATACGGGGTCGCGCTCGAGAAGAATAAGCCGATCAGGATCAAACCGATCCATATAAATTCATTTTTCAATATGTACATGACACCTTTCCTTTCTACAACGAGTCTCATTATACGCCGTCCATCACGTTTCATTGTAACAACGACTTCATCATTTCATGACAATTTGATTGCGAACAACCGGTTCAAAGTCGTGTCTTGAAATCGCGATTGGTATAATGAAAAGAAAAAAGGGGGAATCAACATGATCTATCAATATGAAGCAGCCGACATGAGCGGCAGGCTCCAACCGCTATCCAAATACGAAGGTGACGTCCTATTAATCGTCAACACGGCGAGCAAATGCGGCTTCACCCCGCAACTCGACGGGCTCGAGAAATTATATGAACGTTATCAGGGCCAAGGGTTCCATATCCTCGGCTTCCCATGCAACCAGTTCGGCAATCAAGACCCGGGGTCGAACGAGGAAATCAGCGAGTTCTGTCAATTGAACTACGGCGTGACGTTCCCGATGTTCGCCAAAGTAGACGTGAACGGCAAAGACGCCCACCCGCTCTTCCAATACTTATCGAAAGAAGCACCAGGCCTGCTCGGTTCGAAGACAATCAAGTGGAACTTCACGAAGTTCCTCGTCGACCGGAACGGCAACGTCATCGAACGGTTCTCGCCGCAAACGACGCCGGATGAGATCGAGACGGCCGTCAAACGTCTCTTATAAGTAAAAGGATGGTCCGCCGCAATCCGGCAGGCCATCCTTTTTGTTAACGCGGTGTGATGAAGTTGATCGTGTAGAACGGGCTCGACTCCTCATTGTAGACGAGGCCGACCGACACGTGGGTGAAGCCATCTTTCAAGATGTTCTCCCGGTGGCCGAGCGAGTTCATCAATCCCCAGTGGGCATGAAAAACGCTCATCTGCCCCATCGCCAAGTTCTCGCCGGCGAGGGAGTACGCGATGCCGGCCTCGTTCATCCGCTCGAACGGATCGCGGCCTTCGGGATCCGTATGGCTGAAGAAGTTGTTCCGGGCCATGTTCTCACTATGGGCGCGGACGACCGGTAATAGCGGCTCATAGTCGGCGAGCGCCGACAGTCCGAACTTCTGGCGGTCCCAGTTCATGAGTATTCGCATCAACTGTTCGTTCGCGACGAGATTGTCTTCCGACACGTCACCGTAATAGCCCTCACTCGATTCCTCGACGTCCCGGTCGACGGTGAGCACGGCTTTCAGCTTGTCGTCGTCATGCTGATCGAAGAACAGCGTCACGTAGTCATCATCAATCGCATAGACGTTGAACGACGGGTCGTCCGGAATCAAATAGCGTTTCAATCCCTTATTGTATGACTTGACCTCATCGAAACCGATTTGCTCGACTTGTTGTCGCGTCGTCTCGCCCACGATGAGCCCTTCAAAGATACTGCCCGTCTCGAACTGATACTGGCCTTGCTTCGATCCGTCAGCATCGATCAACTCGAGGCTACGGTCGCCGCTCTTCTCGAGCAAGTACCAGTCGTGCCCAGCATATTGGCTCGTGAAGCGCGGGGCGTCGGTCGAGCGTTCTTGTTGCTCCTCCGCCACTTCCGTCGACTTCACTTGAATGCTCGTCGGCGCCGACACGTTCGGCACTTCAAATTTCCAAGCCGCATACATGCCGATCGCGAGCAATAAAATCACTAATTTACGAAACATCGCGTCTCCTTTCGAAAACTTACTCCTCTCGCTCACCGAACGCACGCAAGCGCGCCTTGATGTCAATGAGCATCTCCATATAAGCGATATACGTCGCTTCATCTATATTCAGCATACCACTCACTTTGAGCGGTACCTCCTCGGCCTGCTCACGCAGTGCGCTCCCGGACGGCGTGAGTGACAACAGGACACGGCGCTCGTCGTCGGTCGCCCGCACTTTCTCCACGTAATCGAGTTGCATGAGCCGCTTGACGAGCGGTGACAACGTGCCCGAATCGAGCGTGAGTCGTTCCCCGAGCTGTTTCAAATCGATATTGTCTTCTTCCCACAAGACGAGCATGACCAAGTACTGGCTATATGTCAGGTTTAACGGCGCCAAAATCGGGCGATATAATCTCGTAAGCTCTTTTGAAGCGGTATAGAGCTGAAAACAGATCTGATGCTCTAATGTTAACGAACTTTTCATAAAATTTCCTCCGGCTATAGTCTTAGGACAAGCATATCATTTGCTTATCTGTTTGACTGCCCTATAATTAGATTGTGCACAACTTAATTGCCCAAAAACGAAATGGAGGAATTGAATCATGAAACCATTATTCACAGCTTCTGCAACTGCAATTGGTGGCCGCGAAGGTCGCGTCACATCGACGGACGGCGTCATCGACTTGAACGTATCAATGCCTGGCTCAAAACACGCGGACGAAGCGACGAACCCGGAGCAACTCTTCGCAGCAGGTTACGCGGCATGTTTCGGTAGCGCCTTGAACCTCGTCATCGGCAAAGAACGTATTAAAACAGACGGCACGAACGTCACTGGACACGTGACGCTCAACCAAGACGATGAAGGTTTCTTCATCTCGGTCGAACTCGAAGTCGAAATCAAAGGTGTCGACCAAGCGATGGCGGAACGTCTCGTCGAAGCGGCACACCAAGTTTGCCCGTACTCAAAAGCGACACGCGGCAACGTCGACGTCAAGTTGACTGCTAAAGCAGCATAATCCGATGGCCCGCTTCCGAGCGGGCTTTTTTTTGCGTCTCCCTACTCTACAGAGTAGAATGAAGAAACGAACGATTCATCGAGAGGAGGCGGACGATGTTCAAAGGTAAACGCAAATATGTGACGATCGGCGTCGGGGTCGCATTCCTCTTCGCCGCTTTCTATAATGGTCTGACCATCCGAAACTACGCAGTCGAGTCCGACAAAATCGCATCGGGACAATCGTTCCGGGTCGTTCTGTTGTCCGATTTGCATGGCTACTCGTACGGGGACGACCAACGCGTCTTAATCGACAAGGTGCGGGAACAAGAACCAGACTTGATCGCCCTACCCGGCGATATTCTCGACCGCTTCCGCTCACCCGACGCCTCCTTCGAATTGATTGAAGGATTGCAAGGTATCGCGCCGATGTATTTCGTGACCGGTAACCATGAGATTGACGGCTCTGACGATTTCGTCCGTCATGACGTCAAAGACGTGTTCCGCTCCTATGGCGTGACGGTGCTCGAGAACGAGGTGGTCTCGGTCAACGTCAACGGCGTCGACATTCTCGTCGGCGGGCTCGAAGACCCGCTCCGAACGTACACCGAAAATATCCATGCGAGATGGGAAGAGACGGCGTTGACTTCGCTAGGCGATGTCGATACGGAGACGGCGTTCAGCCTATTGTTGTCACACCGGGCCGAA
Organism: Exiguobacterium sp. s50; assembly: GCF_018618175.1. Lineage (NCBI taxonomy): Bacteria > Bacillati > Bacillota > Bacilli > Caryophanales > Exiguobacterium > Exiguobacterium sp. s50. The sequence continues at coordinate 258,382 of NZ_JACSLP010000003.1, forward strand.
CAAGTCGAGACATACGCCGCCCTACCGTTCGATCTCGTCCTATCGGGCCATGCCCACGGCGGTCAGGTACGCATCCCGTATCTATTGAACGGACTGTACGCGCCGGACCAGGGCTTCTTTCCGAAGTATGCCGGCGGTCTGTACGAGCACGAGTCGTTCACTCACGTCATCGGGCGCGGCTTCAACTATAGCGTCAGCGTACCACGTGTATTCAATCCACCGGAGATTGTCGTCATCGACGTCACTGGGACCGGGGCTCCTCAGTGAGCCCCTTTTCCTATTTTCCCCAAAACCCGGATTCGCATGCGTGTGAAACGGGTAGAGTACTCTTGTTGTAACTTACCTGTTTTCAAAAAAAGGAGGAAGTGAACATATGCGTGCTGTAACCTATCAAGGAGCAAAGAACATCGAGGTCAAGGACGTGAAAGACCCGGAGATTGAGAATCGGGAAGAGATTATTGTCAAAATCACCTCAACGGCCATCTGCGGATCAGATTTGCACATCTACTTAGGCAATATGCCGACGCGACACGGCTACGTCATCGGCCACGAGCCGATGGGCATCGTCGAGGAAGTCGGACCGGATGTCACGAAAGTGAAAAAAGGCGACCGAGTCGTCTTGCCGTTCAACGTCTCATGCGGCCATTGTTTCTATTGCGAGAACGAGATGGAAAGTCAGTGTGACAATTCGAACCACGCCCCCCATACGGACGCGGGCGGCTACTTTGGATTCACCGAGCAATTCGGGAACCATCCTGGGGGGCAGGCCGAGTATTTGAAAGTACCATATGGAAACTTCATGCCGCTCGTCATCCCGGAGTCGTGCGAACTCGATGACGAGGCGCTCCTCTTCCTCTCCGACGTCATCCCTACGGCGTGGTGGAGTTTGGACAGTTCCGGGATGAAAGCCGGCGACACGGTCGTCGTCCTCGGCTCAGGGCCCGTTGGCCTGATGACCCAAAAGCTCGCCTGGGTGCGCGGGGCGAAACGCGTCATCGCCGTCGACCCGGAATTGTATCGCTTGAACCGTGCCAAACTGTCAAACAACGTTGAGACCGTCCTCATGAAAGACCCGGTCGACACGGGCAAATACATTCATGAGATCACGAACGGCGGGGCCGACGTCGTCATCGACTGTGTCGGCTTCGACGGCAAGATGTCCCCGATCGAGAAAGTCGAGCAAAAGTTGATGGTCCAAGGCGGCACGCTCAGCGCCATCAAAGTCGCCAAAGAAGCGGTCCGGAAGTTCGGGACGGTCCAATTGACCGGGATATATGCGATGAACTATAACCAGTTCCCACTCGGCGACTTCTTCACCCGCAACGTCAGCATCCGGACGGGACAAGCACCGGTCATCCACTACATGCCCGAGCTGTTCCAGATGATCGTCGACAAGAAGTTCGATCCGACCGACATCATCACGCACCGCTTGCCGCTTGAACAGGCGGCCGACGCATACAAAATCTTTAACGATCATTTGGACGACTGCGTCAAAGTCGTCTTGAAGCCATAACAAAAGCGGTCCCCGACTTCTGTCAGGGACCGCTTCTTCGTTTACCAAATCGTTCGATTCTCACAACATTGCGCTTCCCGTTCGATTTGAACGGTTGAACGCTCGAACGTGGCGAATTGACGGATTCGTTCCGTCACATCATGCAAGACGCGCTGGTCGTCCGTATCCGCCTCGATTAAGACGTGACACGTGACAGCGAGTTCGTTCGATGAAATCGACCAGACGTGCAAGTCATGGACTTCTTTGACACCGTCGATACCTCCGAGCTCCCGTTGCATCGCCACAACGTCGACTTGATCCGGTGTCCCTTCCATCAAGATATGAATCGCCTCCCGCGTCACCCGATAGCCGCTGACCAAGATGAGCACGGCGACGAACAGGCTCGCGATCGGATCGGCGAGCGTCCAGCCGAACGCCATAATCAACACGGCCGCCGTGATGGCCCCGACCGAGCCGAGCAAATCGCCGAACACGTGCAACAGCGCACTGCGGACGTTCAAGTTGTCACGCTCGCCCCGCATGAGCAGCCACGCCGCAATCATGTTGACGAGCAGCCCGATGATGGCGACCGTAAGCATGCCGCCGCTTAAAATCTCTGGCGGTGCGAACAAGCGTTGATACGCCTCGATGATGACATAGATGGAAATGACGAGCAACGTCAAGCCGTTGACGAACGCCGCCAAAATCTCGAAGCGTCGATAGCCGAACGTCCGCTCTGGCGTCGCTTGCCGTGCTCCGAACCGGACAGCGAGGAAACTGAGCCCGAGTGCCGCCGCGTCGCTAAGCATATGCCCCGCGTCCGACAAGAGCGCCAAACTGTTCGTCCATAATCCGCCGATGACTTCGACGACCATGAACGTCGCAATCAGGACGAACGACCAGAATAATGCCCGTTGGTTCGTCGTATGATGATGGTGATGGTCGTGCCCGTGATGATCGTGATGTGCGCCCATTGTTTCTCCCCCTCTCTCTATATAGTCTATACCTTCCACCTCAAACATTCAAACGTTCATTTGAATGAATACATAAAAACAATCGCCGAAAGGGATGTCCTCTCGACGATTGTCGTTATTTCTGTTCGAGCCGGACCCGCATGACGCCGTCATAGGGGAACAACTTCAACTGGCGAGTCTCACCTTCATACCAACTGCCGGCGTTTTGACTGCTCGTCGCCGTCACATCAGGCGTCGCGACCGCTTGGCGGTCCCAGTCGATCGCCCGCACTTGTTGGTCACGTACCATCAAGAAGAAGCCGTCATAGAAATGGTATTCGTTCACTTGGTCACGCTGGACCGCTTTCGGGGTACCGAGCGTGGCCCGGACACTGTCGATGTCTTGGCCGAGCACTTCGATTGTCGCCGCATCCGCCGTCGGGACGACGGTCTTCCATGCCGCGGTCACATCGTCATCGGAAATGCTCGTCGCTTCTCCCGTCACTTGTGCTTCCGTCACCCATCCGGTCGTCCGCTCATTCAATTGGAGCTTGACAAAACCGCTGACGGCCTCGAGTTGTTCGAACCGGTCACCGAGGTCGGCCTCATAAATGACCGTCACCCGGTCGTCGGCGAACACTTTCGTATAAGGTGCCGCGATATAGACGTACGTTCCCGCTGACTCGTCGGCCTCTGCTTCCGGCTCATCTCCTTCTGTCGCCTCTGATTCATTATTGACCGACTCGGTCGCGATGTCGTCCGTCTCCGGCAACGCCGAGTTCTTCGTGTCCATGAGGGCCGCGAAGGCGATGACGCCGACGAGTGAAGCAATCAATGCGATGACCGTCGCCGTTTGCCATAACCGCTTCCGTTTCCGTGATGCGGCCCGTGATGCCCGAACTTCTTCTTTCATGTGATTCCACCCCTATTTGTTTCGTCTATTCTGTTCGGATTCGGCAAGGGGGATGCCGTTTCCTGCCTCGTCGAAGAAAATATGCGGTTCGCTCGTCAATGTCTCAAGCGTCTGGAGCGTCGCGTCAACGTCGACCGGCTTTGTATCTCCGGACTCGAGCACGCGCACCGTCTCCCCGAGCTCGATCGTCCGGTCCGTCAAGCGGTGGAACGTCCGGTCATGCGAGATAAGAATCAATCCGCCTCGATACACTTCGAGCGCGGCCTCGATTTGCTCCCGTGTGGCCACGTCCAAATAGTTCGTCGGCTCATCGAGGGCGAGCAGGTCCGCGTCCGAGAAGTACAAGATGAGGAAGGCGATGCGGCACTTCTCACCCATGCTCGCCTCTCGGATTGGCTTATACACCTCATCGCGGCGGAACAAGAAATGGGCGAGCAGCGTCCGCGCCTCCGTCTCGGTGATGTCACTTTCGGCCAGGAGCGCCTCGAGCAACGTTCCTTCGGCCGGCAATCGGGCGAGCGTCTGTGAGAAGTAACCGATTTTCAGTTTCGGATGACGCTTGATGTCCCCGGTCTCCGGTGCGAGTTCGCCGATCAATAGTTTCAACAGCGTCGTCTTCCCGCTCCCGTTCGGCCCGACGATGGAGATGCGGTCACCCCGGTTCACCGTGAGCGAGAGTCGTTCAAAGAGGGGTTCGTCGTAACCGAACGAGATGTCGTCGACCGCAATCCACGTCTTCGCCTCGAGTGGGTCGACTTGGAAGCGGACCGAGATGTGGGCCGCATCTTTCGGACGCTCAGGTCGCGTCCCTTCGAGCTGTTCGAGTTTACGTTCCCGGGCCTTCATCTTGATGGCAAGGTTCGCCGCGCCTTTTTGAGCGCCTGGACTTCGCACGCTCGCCGTCGCTTTCGCTTTCAAATGCCAGCCCTTATATTGGGCGATCATATCGAGCAGCTCCGACTTCCGCGCCATATAGCGGGCATGGGCTCGCTGGTCGCGTACCCGTTCCTCGGCCTTCTGATGTTTATACGCCGTGTAGTTGCCCGGATAGCGGACGATGGTCCCCTCATGCAGCTCGAGGATGACCGTCGCAACGTCATCGATGAATTGACGATCGTGGGAGATGGCGAGCACTGTCCCCGAAAACTCGTCCACCCAACGTGTCAGCCACTCGATTGAGTCCAAATCGAGATGGTTCGTCGGCTCGTCGAGCAGGACGATGTCGACGTGTCGCATCGTGAGACGGGCGAGTTGGACCCGTGTCTGTTCACCGCCGCTCAACTCGCGGAGTCGGCTCGAGTCATGTCCGTCAAGACCAAGTCGTTTGAGGGCTTGTCTCGCCTCAAGTTCGAGCGCGAAGGCGTCAACCGCGAGTGCCTCGTCATACGCTTCGAGCACGCGCGCCGAATCACCTGATGTGACGGCAAGGTAGAGATTGTAGCGCGCCAAGTCGCCTTGCATGACGTAGTCGAGCGCGGTCTCTTCTCCATCAAACACCGTCTGTTCGACGACACCGATCGTGCCCAAGACGTCAATCAAACCTGACTGTGGGGCCAGTTCACCTATGAGCAGCTTGAATAGCGTCGTCTTGCCGGACCCGTTCTGGCCGAACAAGACGGCCCGTTCGCCTGCAGCGACGTCGAACGAGACGTTGTCGAATAAGGGTTGCCGGTCGTGGTCGAACCGGACTTGCTTCATACTTAACATATTGTTTCACCTCGCTAGTTTGTCCGATACGCGATGAAACAAAAAACACCATCCGCAACGTGCGGTGGTGTGAAGAGATCCGGTCAAGCGGAAAGAAGGGTCACCCCTTAGCCTGAAATTGGACACACTTCACCCGTGACTGTTCGTGCGAACAGTGATGATTCGTTTCATCAGTTGAGTGAGTGTGACTTTTTCATGGCACGCGGTACCTTCCTTTCCTAAGTTACTGTCACCGTACCAAATTGAAAGCGGATTCGCAAGAGCCGGACCACAATCTCCCATTTTTTCTACACCTTCCGGCGGATGCGGGGTCGTCGGTCGAGCGGTATGATTAAACCATCTTAGATGATGAGGTGACTGTTATGCGATTACGAAACCTGCTCGTCCCGAGCGCCGTCCTGGCGAGCGTCGGTACGTTCTTATATACCCGATTGAAACGAAGACTGCCTCGACCGGCTTTTAAAGTCCCGACGGTCAAACCGGACCTCGCCACGTTCGATGAGACGATGGTCAGTGCCACTTGGGTCGGCCATTCGACCGTGCTCATCCATTGGTACGGATTGAAAATTTTGACGGATCCGGTGTTCTCGAAGCGGATTGGCGTCCACGTCGGGCCGGTCACGTTCGGGATGAAACGTCATACCGCCCCTGCCCTCTCGATTGAGGAGATCGGGCACGTCGACGTCATCCTGCTCAGCCACGCCCATATGGACCACTTCGACCATAAGAGTCTGAAACGACTGATCACCCGCGACACGGTCGTCATCTCGGCCCCGGGCACGAGCAAGCTGTTACGTAAATACCCGAGTCTGCAGACGCTCGAGATGCATCCGCACGACAAGCTGACGCTCGCGAACGGGCTTCACGTCCAAGCCATCCCCGTCGCCCACTGGGGCAATCGTTTCCCGTGGGACAAACATATGGGCTATAACGGCTACGTCTTGAAATATAAAGGCGTCCGCATGTTGTTCGCCGGGGATACGGCGTTCACCGAGTCGTTCAACGGGCTCGCGAACAAAGAACCGATCGACCTCGCTTTCTTCCCAATCGGTGCCTATCAACCGGAGTCGTTCGAGGAAGCCCACTGCACGCCGGAACAAGCATGGACGATGTTCAAACAGAGCGGCGCGAAGCGTTTCTTCCCGATGCATTGGGACACGTTCGTCTTATCCTACGAATCCGTCGAGGAGCCGTATGAGCGACTCGTCGCCGCTGCCAAGCTCGAACGTGACCAAATCGTGATCAAGTCTCACGGCGAAAGCATTCGGCTGTAGCTTTCGCTTTCACTTCCGTGCGATTTTCGGTAACGTAAGAGGTGAGAGGGAGGGAATCAATATGGAATGGACAACACTCAACAATGATGTGAAACTGCCGATGCTCGGGCTCGGCGTGTACAAAGTGGAAGACGGGGCAGTCACGGTCGATACGGTCAAAGCAGCGCTTGACGCGGGCTATCGATTGATCGACACGGCCGCTATCTATCAGAATGAGGAGAGCGTCGGCCAAGCGATTCGCGAATCCGGCGTCCCGAGGGAAGACATCTTCGTGACGACGAAACTGTGGAACGAGTTCCACGGCTATGACGAGGCGCTCCAAGCGTTCCAAGACAGCCTCGACCGGCTCGGTCTCGAGTACGTCGACTTGTTCTTGATTCACTGGCCGATGCCGCGCTTCGGTAAATTCGTCGAGACATATAAAGCGCTCGAACAGTTGTATGAGGAAGGCAAGGTACGGGCCATCGGGGTCTCGAACTTCGAGGTCAGCCACCTCGAACAGATCATCCAGTCGTGCTCGATCGTCCCGGCAGTGAACCAAGTCGAGATCCACCCATACTTGTCCCAAAAAGAGTTGATCGCGTTCTGCCAGCGGTACGATATTCAAATCCAGGCGTGGAGCCCGCTCATGAAAGGGCGCGAGGCGCTTGAGGATCCGGTCATCGCCGAGATTGCGACCGAGCACGGGAAATCACCGGCTCAAGTCATCCTGCGTTGGCACTTACAGAACGGTGTCGCCGTCATCCCGAAATCGGTCACGCCGAGTCGAATTCGTGAGAATATAGAGGTGTTCGACTTCACGTTGACGAAAGAAGAGATGCACGCGATCGACGGACTCAACCGAAACGAGCGGACCGGGTCTGACCCGAACGAGATGCACAAAATCCACTACTGAGGAGAGATTTGACATGTTCAAAAAACTAGCTTCTGATTTGACGGGCTTCAGCGATATCGGTGAAGTCATCGACCCGAAAGATTTCGATAAGGCGGATTCGGACGATTACGTCCTCCATGAGGACAACGAGAAGATTTACTTCTTAATCAAGTCGAAATCGGACGAGTACTGCTTCACGAACTTGGCGATGATTCACCTCGACGGGACGAGCGCGATGAGTTCGAAACGCGTCTTGTATCGCTATCCATACGCCCACTTCCCATTGAATAACGTCATGTTCGAGACGGCCGGCACGGTCGACATGGACGTCGAGATCAAATTCACCATCGGCGACAAGCCGTATTCGATTGACGTGAACAAGAAACAAATCGAGCATGTGAAAGACTTGTACAAATCGCTCCTCGCCATCGCCGAGAAACAACGCGAAGGCCGGAAGATGATGGAGTATGCCAACGCCTCGCTCACGCATTCGGTGTCGATTTTGAGCGGGCTTCGTCAAGGCGATATGAATGTCGCCTCGACGTTCAAGGAATTGAATGAACAGAGCTTCGACTGGCTTAAAGGTCACTACCACGAGTGGAACCGCAAAGATTTCGGTGACGTGTTCGAGAAGTACATCAACAACTAATGAAAAATGGCCCACGATTCAGACGAATCGTAGGCCATTTTTATTTACTTTCATCAATCAACTGTTCGGCGAGCCGTTGGAACAAGTGGCTCATATGGACGGCCGAGGCGATGGCGAGCGACTGTTGGATGCCGTTCGTCTCGTTCGTGCGCACGTTGGCGAGAAGCGTCTCGGCTTGTTCCTCGAACGCCTGCATGTTCTGTTCTTTCTGAACCTGGTACGCGTCATAGAAGTCCTCGAGCGAGAAGCCCTCGTCCGACTCGTTCAGCGGCCGGAGCGTCTCTTTGATGTCATTGATCGAGAGCAATCCTTTCATCTCGTAAATCAGGCTGAGCAACATCAAGTGCTCGTTCGTGTACTTCTTGTTTTTGACGGGATGGAACAGCTTACCTTTGGCGTAGTTGTTGATCATCGTCTTCGTCAAAATCGTCTCGTCGTCACTCCGTTTCATCTTGCCGTAATGTTGCTCGAACAGCTGGATGACTTGGTCCATATATAAGTCAATCGTCGGGAGCACCTGCTTCGGCAACGTCCCTTCCGTCTCTACAATTTCATGCGGTTTCATCGAATCACCTCCCCTTCAGTATACGGACAAACCGGATTTGTCGAAACAAAAACCTTGTCGTTCTGACGTATACAGCTTATCATGTAGTTATGGATACTACATGACGTGATAAGGAGTGTTTTACATGAATTCGATTTTTCGGGAACCGATTAACGCACTGACCCACTTGGCCGGTGCCGTGCTCGCGTTCGTCGCGTTGATTGCGATGACGGTGAAAGCGTCACTGCTCGGCGAGCCGCTCGCCATTATGGCTGCGATTTTGTTTGGCATTAGCCTCGTCTTTCTCTATTTGTCGTCCGGTCTGTACCATAGCATCATCGCCTCACCGAACGTCATCGCCTTCTTCCGGAGAATCGATCATGCGATGATTTACGCCTTGATTGCCGGGACGTACGCCCCGCTCACGTTGCTTGCGCTCGAAGGGCCGACGCGTTGGGTGTTGTTCGGCACCGTCCACGCGCTCGCCTTGTTCGGGATCATCTTCAAGCTCGTCTGGTTCCACGCACCACGCTTCTTGTCGACAGCGCTCTATATCGGCATGGGCTGGTTATCGGTGTTCTTCATCGGACCGCTTCATGACGTCATCGGCAACGCCGGCATCTTCTGGCTCATCCTCGGTGGCGTCATGTACACGATTGGCGGGCTCATCTACGGCTTCAAGCCGAAGTTCGTCAACTGGCGCGGTTGGGGCTTCCACGAGGTGTTCCATTTGTTCATCTTGTTCGGCAGTTTCGCCCATTTCGTCTGCGTGTTCTGGTACGTTTTCTAAGTCCTCCTTGCGAGGGCTTTTTTCGTGAGCACATTCATTTACTTCGATTTCAAGACATCCTACACTGACTGTAGGAGGGATTAAATATGAAAATTGAAGTTTGGTCAGACTATGTCTGTCCGTTCTGTTATATCGGCAAGCGCCGTCTAGAAGAAGCGCTCGAACAGTTCCCGCACGCGGACAACGTCGAAGTGGAGTTCAAGAGCTTCGAGCTCGACCCGAACGCACCGACGTCGGACTCGCGTTCGATTTACGAAGCACTCGCGAAGAAATACAACATGCCGCTCGATCAGGCGAAAGGCACAACGGCCCAAGTCGCCGCCCAGGCCCGCACCGTCGGACTTGAGTACGATTTCGACAACATGGTCGTCACGGGTACACTTGACTCACACCGGTTGACGCACTATGCGAAGACGGTCGGAAAAGAGAAAGAATTGTCAGAAGCGCTCCTTAAGGCGTATTTCGTCGACGCGAAACATATCGGCGACCACGACGTCCTCGTCGAGATCGCAACAAGTGTCGGACTCGATGCCGACGCCGTGAAAGACGTGCTCGCTTCAGACGTATACACAGAAGACGTCCGCGCTGAAGAGAAGCGCGCGAGCGACCTCGGCATCACCGGTGTCCCGTTCTTCGTCTTCGATAATAAATATGGCGTCTCTGGCGCCCAGCCGACCGAGGCGTTCACGCAAGTGCTCGAGAAGACGTGGGCCGAATCGGCACCGACGCTTCAAGTGCTCTCGGGTGGCGCGACGTGCACGGACGATAACTGCGATATTTGATGTGAAACGAATAAAAGCAAAGCATTCGCCCATATTTGGACGAATGCTTTTTTGTTAATTTAAATCTTTCATCATATCCTCAAATGAAATGGTTTCAGAACGTTCTTTGTGCCTATGCATTGCTTCGTTGTAAAATTTCAAATCGAGTTCATTCTCGATACGTTCAAAGACAGTGTCCCGAACGAGAGTCGAGAGGGAGAGGTTCTTAGACTTTGCATACGCTCTAATCAGACGCTCGTCTTCTTCGTTGAGTTCAAAAGATATCGTCCTCATACAATCGACCTCCTATATGGAACATTGTATTACAAAATGGAAATGTTCATGTAGTCAAAACTTATATCTCTCGGAAGCCGAATCCCGGCTTCTTTTTTGTAGCTTTCTAAATCGTTCTGAAGGATAATTATTATTACCTAATAAGAATCGAGGACTTAACCATATGTGGAAAAATCGCAACGTCTGGATCATCTTGACCGGGGAGTTCGTCGCCGGTCTCGGGCTTTGGCTCGGCATCATCGGCAACTTGGAGTTCATGCAGGAGAAAGTGCCGTCTGACTTCGTCAAGGCGCTCATCCTCGCTGGCGGATTGCTCGCCGGGGTCGCCATCGGGCCGCTCGCCGGCCGTCTCACCGACCAAGGCTCGAAAAAGAAAATCATGCTCATCTCAAGTATTGTCCGGGCGCTGAGCGTTCTATTCATGTTCGTCGCCATCGAGACGGGAAGCGTGCTGTGGATGGTCGTCTTCCTCGTCTTCCTGCAAGGGTCGGCCGCGTTCTACTTCCCGGCACTCCAGGCCGCCATCCCGCTCATCGTCAAGGAACGGGAGCTGCTCGCCTTGAACGGGGTGCATATGAACGTGTCGACGCTGTCCCGGGTCATCGGGACGGCCATCGCCGGCATCTTGCTCACGCTCATCTCACTTCGGGACGTCTACGCGCTCTCGCTTGTCGCTTATCTGCTTCTCGCCGTCGCGACGTGGTTCTTGAAGATCGACGAGACGACCGTCCCGTCTGCGAAGAAAGTGGACGCGAAATCGTCCGGCGGGTTCAAGGACGTCTTTCCAATCATCAAATCGATTCCGGTCATCTTTATGACACTCGTCATGACGCTCATCCCGCTCCTCTTCATCGGTGGGTTCAACTTGCTCGTCATCAACATTAGCGAGCTGCAAGATTCGACGGCAATCAAAGGATGGATTTACACGGCCGAAGGGATTGCCTTCATGGTCGGTGCGTTCCTCATCAAACGGATCGGTGAGAAGTTCTCCGTGTTCTCCATCTTGTTCACGTTCTCGTTTTTGATTGGAATCGCCCAGCTCATGCTTTACTTCGCCGACATCCCGGCCGTCTCGATCGCCGCATTCGTCTTGTTCGGCTTCTCGGTCGGTTGCTTCTTCCCGACGGCCGTGACGATTTTCCAGACACGGATGCCGAAAGACTATCACGGCCGCTTCTTCTCGTTCCGGAACATGCTCGACCGGATCGTCTTCCAAGTCGTGTTGCTCGTCACTGGCTTCTTCCTCGACTTGATCGGCTTACAGCTCATGGTCGTCTTGTTCGGGATCAGCTCGATCCTCATGACGGCAGCGTTCCTCGTCTATACGCGCAAACACAAACTTCATATCGAACCGGACGAGGCCGAACGCCTCTCTTCATAAAAACAAGCGGTGACCGATTCGGTCATCGCTTGTTCGTGTCTTCGATGTCACGCCACCAGTTGGTCGTGTCGTTCCGTCCGTCGAGTGTGATCCGCTCACCGATTCGTGGCGTGAGCACGTCCTCTCGTGGTAAGAGCCCCACCATCTGCTCAGCTGGGTCGAACCAGGCATGGAACGATAGCGTGAACGCGCCCCAATGGATCGGGAGCATCTTGTCGGCTTTGACGTCACGGAACGCCTGTGCCGTCTCACTCGGTTGCATGTGCACGTCCGGCCAGCGCTCATCGTATTGTCCGCATTCGAGCGCGGCGAAATCGAACGGTCCGTACGCATCGCCGATTTCTTTGAAGTGTGGTCCATACCCGCCGTCCCCGCTGAAGAACAGGCGGTCCGTCTCGCCGAGGACGACCCATGACGCCCAGAGCGTCGCGTTGCGGTCGGTGAGCGAGCGGCCCGAGAAGTGCCGAGCCGGCGCACAGACGAACGTCCATGAGCCGAAGTCAAACGTCTCGCCCCAATCGCGCTCGACGATGCGTTCCGCCCCGACGCCCCACCGTTTCAAGTGGCTACCGACGCCGAGCGGGACGATGAAGACGGCGACCTTGTCTTGAATCGCTTGAATCGTCGCATAGTCCAAATGGTCGTAATGGTCGTGCGTGAGCAAGACGACATCGATGTCCGGCAAGTCGTCGAGCTCGAACGGCAAGTCTTCGCTGAACCGCTCGTTCTTCGCGAACGGGAGCGGCGATGGGCTCCGGCCGAACATCGGGTCGACGAGCATCGTCTTACCGTCCATTTGGACGAGCATCGCCGAGTGTCCGAGCCAATAGATGCGTGTGAAGCTTGAACCGAGTTTCTCGCTGAAGTCGATCGGGACGACCGGTAAGCGCTCGCTCGGTTTCCGGAGCGAGTCCGGATTCAAATATTCCTTCGACATCGAGATCATATCGTCCGATGAGAACCGCATCGGCGTCTCGAGCTGATTCTGGAACTTGCCGTTCACCAGGTTCGGCGACCGGAGCGCCTTCGGCTTTTTCCCGAGCGGTTTATATTGCGTGAGCACGGTACCTGTCACGGCAGCCAGGCCCATCAATGAAAATAATAGTGTCTTCTTCAATTCCATCCACTCCTCTACCTTATTCATTATACGGCACCAACGCCGATTCCCCTGTTTTCGAATACAAAAAAGACGGCACAGGCCGTCTTATGAGTTCTGTAAAATCTTGATGTCATTGACGATATCCTCGATTGGCACGTCTTGGAATCCTTGATACGCCTTGATGATTTTCCCGTCCTGGTCGACGAGATAGAACCACGTCGCGTGATCCACTTGGGTGCCTTCTGACGGTTTGCGGACGAGCGCTTTGAAGTTTTGTTGCGCGAACGCCTCAATCTCTTCTTGCGAATAGCCCGTCAAGAATTGCCAATCGGCTTTCGCCAAGTCGTAATCAGCCATGAACGCTTGAATCTTGTCCGGCGTATCGACGGTCGGGTCGACGCTGAACGACACGAATTGGACGTCTTCGACGCCTTCCTCGACGAGCGCTTCATTGAGTTTCGTCATGTTGTACGTCATCGGTGGACAGACCGTCTCACAGCTCGTGAAGACGAAGTCGGCCATCCAAACTTTGCCCTTCAAATCGTCCAGACTAACCATCTCTTCATTTTGATTCATATAGTCGAACGACTCGATCTCCCAATTGAGCGGGTCTTCAATCTCCTGGCCGCACGCGGCGAGCACCGCCATCAAGCTGATCAATCCGATGAGCATCCATTTCTTCACACGTTCCATCTCCTTCATTGTCAATTGCGTCTCACGCGCCAGACGAGGAGCGTGATCAAAGTAAATGCCGTCAAGGCAAGGAACGGAATCGTCACGAACCCGAACCAGTTGATGTATTGCACGTTGCACGGTACGCCTTGCACGCACGGCTTGATATCGGCGAAACCGGGTACTTTTTGAACCAAATAATGGTACAGTGAAACCAGGCCTCCGAGGATGGAGAGCGGCAATACATACTTCTTCACCGCCCGGTCGTCCGTGAACACGGCGACCCCGAGCAAGATGACGAGCGGATACATAAAGATGCGTTGAATCCAGCAGAGCTCACATGGCACGAACTCGCGAATCTCGCTGAAATAAAGACTGCCGAGCGTCGCCATGAGGGCGACGAGCCAAGCGAGATACAGACCATAACGGGTCAAGAATGACTGCTTCATGGCGTGCCTTGCTCAATCAATCGCTCAATCGTCTCGTAATCGAACGGGTCCTCGAGCATGACGCCGTTAATCATGATTGACGGTGTGAACTGGACACCGTGCTCTTTGACGAGCCCGTCATCGAGACTCACCTGTTCGAGCACCGTCGAGTTCTCACTCAAATCGTCCTCGAGCTTCGCCACATCGACCGATGTCGTCTCGCTCGCAATCTCTGTCAACCGCTCGACCGTGACCCATGCCTCGTCGTGCTGTTGACTCGCCGGTTGCGCGTCGTAAAGCGCCTTATGGAACTCCCAGAACGCGTCCGGGTCTTGTTTATACACCGACTCAGACGCGAGCGATGCCAAAATCGACTCTTGTCCGTGGAACAGGACGTTAATGTAGCTGAAACTGATTTTCCCTGTATCGATATAGTCTTCTTTCAACTTCGGATAGACCGTTTCGCCCCACTGTTTACAAGACGGGCATTTGTAATCCCCGAATTCGACGACCGAGACGGGTGCGTCCGCATCACCGAGCGTCGGCTGACCTTCCGTCGACACGTGTTCTGTCGTCGCCGGTGCCGCCGTCTCGGCTTGTTCGGTCGGTTGATTCATCAAGACGACCACGACGGCCACGAGGGCGACCGCGAGCAGTGTCGCGATGACTAATAGTTTGTTCTGTTTCAATCGTTTCACCTCTATTTGTATCGATTCGTCTTTCATTATAACGAAAGCGCTATCTGTTTCCACGAAATCGACCTTGTTTTTTCTCAACTTTGCTTCATGTCATGGAAAAAATGACGATGAACAAAGTGGATGTTGTTATTGTAGGAGGAATTTGTTCATGAAATCATTTTCGATGCGTCTCGGTCTCATTTTGGCGCTCAGCATCGCCACACTCGTTTTTTTACTCACCATCACGCTTACGTATATGACGAGTCAACGTTCCGCCGCCTCGCTCGAAGCGGAGATTGGGGAACGGTTGTCGATGACGTCGCATCAGCTCGTCGACAAGCTCGACTTTTACATGTGGTCACGCTATCAAGAAGTGCAATTACTTCAAGGGCTTGACGCCTTGAACGACCCTGCCTCGAGCCGGGCCCTGCTCGACCAGGTCCAGACGAACATCCCCGCTTTCTCGTGGATGGGCGTGACCGACGCGTCGGGGAACGTCGTCGCTTCGACGAACGGAATCTTAGAAGGCGCCAGCATCAAAGAACGCCCTGTTTTCCTCGAGGCACAGACTGAGCCGTTCATCGGCGATGTGCATGAAGCCGTGTTGCTCGCCGAGCTGTTGCCGAATCCGAGTGGCGAAGTCCTCCAGTTCGTCGACATCAGCGTCCCGCTCGTCCGTGACGGGACCTTCCAAGGCGTGCTCGCGACCCACCTTAGTTGGGAATGGGGCAATGAAGTGCTCCGCCACTTCAACCGGACGCTCCACCATCAGTCCGAGTATACCGACTTGTTCGTCGTCAGCGGACGTGACAACACGGTGTTGCTCGGTCCCGACCACCTCGTCGGCAAACCGCTTCCAACGTCATTGAAAGAAGGCTGGCACGTCGACACGTGGCAAGACGGAACTTCTTATTTGACTGGTGTCGCCACCGGTGAAGGTTATAAAGATTACGCCGGACTCGGTTGGAGTGTCGTCGTTCGCCAACCGACCGAAGTCGCGTTCGCCCCGGTCATCGAACTAGAGAACAAAATATTATGGATCGGTCTCATCGCCTCGCTCGTGACGTCTACGCTCGGATGGTTCCTCGCCTCGATTGTGACGCGACCGTTACAACGGATCACCGAAACGGCTGCTCTGATGAAGCAAGGGAAGGCCAAGACGTTCCCGCACCAGTCTGGGATTCATGAGATCGAATCGCTCGCATTCGCCCTCGAGTCACTTGTCTCGTCTCTCACCGAATCTGAGACAGAACGTGTCCATTACGAGTCACTCGCCAACCGTGACGTCTTGACCGGACTCGCGAATCGAACGGCGCTTCGACACTATTTGAACGAAGCCCAAGCGACGAAGAACGAGTACGTCTGTTTCTATATCGACCTCGACGGTTTCAAAGCCGTCAACGACACGTATGGACACGCCACAGGCGATGATGTCTTGATTGAGATTGCCGAACGGTTGAAACGCGTGACGCTCGATGGTGCCTACCCGGTCCGGTTGAGCGGTGACGAGTTCTTCCTCTTGTTCGAACGGAATGGAAAGAGTGAACGATTGATCACTCAAATCGGACAAGACCTCATCACTTCCCTGTCCGAACCGATCGCCATTGAAGGCGGGACGACAAGCGTAGGGGCAAGTATCGGCGCCTCGCTCTGGCAGACGGAGACGGTGCCACACGCCGCCATCGAACGGGCGGACCAGGCGCTCTATCGCTCAAAGGCGAACGGAAAGCATCAAATCACGCTCGATGAGACGCTCATCGCATAAGCAAAGGTCCATGCTCGGCATGGACCTTCTTGTATTACGCTTCGAACAACAATTGTTCTGGATCTTCAATCATGTCTTTAATGTGCTTGAGGAATGTCACGGCCTCACGACCATCGACGATGCGGTGGTCATACGAGAGCGCCACGTACATCATCGGGCGGTTCTCCATCGTTTCCGCGTCGATAGCGATTGGGCGGAGTTGAATCGAGTGCATCCCGAGAATCGCGACTTGTGGGCCGTTCAAGATCGGTGTCGACAAGAGTGAGCCGAAGACGCCACCGTTCGTGATCGTGAACGTTCCACCTGTGAGGTCGCTCAACCCGAGCTTGTTATTGCGTGCTTTATCGGCGAGGTGCAAGATGTCTTTCTCGATCTCACCGAAGTTCTTGCGATCCGCTTCGCGGACGACCGGGACAACGAGACCGTCCGGAGCCGACACGGCGATACCGATATCATAGTATTTTTTCAAGACGATCTCGTTGCCTTGAATCTCAGCGTTCAAGTACGGCATCCGTTTGAGTGCCGCGACGGCCGCCTTCGTGAAGAACGACATGAACCCGAGTTTGACGTCGTTGTCTTTGATGAACTTCTCTTGGCGACGTTTGCGGAGCGCCATGACAGCCGACATATCGATTTCGTTGAACGTCGTCAGCATCGCTGCCGTCTGTTGCACTTCGACGAGACGGTTGGCAATCGTTTGACGACGGCGCGTCATTTTGATGCGCTCTTCGTCTTTGCCGCTCGCTGCTGGTTGCGGTGCCGCTGCCGGAGCTTTCGGTGCTTGTGGCGTCGGTGCCGGTTTCGACTCGTGGCTCGTCACGTCATGGACGTTGATGCGGCCAATCGGGTCGTTCGTTTGGATGGCTGACAAATCGATGCCTTTCTCACGAGCCAATTTGCGGGCCGCCGGTGTCGCGATCGGTCCTTTGCCTGGGCTCGCGACGTGTTCTTCACGGCGCTCGACTTTCTTCGCTTCTCCGACCGCTTCGACTTTCGTCTCGGCTGGTGCTGGAGCCGTTTCTGTCGCCGCTTCCGTTTTTGTCTTCGTCGCGACAGCCGTGCCGCCACCAGTACCTGAGCTGAGGCGAGCGATCACTTGTCCGACTTGGACCGTGTCCCCTTCGGCCGCCAATTGCTCGTCGAGCGTACCCGACTCATCGGCCGGCACCTCGATGTTGACTTTGTCTGTCTCGAGTTCGACGATGGCTTCCCCTTTTTCGACGTGGTCGCCTGGCTGTTTAAGCCATGACGCGACCGTTCCTTCCGTAATGGACTCTGCTAATTCCGGTACTTTGATTTCGATCACAATGAGTTCCCCCTTAACTTATTTACGATCTTTTTGGTATGTGCTCGTGCCGGCAGCAGCCGAGACGGCGTCACGTGAGATGGCTTCACGGATGATGCGTGCTTGCTCTTGTTTATGGGCTGTCGGATTCCCTTCAGCCGGGCTCGAACGGCGGCGACGGCCGACGTAGCGGACGTTCAGACGGTTCGATGTGACCGCTTCGAGACGAGGCTCGATGTACGTCCATGCCCCCATGTTCTTCGGCTCTTCTTGGACCCAGACGATCTCTTTCGCGTTCGGATAGCGGCTGATCAATTCACGGATCTCACGGACCGGGAACGGATAGATTTCTTCGACGCGGATGATGTGCAGGAAGTCGAGTGACTCCTCTGACTTCATCGTCGCTTCTTGCAAATCGATTGCCATCTTCCCTGAACAGAAGACGAGACGTTCGACTTGCTCCGGATTCTCACCGAGACCAACTTGTTCGATGATCGGACGGAAGTTATTGTCTGACAGTTCATCGACCGATGAGGCTGCAAGCGGATGACGGAGCAGGCTCTTCGGTGTCATGATGATCATCGGACGGATTTGTTCCGTGCCGAGCATCTTCGCCTGACGACGCAAGATGTGGAAGTACTGCGCGGCCGTCGACAAATTCGCGACCGTCCAGTTTTTCTCTCCAGCGAGCGTCAAGTAACGCTCCATGCGGGCGCTCGAGTGCTCTGGCCCTTGGCCTTCATAGCCGTGCGGCAACAGCATGACGAGACCTGACTTCTGTCCCCATTTGGCGCGGCCGGCCGAGATGAACTGGTCGAACATAACCTGGGCCGAGTTGGCGAAGTCACCGTACTGTGCTTCCCACAGCACGAGCGTGTCTTGGGCGAAGACGTTATAGCCGTATTCGAAACCGAGCACTGAACCTTCCGAGAGCGGGCTGTTGTGCACCGAGAACGAGGCGTTCGCCGTCGACAAGTGATGGAGCGGCGAGAACTTCTTGCCTGTCTCGACATCGTTCAACATGATGTTACGTTGCGCGAACGTACCTCGCTCCGAATCTTGTCCGCTCAAACGGATTGGTGTGCCGTCCGAGATGATCGAGGCGTAAGCGAGCGTTTCGGCATGGCCCCAGTCGACTTTCCCGTTGTCCGCGAACGCGTCACGGCGACGGTCGAGCACTTTTTGCAGCTTATGGAACACGCCGAAGCCTTCCGGCCAGACGAGCAATTCGTCATTCAATTGCTGGAGCACGTCACGTTCGACACCTGTCTCAACGAACGGGAAGCCTTTGTGGACCGCTTCCGGCAAGATGATGTCGGCATCTTCTTCTTCGGCCGGGACGAGGTCACGGGCCGATTTGAGACGATCTTCAATCGATTGCTCGATCGTCGCTTTGTCTTCTTTCGACATGACGCCTTCCGCTTCGAGCACGTCGGCATAGACATGACGGACCGATTTGTGTTCTTTGATGGCCTTATAGAGCACTGGGTTCGTGTTCATCGGCTCATCCATCTCGTTATGACCGTAGCGGCGGTAGCCGACCAAGTCGACGAGAATGTCTTTATGGAACTTGGCGCGATACTCGCTGCACAGTTTAGCGACAGCGACACACGCTTCCGGATCGTCCGCATTGACGTGGAACACCGGAATCTCATAGCCTTTGGCGATATCACTCGCATAACGTGTCGAGCGCGAGTCGCTCGGGTCGGTCGTGAAGCCAATCGTGTTGTTGGCGATGACGTGGACCGTCCCGGCTGTACGATAACCATTCAAGTTCGTCATGTTGAGCGTCTCGGCGACGATGCCTTGACCTGGGAACGCGGCGTCCCCGTGAATCAAGATTGATGCCGCCTTGTCGTCATGTTGGACGGCCATCCCTTTTTCAGAGCGGTCGTCTTGCGCGGCGCGCGTATACCCTTCGACGACCGAACCGACGAACTCGAGGTGACTCGGGTTGTTGGCGAGGTTCAAGCGGACCTCTTTCTTCTCTTCTAACACTCTGCGGTCGAGACCGAGGTGATATTTCACGTCGCCGGACCAACCGAAGTTGATGCCGATCGATCCTTCCGACGGAATCAATTCTTTATTCGGAGCGTGCTGGAACTCAGCGAAAATCATCTCATACGGTTTGCCGAGCACGTGCGCGAGCACGTTCAAGCGTCCACGGTGGGCCATCCCGATGTTGATATGTTCTGACCCGCTCGAGATGAGGCCGCCGACCATCGCGTCAAGGAGCGGCACCATCGCGTCGAGCCCTTCGATTGAGAAGCGTTTTTGTCCGACGTATGTCTTATGAAGGAACGACTCGAACAACTCTGTTTCCGCTAGACGTTGGAACAACTCGATTTTCTCGTTCTTCGAGTATTTCGCTTTCAATGCGCCCTGCTCGATGCGGCGGCGAATCCAACGCTTCTCTTCCATGTCATCCAAGTGACGGAGCTCGATGGCGACCGGTCCTGTATAGACGTCAAGCAAGTGACGAACGAGCTCGAGCGCGTTCGCACCCGGCTTCGGCACGTCTTCCGACAACAAGTGAGCCGGTACTTGCTCGAGGTCCGCTTCACTCAACCCGTAGCGGTCAAACGCAAATAAGCCGTGCTCGCGCGGGTGGTCTTTGAGCGGATAGATGTCGGCCGCTTTATGGCCGAGTGCCCGGATATCATTGACCAACCGTGTCGCTGCCACGACTTTCTCTAAATCAAACGATGCAGCCGGCGCGACAGGTGCGCTCGTTTCCGGTGCCCCGTGTTCGTCAAAGTATTGACGCGTCTCCGCATCGACTGATTCTGGGTCTTCCACATACTGCTCGTACAATTCAACGATATAGCCTAAGTTTGGACCATAAAATGCTTGCACTTCTTCGCGACCGTTCGACGACTCTCCCATTGAATAAATCCCCCTATCCGTTCCTGTGCGCCCGATGTGTGAACGCTTTCATTTTAACATTAAGCACGAAGCAGTTCATCCTTCTGATTCGTCCTGCAAAAAGAGCCAAATCTTGCCTCTTTCTCTCCTCTCCATACTACACCTTTCCATATGGAAAGACCCTTTCAAATTCACAATTCGTCCATACTATTTCAATAAGTTTTCCTTATCAACAAATTGTGAAATCATGCGTTTGTTTCAACAATTTCAAAAATAGGTGAAACCTTGTTTCAATCTGCCCCGTATAGTACGGTAATCCAGTTGGAAAATACTCTCAACGAAAGCAAGGTGACCTTATGTTATCCGTACAAAACGTACACAAGAAAATGGGGCAGACGAACGTCCTGACAAACGTCAGTTTTGACGTCACCCCTGGAGAAATCTTCGGATTCCTTGGACCGAACGGCGCCGGGAAGACGACGACGATCCGCATCATCACCGGACTCATGCCGGCGACACACGGAACTGTGACTGTCGACGGGTTCGACGTCTCAACAGATCGCCAACAAGCGCTCAGTCGCATCGGAGCCATCGTCGAGAACCCGGCCTTCTATCCATATTTGACGGGCCGCGAGAACTTGATTCACGCGATGAACTTGATTCCCGGCCTAAAGAAAGTCGATTTGAACGCCCTCGGTGCCCTCGTCGGACTCGAGACGAAACTTGATATGAAAGTGAAACAATACTCGCTCGGGATGAAACAGCGCCTCGGGATTGCCCGTGCCCTACTCCATAACCCGAAAGTTTTGATTCTCGACGAACCGACGAACGGGCTCGACCCGGCCGGAATCGCCGATTTGCGTAACTACTTACGGCATTTAGCCGACCATCGCGGCATCGCCATCCTCATCTCAAGTCATTTATTGAGCGAGATGGAACTGATCACCGATCGGTTCGCCATCATCGACCAAGGACAAATCAAATCGATTCAAGGTGACGGCGAAGCGAAGACGGAGAGCGTCATCCTCTGTAAAGTCGACCGCAAACAAATGAACGAGGCGCTCGATGTCGTCGCACTCGCGTTCGATGACGTGAAAATCATTCAACAATCGGCCGAGACGTTCATCGTCCCACGTCCGGAAACGGATATCCCGCACTTGTTGAAACATCTTGTCGATCGCGACATCGCGGTCTATCAAATCGGCATGAAGCACGAGACACTTGAGGAGCAGTTCTTGAAAGTGACGAAGAAAGAAGGAGGCACGAACAATGCGTTCATTACTAGCCAATGAATTTATGAAGTGGCGGCGCACGATCAAACCGTTGATCGCGCTCGGCATGTATACCGGGATTATCATCTTGACGTACTTCATCGTCCGGAGCGGCGACAATCCAGGTGACGCGGAAACATTCGTCAACTATGCGACGATGGCCGCCATGACGTTCCTCGGTATTTTCACGATCGTGTTCACAGCCGAGATGATTGGAAATGAGTTGAAATTTGATACGTTGAAGCACTTGCTCATGAGCCCTTACTCGCGTGACCGGATTTTACTCTCGAAACTTGTCGCCGCGCTCTTGATCATGCTCGTCCAATTCGTGTTCATCCTTGCCGTCACGTATGGCTTCGCCTGGACGCTCGACGGAGCATTGACGTTCGAGCAGTTCCGCAACGTCTTACTTAGTGTCTCGAGCGGCGTCTTCGTCATCTTCTTGACGCTCATGTTCTCGGTCGTCTTCAAGTCCGTTGGCGTCGTCATTGGTTTCACCGTGCTCGCGAACTTCGTTTCGACGATGATTGGCGGACTCCTCATCGCTTGGAAGCCGGACATTGCCAAATGGATCGTCTTCTTGCATACGGACCTGTCGATTTATTACCAGAGCCCTGGCTTCATGGAAACAATGGACGTAACGATTTGGTTCTCAGCGTTCTATGTGTTGATTCATATCGTCGCGTTCTATATCATCACAGCATTCGTATTCCGGAGCAAAACGTTCGCTGAATGACGATTAACGCCGTCGGTAGAGTGGTACTTCATAATGTGAGACTCATTTTGAATGGAGGGACCACGATGTCAAAGACGGCGTTACTCATCATCGACATGTTCAATGATTTCGACTTTGTCGGCGGGGAGGACTTACTTCGAAACACAGAGCCGATCGTCGACCCGATTTTGAAGCTGAAGCGTCATTTTAAGGCGAACGATTGGCCGGTCATCTATTGCAACGACAACTTCGGTCAGTGGAAAGACAGCACCGAGGATATCATCCGTCACGTCGAGTCGTCGAAAGGCAGCTCTATCGCAAAACGGATTGCACCGGAAGACAAAGAGTATTTCATCATCAAACCAAGGCACTCGACGTTTTACGGGACGCAGCTCGATATCTTGTTGCGTCAACTTGAGGTCACATCGCTCGTCCTGACCGGTGTCGCCTCGGACATCTGTATCTTGTTCTCGGCGAACGACGGCTATATGCGCGAGTATGAGCTCCACGTCCCGCGCGACTGTGTCGCCGCCGAGACGGACAAGCGCAACGACAGCGCCTTGACCGTCATCCATGAGGCGCTCGGCATTTCGACCGATGATGCCGACACGTATATAAAAGATACCCAGGTGTGATAAAAGCCTCTGACTGTTGGACACAGAATCCCAACATTTCAGAGGCTTTTTCGTTTTGTTTTCAGCTATGCTTGATATATGAAGAAACAATGAAGGATGTGACAACATGTATCTCACAATTGGATTATCGTTACTCGTTTGCGTGCTTGCCCTCATTTTTACGATCATGGTCGGACTCGGGAAAGACAAATCAGACTACAATCAAAAGAAAAGCTGGTCAATGGTGTCGTGGACGTATATCGTCTTGTTCCCGGTCTCATTTTTGGCGCTCGGCCTGTTATACTATTTCATTACCCGATGACCTCGTTCATCGGGATTTTTTATTTGACCGCGACGGTGATGCCGATTGGATAATGACGCGTCCCCCGCTTCGGTTCGACGAGCACGCCTCGCTGGTAATAGAACTCGGTCGATGTGAAGGCCGTAAATAATTCCTCAAACTCGGCCTCAGTGAACTGATGGGCATGGAAGGGCTCATTCGTCGGTTGCCCAACGCCTTGACCGAACGGTGTCGACAACACCAAGATTCCGCCTGGCTTCAATAAGTCCCACACGTTCGCCATGAACGCCTCATAGTCGGTGACATGTTCAATCGTCTCGAAGCTGACGATGCAATCGAACGTCCCCAGTTTGTCCGGCAACGTCCGGTCGACGACATCGCCGACGATATAGTTGACGTTCGGATGGTGATAACGCCCTTTCGCATAACGTGTCGCCTCTTCTGACAAGTCGACAGCGACGACCTCGGTCACGATCCCTTTCAAGTTCTTCGCAATCAATTGACTGCCATATCCACTCCCACTCGCAAAATCGAGGACGCGTCCGTTCATGTATAACAAGGCGAAATGGTAACGGGCGATATGTTCGAGCAACAAGCCGTTCAGCGGGTCCATGCGATCTGGGATGACCCGTTCTCCCGTATAATCTAATGTCATAAATTCTCCTTTGGAAAGCTACTGTGCTTTCATCTTAGTCTTCCTAGCACGCCACGACCACAAAAAAAGAGAAAAGATTGTCTCCAACCTTTCCTCTCCTCGTTATTGGTCTTGCTTGAAGCGAAGTAAATCCGAATAGATGAGCTGGTCGTTCATCTCAAGGATTTTATTCGCTTCTTCTTCAAGTGGCGTACATGCTGCACCATCTTCAGCGACTTCGCCAGTCTTGGCGTCATAACACATCGACTGCGTGAACAGATGGTCTTGCGTCACGACCGTTCCATCACGGAAGATGGCGCGGTCATAATGCTCTTTCGAGAACAAGTCATTCCCGAATCCGACCTGTTCAGACGTATCGATTCCGAGCAAGTGCTGAATCGTCGGGTTCATGTCGACGTGACTTCCGATTGTCTCGTGCACTTCACCCTTGTCTTGGCCCGGTAAGTGGATCGCGAACGGAACCGCTTGAAGTTTAGCCACATCGTATGGCGTCAACTCGTCTTTGCCGAGCAAGTCGGCCATCGCGTCATTATGGTTCGTCGAGATCCCGTAATGGTCACCGTAGACGACGAAAATCGTGTCGTCCCACATGCCGTTCGCCTTCAACTCATCGATGAACAAGCCGAGGGCATAATCCTGGTAAGCGAGCGCTTGCGGGAAGTTGTTGAGTGTCGTCGAGTTCGTCTCGAATTTCGGGACGAGCTCGTGCTTTTCACTCGGCATCGTATACGGGAAGTGGTTCGTGAGCGTGATGAACTTCGCGTAGAACGGTTCCGGAAGCTCTTCGAGCATCGGTACCGATTGGCGGAAGAACTCATCATCGAGTAGACCCCACTCCGTCATATCCTCGGGGTTTCCGAGGTCATAGCTGGCTTCGTCAAAGAACTTGTCGACGCCGATGTTTTGATACATCTGGTCGCGGTTCCAGAACGATTTGTTGTTGGCGTGGAACACGGCCGAGTAATAGTTGTCATCTTTGATGACTTCTGGTAACGCGTTATATTCGTTGTCGGCGTTCGTGAAGTAGACTCCTCCACGTGAGAGGCCGTAAAGCGAGTTATCGAGTGCGAACTCGGCATCTGACGTCTTCCCTTGGCCGGTCGTATGGTAATAGTTCGGCCAGTAGTGGGACTCTTCGATCAGTTTGTTCAAGTTCGGCGTGATGTACTCGCCGTTCGACGCTTTCATGTTGTGCGTGAAGTTTTGGGCCGACTCGAACGAGACAACGACCACGTTCTTGCCTTTATACTTCCCGAACATCTCCGGGTCCGGAGCCGCATAGTTCTGACGTGTGAAATTCTCGACTTCATCCAGTTCAGAACCGTCTGCGAGCGCCTTCTGGGCCGACGTCTTCGTTTGGAGCATGGCGTCGTAGACGTGGAAGTTGAACGTTCCTAAGTTTTTAACCAACAGCTCTCGGTCGAACGAGCGCGTCAACAGTTCTGGACGCTCCGTTTCGGCGAGGACGAGGTTGAACCCGAACAAGGCCGCGGCCGCACCGAACGTGATTAAGACGCGGCGTTGCGATGCCTGGCTCGTCTCGTTCATCTTCCATAGTAGGAATGGAAGCACAACGAGGTCCCCTAATAGGAGCAAGTCTTTCCATTCGAGAAGCGACAGGAATGAAGACGAGAGCGTCTCCATGTTCGACGACTGGAACAAGACCGGTACGGTCAAGAAGTCTGTGAACTCACGATAGTACGTCGTATCCGCGAACAAGATGAGCGAGGAGACGAGGTACAGACTGTACAGTGCCCACTTCCGCTTATTCCCCCCAAAGAAGAAGCTGAAAGCGAACAGGAACAACGTGAAACTGAGCGGGTTGATGATGAGGATGAATGCCTGGACCGCGTTCTCGGCCGGCATATTGAAGAAGAACTGATACGCGATCAGCGACTTCGTCCATAACAGGATGGTGAACATCCAAAACAGACGGTGTGTCTTGAACGAGTCGAGCGCCGTCTGGCGGAAGCGGTCCATCCTTCCTTTCGATTGATTCATGGGATTCATGTAAACACTCCTTATATGGAATTCAAGTTAAAGATTCATTTTCTTTTTAGACGTATAAGCTATATTTTAACGTTCCCTTGAACTCAATTCAACTAATTGACGTTTACAACTATACACAAACTTAACAATCCGATTGCAATGTTTACGAAAAAAAGACTACCGAGTCGCCTCGGTAGCCGATTACGAGTGATTCGCTCACCCGATGATATCCATCCAAATTTTTACTGTACTCGCTAAAATGAGTAACGCTAAAATCATCTGCAGTGATTTCGTCTTCATGTT
This sequence comes from Exiguobacterium sp. s50, assembly GCF_018618175.1. NCBI lineage: Bacteria > Bacillati > Bacillota > Bacilli > Caryophanales > Exiguobacterium > Exiguobacterium sp. s50. The sequence continues at coordinate 284,653 of NZ_JACSLP010000003.1, forward strand.
TTTACCGACGTTCGCGCCGAGCGGTGCGGCGATCAAACTGGCGATAATCATGATGACGGCAGGTTCCCACACAATTTGGTCGGTGATGATTTTCCCTGCTGTCGAGCCGATTGACGAGATGAACGTGATGGCGAGCGAACTCGCGATCGCCATCTTCGTCGGAATCCGGAGCACGACGAGCATAATCGGCATCAAAATGAACGCGCCTGCCGCCCCGACGATTCCCGCGGCCACCCCGACGACGAACGCCGAACTCGCTGCAATCACTTTATTGAATGTGACTTGGTCGAGCGGGACGTCCTCGACGTTCTTTTTCGGTAAGAACATCATGATTGTCGCAATCGTCGCGAGCACGGCGTAGACGACGTTAATCAAGTTCTCAGACAAGAGCGTCGAGCCGTAGCCGCCGATGAAACTCCCGATCAAGACGGCGACACCCATATACAGGATGAGCTGCTTGTTCAAGTAGCCGCCTTTCCGGTATGCGTAAATCCCACCGATCGTCGCGAAGAAAACTTGAATCGCGCTGATCCCGGAAACCTCATGGGTGCTGAACGCTGCGAAGCCGAGAAGCGGTGGAATGTACAACAGCATCGGATATTTAATAATCGATCCGCCAATCCCGACCATCCCCGAAATGAACGACCCGATAAAGCCGATCAAAAAGATGGTGATAATAAATCCAAATTCCATATTAACTCCTCCAATTCCCTACCCTCTATATAAGTAAGTTTTATTGTTGTTCCCAAGCGATCATGCCGCCTGAGATATCATAAATTTCCGTGTAGCCACGTTCTTGCAACAACTGTGCCGCTTGAGCACTTCGATTTCCGCTCTGGCAGATGACATAAATCGGTTCATCTTTCGGATAAGACAATTCGGTTGCATTTAATGATGAAAGTGGTGCGTTCACCGCTCCTTCAATATGCCCCCCCTCGTATTCATCCACTTCTCGGACGTCTAACAAGGTTATTTCTTCGTTTTCCAATCTGTTTTGTAGTGTTTCGACGTCGATTTTTGTAATTTCACTCTCATCTGACGTAAAAAGAACGATTCCGACCGTCGCTAGCACTAAAATCGATACAATCATCATGATTTTCTTCAATTTTTGACCTCCGATTCTTTTTCTTGCATTCAGTATACCTCAGGGGGTATATTAAAAACAACGAAAGAAACTCACTTCAAAAATTCTTGAATCACAAAGGAGATTTATCACTCATGAAAACCATTTCGACTACTGAACTAGAAACGTTGCTTCAATCTGATGAGACGCTTAACTTGATTGATGTTCGAGAGACAGACGAATTTGCAGGTGGCCACATCAAGCAAGCGAAAAACGTCCCACTCTCTGAATTCGGTGCGAAAGTCGATGAGCTCGATCGTTCGAAACCGATTCACGTCATCTGTGCGGCAGGCGGACGAAGCATGAACGCTTCGGCTTACCTCGACTCACTCGGCTTCGATGTCATCAACGTCGATGGCGGCATGATGAGCTGGACAGGTGAAACGGTCTAACAATCTTCTATATATACAGTAAAAAAAACACAGTCGTTTACAGTCAACTATTCTTAGGGGGTATTCCACATGTTATTACGTTATTTCTATGATCAAAAATTAGCACAAGCATCTTATATGGTCGGTTGCCAAATGACCGGCGAAGCCGTCGTCATCGACCCGGCCCGTAACATCACACCTTATCTTCAAGAAGCTGAAAAAGAAGGCATGAAAATCGTCGCGACGGCTGAGACTCACATCCACGCCGATTTCGTATCAGGTTCACTCGAGCTTGCGAAACGCACCGGTTCAACAGCTTACCTCTCAGACGAAGGTGACGCGTCATGGAAATATGCGTTCGCGAAAGACATCGATTCAAAACTCGTCAAAAATGGCGACACGTTCAAAGTCGGTAACGTCACACTCGAAGTCATGCATACACCAGGCCACACGCCAGAACACATCTCGTTCTTACTCTATGACCGGAACCAAACACAACCGATGGGCATCTTCACAGGCGACTTCGTCTTCGTCGGCGACATCGGTCGTCCTGACTTGCTCGAAGAAGCAGCTGGCGTAAAAGGAACGACAGCCATCGGTGCCGAGCAAATGTTCAACTCGCTCAAGAAGTTCAAAGCTCTTCCTGACTTCGTTCAAGTCTGGCCGGGCCACGGTGCCGGCAGTGCCTGTGGGAAAGCGCTCGGCGCCATCCCGACATCGACAGTCGGTTACGAGAAAGCGACGAACTGGGCACTTCAAATGACTGATCAAGATGCGTTCATCAAAGAGTTGACGACGGATCAACCAGAACCGCCGAACTACTTCGCAATGATGAAGAAAGTAAACAAAGAAGGCATTCAAGTGACGAACATGATCGCTCGTCCGGAAGTCGTCGGTACGGACCGCCTCGACACGCTCGTCGACGAGACACAAGTCGTCGATACACGTACAGGGGAAGAATTCGCCAAAGGACACGTCCCTGGCACCATCAACATCCCATACAACACGAAATTCGTCTCATGGGCCGGCTGGCTCGTCAACTTCGACAAAGACATCACGCTCATCGCGAGCGCGGAAGACGTCGAACAAGTGCAGACCGATCTTCAATCAATCGGTCTCGACCGTCTCCGCTTCATCGTCCCAGTCGAAGAACTCGATCAAGAACTCTTGACGGAAACGTACACAGATGTGACAGCGGAACAAGCGATCGAGTCGGCAGAAAAAGGTGACGTTTTCGTCCTCGATGTCCGAAATGCGACAGAATGGAACGCGAGCCACTACGAGAAAGCCGAGCGCATCCTACTCGGTAAACTGGCACGCGACCATGAAGGTCTCCCGACAGATCAAACAATCGCCGTTCACTGTGCATCTGGCGTCCGTTCACGGATGGCCGCGAGTGTGCTTCAATCACTCGGCTACAAGGATATCCAAAACATCCTCGGTGGCTATGGCGCGATGAAGACTGTCCTCAATGCAGAACAAATCGGCTAATGCTATACTACAAACAAAGAAAGCGCCCACTCGTTTGGGCGCTTTTTCTCTAGGAGGGATTGTGTGATTGCCATCGGTCCATTGAACGTTCGACTCGATTTGCTGGCTATGATGGCCAGCCTACTTATTCTCTACATCGGCTTTAAAAAAATCGGCTTGTCGGAAAAAGAACGCGACGCCGTCCTCGGGACATGGTTCGCCGGTTTCCTCGCTTGGAAAGGAAGCGCGATCGTCCTCGGTCTCGCGTCGACAGGAAGTTTGGCCTTATCCCTTTATGCGACCGGCGGCACGTGGTCACTTCTCATTGCCGCTGCCGTGATTGCTTTTTTTGTATTCCGGCTCACGCCTAGCCTTCGTGGCTATTGGTTGTTCTCGGCCTTGTTCCTTTGGTTTGCGATGACGCTCGTCGTCCCGAAATATGGGACGCTCCCGCTGCTTTCTTCACCGCAACCGCTCCATCTCTATATGGCCGCCCTCATCGTCTTACTGCTTATCGCAACGTGGCGCTGGATGCGGACACCGACGCTTGGAGCGCTGCTCTGGACGGGGGTCGGTGCATTTTCGATTTGGTTGATCGGGTCAATCGTCACCGGTACGTTCGAGTTGTGGTGGATCATTCCGTCCTTCCTTCTAATCGCCGTCGCCGCCTACGTGGCGCGACCGTCCCAGAAGGCCCTTCAATACGGACTCGGTCTCATCGTCGTGCTCGCCATCATCAACGCCAGTCTACCAGACGAGACACCACGACTCGAAACCGGTTCGTCTCAGACCGGTTTGAACATTGGTCAAGTGCCACCGAACTTCGAATTGAAGCGGACGGATGGGACGACCTTCAACTTGAGTGAGTTGCGCGGCGAACGGGTCGTCGTCAACTTCTGGGCGTCGTGGTGCCCACCGTGTCGGGCCGAGATGCCTGACATGGCCAAGTTTGCCCGTGAACAAGACGATGTGACCATCGTCGCCGTCAATACGACGACGAGCGAACGGGATGTCGCTGATGCCGAATCGTTCGTCGCCCCGTATGAAGATGCGTTCGAAGTCGTCTATGACGAAGAAGGAATCGTCGGGGATGCGTATCGGATTCAGGCGATGCCGACGACGTACGTCCTCGATGAAAATGGAGTCATCGTCGCCAAGCAATTCGGCGCCATCGACCACGCCTGGCTCGATGCTCAGACAAATTGAAAATAAAGGAGCGGTTTTCTCTCGATTGAGAAAAGCCGCTCCTTTATTTGTCTCGCCGGTAATTCTACTCATCTTTTTTCGTAAACTTCAAATTCTTTTGAACCTCGTTTTGGAGGATCAGGATCTTGTTGAATAGATAACCACCCTACTAGACCTGTGACAAGCGAGAACAGACTGATCCCCAGTTGAGAAATCGACACAGACGTCATCAATCGGTCAATGATGTTAACAATGATGAATGTACTCATAATGTGAAGGAACAAAGCTAACATCCCTGTATGTGATTGGATGACATTGAGAGTCGTCAACGCCTTCAATAAAGCCGACAGAAACAAGTTAATCGGGATCTCTGACAGTCCGTATACGAGGAATAAGAGGAGCAGACTCCACAACGATTCATATTGTAGACCGAGTATTTTCAAGATTAGAAATTCAAGAGATGTAAACACAATCAATATGATTGAAATAATCAACGTACAAATCAATAAAGGTTTGATTCCTTTTATCGTGATTGCCCCCTTCTGTTTAGACAGCGTCCCCAAATTAAAAACCGCCTGAGCGGTTCTTAATTTTGCTTTGAATAACCTTGAGTCTTCAAGAAGTCTTTTACGTCGAGCCGGGTCGGTTTCGATAACATCCGTCCCATTTGTCCGGTCCACGTATCGCTTCGTTGGTTCGACCCACGGGCCGCGTAGTAGTCGTGAATCGTCGCATCATATGCATCGAGTTCTTGTTTCAGTTGCTCGGCGTCTGCGACGTATGTGTTCTCGTGATAAATATGCTCGAGCGGGAGGCGCGGTTTTTGACCTTCGACGTGCTCCGGTACACCGACGGCAAGTCCGAAGAGCGGCAATACCCGCTCCGGCAGACCGAGCAGTTCCTTCACAGCGAACATATCATTGCGAATCCCACCGATGTAACAAATGCCGAGGCCCATCGATTCGGCGGCCACGACGGCATTTTGCGACGCGAGCGCGGCATCGATGACCGCGACAAGCAACTTCTCGTCCGTCTCGAGCGTCGCATTCACTTCGGCCTCCCGCAGTTCTCCAATCAACTCGTGTCGATATAGGTCGGCGCAGAAGACGAAGAAGTGACCGTTGTCGATGACGTATTGCTGGTTGCCGGCGATTTCGGCCAGACGTGCTTTCTTCTCCGGGTCGGTCACCCCGATGATGGAATAGGCTTGGATAAAGCTCGACGTCGACGCGCGCTGGGCGCTCTCGACGATGAGCCGGATTTGTTCGTCGGTCAACGTCTCGTCCGTGAACGAGCGGACAGAGCGGTGGTTCAGTAGTGTTTCGATGACTTGATTCATGAAGCATCCCCCTTTTTTCTTATCTTGGCATATGGACGGGCTCGGGACAATTTTTGCGACCTCACTCCACTTCATAAATGGCCCATGGTAACCATAAGACAGGCTCGGTTCCAACGTTTTCTTGATTGCTGTATGTACAATAGCGTTCCGCTTCTTCAAATGTCGATATGAATCCGTGTCTATTCAACTGGAACGAGAACTGTTTGGCAAAATCTTGTTCTAGCCCATTACATAGATACGAATGAAACATGCCATTCTCATAACCGAGCACTTCGTACCCGAGCAGTCTCCCTACTGGCGCGCCGCATCCATGTCGCAATAAACGTTCGACACCATAACGCTCAAGACTCTCTCCTTCGTCCCCTTCTGCTAAAAAGTCAGCAACATAAGACTCAGGCAAACCGAGTTCAATGATGTCGAGCTCGATGTGAGAGAAGAAACAATTGCGAAATCTCTTGGCGAGTTCAACCGTCTGAAACGTTTGAGGGTATCCGAGGTCCCCACTCTCTTGATGAATCTCCACCCATTCCGTGAGCTTAAAGAACGCTTCTTCGCTAAGTCGCAGTCGTTCTCGATACGCCTTCTTACGCTCTTTTGAAGTCCCCCAAAGCACATCGAGCGCCGGGTGTTGCTCACAAATGCATGCACTTGCTGATTGTACGGACTCCGGAATAAGTTGCGCGTCCATATAAGCTGCTCGTTTTGTACGTTCAATCAGCAAATATCCCCCACTTCGTATATTCATCTCATCCCCTCCACTTTCTAGTATACGCAAAAAAAGCAGAGTGGCCTGTTCCCACTCTGCTTGCGTGTTTATTCTGTGACTTGACTCAAGAACGGTGTGATATCGACGTTAAGTGCTTCCGAGAGACGCGCGCCGAGGTCGCGGTCGGCCCGGTAGAAGTTGCAGATCAAGAGGAGCACCGTGTTTTCATGGCGAACTTCTTTAATATGCGCCACCAAGTTGTTCACGAGTGCCGTCTTCTCTTCTTCCGAGTAGCGACGGTACACTTCTCCAGCTTGACCGAAGTCGTTCGTCTTCTCGATTTTTTGACGTCCGGCCACGCCTGAGAGTGGTTGTTCCGTCTCGATATAAGCCGCATCCGGTTTCGGTGCGTCCTCATAGCGGTTCGGTTCATAGTTGACCGGGCTCGTTTGTTGTTTGAACGGCATCACGCCATCACGCTGATTGTTCGACACTTGTGCGAACGGACAGTTGATTGGGAGCTGCAAGTAGTTCGCTCCGATCCGGTAACGTTGCGTATCCGAATAGGAGAACAAGCGACCTTGGAGCATTTTGTCTTCCGACGGTTGAATCCCAGGTACAAGCACGCCCGGGTTGAAGCCGACCGATTCCGTCTCGGCAAAGTAGTTGTCGACGTTTTTGTTGAGCGTCATCGTACCGACGAGCTGATACGGGATGACGTCTTCGAACCAGTCTTTTGTCGCGTCGAGCGGATCGAAGTCGAAGTTGTCCATATCGGCCGGGTCGAGGATTTGGACGTAGAGATCCCATTCTGGGAAGTCGCCTTCCTCGATGGCGTTGAACAAGTCGCGTGTCGCATGGTTGAAGTCTTCGGCCTGTACTTTCGCCGCGTCTTCCATCGACAAGTTTTTAACCCCTTGTTTTGGGACCCAACGGAGTTTTATGTACACCGTGTTTCCGTATTCGTTGACCCATTTGAATGAGTGGACCGATGAACCGCGCATATGACGGTATGAGGCTGGAATCCCTTCATCGCTGAACAAGTGGATGAGCATGCTCGTCGATTCCGGCGTGAGCGACATGAAGTCGAAGAAACGGTCTGGGTCTTGCAAGTTCGTCCGTGGGTCCGGTTTGAGTGAGTGGATCACGTCTGGGAATTTGATGGCGTCACGGATAAAGAAGACCGGTAAGTTGTTTCCAACGAAATCATAGTTCCCTTCTTCCGTGTAAAACTTGACCGAGAATCCACGTGGGTCACGAAGCGTCTCTGGTGAGCCAAGACCATGGATGACGGTTGAGAAGCGAGCGAAGATTGGTGTCTCTTGTCCCTCTTCCTGCAAAAATTTGGCTTTTGTATATCGTTTCATGCTATTTTTAACTTTGAAGACACCGTGTGCTCCGGCACCACGGGCATGAACGACCCGCTCCGGCACGCGCTCACGGTCAAAGTGGGCGAGTTTTTCAATGAGTTGATAATCTTCGAGAAGTGTCGGGCCGCGGCGACCCGCTGTGATGGAGTTGGCGTTATCCCCGATTGGGACGCCTTGGTTAGTAGTTAGACGACGATGTTGATCCATATTGTTGCCTCCTCTTTATAATCATTCTTACAAAGTTAATGATATTAAAAGATAATAATTATTACAAATAAAACGCTCGAGCTATGCTCGGACGTTTTGCAATCGCTTTCAGTTTTTACGTTTCTTGTGTTGTTCTTTTCGGTGAATCTCGGTCACGAGCAAGGCTGCGATAATGCCGCCGAGTGATCCGGCAACGAGATCGACCATCGTGTCGTCGTTCCCGTTCCCTTGCATCGTCGTGTTCAATAGCAAGTCCGATGTGAATTCATACATTTCCCAAAGTGCCGCCCCGGCCATCGCGAAGACGACGATATAGACGAAGACGAACCGCTTCGGCATCTCAAGTCGGATGTCCTCATCAAGTCGACTTAAGAAATCAAAGCCGAGAAACGCCAAGAAGACGCCGCTCAACACGTGAAGAAACGTGTCCCACCAACCGTTCGAATATAAGCCGACAATTGACCCCAAGTACTGCGACGCAAACAAGAATAAGATATAGGCGACTTTCATTTTAGCGTCGAACTCGGTTTTGAACGTCTTCTCGAGGATGAACGGAATCAAACCCGACACGATTCCCGCCCCGGCGACGCTCGCGTCAAACCACTCTCCTTCGATGATCGACGTGACGAGTATGACCGCCATGAACAACACGAACCCGAATTCCAGTAGACGTCCTCGTGTCAGTTTCATCTCTGCGCGCCTTCCTTCGTAAGAATGTCTCACCTACCGTATTCCCGTTTCAGCGACCGTTTCAACAATCCCGTCCGAAAATTCGTGCTTTTGTCGGATTCTTCCGTCATCAGTTTGTCTCATACTGAAAGAAACGATTCGAGGAGGAACACTCATGCCGATCAACCCGTATCTCAATTTCAATGGCGACTGTCGCGACGCCGTCCTGTTTTATGCCGACGTCTTCGCCGAGCCCGCCCCGGACATCATGACGTTTGCTGCCCAGCCTGGACCGGACGGTGAACCGGTACCGGATGAGCTGGCCGACCTCGTGCTCCATGCCCGTCTAAGCGTCCACGGCACTTCGCTCATGTTTTCGGACGCGATGCCGGACGGTCCGGTCACGTTCGGACAGAACATCACGCTCGCCGTCGTGACAGATGACCTCCACGCCATCCGTCGTGAATTCGAGGCCCTATCTGACGGCGGCCGTGTCCTCATGCCGCTCCAAGAGACGTTCTGGAGCAAAGCGTACGGCATGGTCGAAGACCGTTTCGGTGTCCAATGGCAATTTAGTCACGAGGCTTGACCATGACAAAGACCCCATGCTACTTGCGATGGGGTTTTTCGACTCTTTTTATGATTAGCATTATGACGGGGCCATGAATCAACACTGAATTACTTGTGAACGGAGAAACAAGGCTGTAAGCAACATGAGATAAAAATGATCTGGTTCTCTATATCGCGTTTTAAAATGAGGTTCTGCGTATAAAGTGAAAAAACTTTCAGGGAGATGGGATAAACTCATGAAAGAAGACAAACACGAACACTCAAATATTCCGATTTGGGCTTATGAGACTATTGAAATAGAAGATTCTAATGTGCAGTGGGCACGGTTAGGTCTACAAGAAACAAGAGAGTTGTTCGACTTACTTTCAAAGTTTGACATCAAGGAAGCGGAACACATAGGTAGTACGGCCGTTCCTGGTCTACCCGCAAAACCGATTATAGATGTGATGATTGGGATCGAATCGTTTGAAAAAATCCACGATATTGTTGATACGTTAACGTTGCATGATTGGCACTATGTACCACCTGAACTAGATGGACAATCCTGGCGGAGATTTTTTGTGAAAGTAAAAAATGATAAGCGAGTTGCCCATTTACACATCATGAAAGTGACAGAAGATCGTTGGGGAAAACAGATTGAGTTTCGAGATAAATTACGAGACAATCCTTCGCTTATAAAAGAGTACGGGCTTCTTAAAAGACATTTAGCAAAAGAATTTCGTAATGACCGAGAAAAGTATACTCAAGCTAAAGCTGCCTTTATAAATCAAGTATTAAACACCTGACTTGGAGGCATGGAAACACGAATTGGGCAAACATGACTGCAGCAATGCTTCACTTCGGGCAGAGCCATCAATAAAAAAATCAGACCGCATGTTGCGATTTGATTCGTTAACAGCTCGAGACCCCATCGCAAATCCGCGATGGGGTCTCGTTTATTTCTGGGCGACAAAAAAGATTCGTTCTGCGTTCGGGCCCGGAGCTTGGTCTGTAAAGTCGGCCGTGACCGATTTCACATGGAAGCCGGCTCCGATGAGCCATTGCATATATTGCCCCGGCTCATACGTCCGTTGCTCATGCGTCTCTTCGACACGCTCATACGTGCCATCCTCAAGGGCGACAAAGAACGTCAAATCGTGAACGACCGAGAGCGGTGCTTCGCCTGGGTCGGCGAACCAGATATACGAGCAATCTTCCCCGTTCGAGGCATACGTCTTCTGGTTGAAAAGCGTCTGCATCTTGTTTGGCGAATGCACATCAAAGATGAACATGCCGCCCGGTTTCAATTGTTCGTACACCGCCTCGAACGTGTCGATGACATCGGCCTCATCCTCGAGATAGCAAAGCGAGTCACAGAGGATTGTCACGGCGTCGACCGGATGTGGCAATTCAAGCTCCCGCATATCCTGTTGCCAGAGCGGAAGCGTGATGCCTGCCTCGAGCGCTTTCTCTTGGGCGACTTCGAGCATCGACTCAGATAAGTCGAGTCCGATCGTCTCGTAATACTGCGCCAAGCGAATCGTCGCCGAGCCCGTCCCGCATCCGACGTCAGCAAGCGATGCACCGTCTTTGACATGGCGGCGCACGAAGGCGACCCAGTCCTCGTACGGGGCATCTTTCATCAACTCATCGTAGACGTAGGCGAACCCTTCGTACGCCATTAGCCGACTTCTACTTCCACTTGTGGCGCATCTGCCCACAGTTTTTCAAGGTTGTAGTAGTCGCGGTCATCGCGATGGAAGATATGGACGACGACGTTTTCGAGGTCAGCGAGCACCCAACGTGCCGAGTCCATGCCTTCGAATTTGTGGAGCGGAAGCTCATGCTCGCCGGCCACGTCTTTGATTTCGCGCGCGATCGCTTGGACTTGCTTCTCTGAGTTACCGTGGCAGATGACGAAATAATCTGCGACTGGTGAGATGCCTTCCATGTCGAGGACGACGATATCTTCGGCACGCTTATCGTCAGCGGCCTTCACGATCAATTCTAATTCTTCTTTTACAGTCATACTGTACCTCCTAGGGTGTTTTCACAAAATGGTTATACGTCTCAATCGTCAGTGGGAAAATCCGCACCGACTTGTTCAATAAATAAGCAATCGTCTGGCGCAACGTCGCGACGACGGCCGCTTCGAGCGAACGATCCGCGAGGTCACGTAAGACGTCGACGCCGGGATACGACCGATTCGGTTCGATCGCGTCCGCAACGAATAAAATCTGGTCGAGCCGGGACATGCCCGGTTCTCCGGTCGTGTGGTTCTTGATGGCCGACACGACGGCCGGGTCAAGGTCGTACGCTCGGTCTAACAGGATGGCCCCGACCGGCGCATGCAACAGCTCGTCATCGAACGCAAGCAAGCTCGGATCGAGGTTCTCCTCGACCACGACTTGCCGCATCATGTCGGCATCCAAATATTTCGCATAGTCGTGCAACATCGCCGCGAGTCGCGCCGCTTCCACATCGGCACCGTACAAGCGGGCCAACCGGTCGGCCGTCTCGACGACACCGAGCGTGTGGATGTAGCGTTTCTCGGGCAACGTCGCCTCAATCAATGATTGTGCTTCCTCATACGTCATACAAGTCGCGCTCCTTGATATAAGTTTCGACATCGAGCGGGACGAGATATTTGATGGACTTGTCCCGTCTCGTCCGCTCCCGGATATCGGTCGACGAGATTTCGAGTTGCGGCATATCGATCGTGCGCACATCTGCCTGTTTCGGGATGCGGTAGCGGCTGCCCGGACGCGCGACAGCCCCGAACGTGACGAGGGTGACGAGCGTCTCGTAATCGTACCACTTCTCAAGTGATTCGAGCGAGTCCGCCCCAATCAAGAAGAAGAACGTGTCGTCCGGAAACAAGTCCCGCAACCGTCTCATCGTCTCGACCGTATAGGACGGTTCGTCACGTTCAAACTCAATCAAGCTTAGTTTGAACGCAGGTTGATCTGCAATCGCCCGCCGGGTCATTTCGATTCGGTCTTTAGCCGGGCTGAAGCCCGCCTTGTGCGGCGGAATCGCCGCCGGCAGAAACCAGACCTCATCGAGTTCCAACTGTTCGCGCGCCTGCTCGGCAATCAACAAATGACCGAGATGTGGCGGGTCGAACGTGCCTCCCATCAGGCCGATGCGGCTCATGGGAGTTTGATTTGGCGATTTTCTTTCTCAGTCGCCTGTTTGTACAAGACGATGACTTTTCCGATGACTTGAACGACTTCGGCTTTCGTGCCTTCAGCCAATTCTCCGGCTACGTCTTTCGGCGTATCGGTACAGTTTTGAAGCACTTGAACTTTCAAGAGCTCACGTTTTTCGAGCGCGTCGCTGATGTCTTTGCACATCGCTTCACTCACTCCATTTTTTCCGACTTGATAAATCGGCGAGAGGTGGTGTGCCTCGGCACGTAAAAAGCGTTTTTGTTTACCTGATAACATACTATTTATTCCTCCAATAAGCGTTCAATTAACTTCATTCCGACAAGTTGATCCGGTCTCACACCTGTCCAATATTCAAACGCCAAAGCGCCTTGTCCGACGAACATGGCAGTTCCGTTGACGATTTTCGCGTCTGCTTTGGCGGCTTCCTTTAAAAACGGTGTGACGAGTGGACGATATATGATATCACAAACGACAGTGTTTTGTCGTAAACCTTTTAACGATCGTGGTGAATCGACCCCGTCCATGCCGACCGATGTCGTCTGGATGATGACGTCATACCGTGCGATCTCGACATCTGTGAGCGCCTGCGCCTCGATCCCGAACGCGTCCGCGAGACGCTCCGCCCGTTCCATCGTTCGATTCGTGACCGTGACGTCACGGGTCGGCAAGGCACTGATGATGCCGCGCGCTGCCCCACCCGCCCCGATGACGAGCACATGGCCCGTCCAATCGGTCCAGCGGTCGAGCGCGGCGACGAGGCCGGCACCGTCCGTGTTCGTCCCAATCAGCTTCCCGTCCCGCTTATACACCGTGTTGACGGCACCGGCGGCTTCGGCCGCCACATCGAGTGTATCAAGGTACGGGATGACAGCCTCTTTATACGGGATTGTGACGTTGAATCCGTCCCAGACACCGTCACGCATCTGTTGAAACAAGTCCTCGATTTCGTCCGGGGTGACGTCGAGCGCCTCATAGCGCCCGAAAAGCCCAGACGCTCTCAGCCACTGCTCGTGCAGGACGGGAGAGAGCGAATGAGCAATCGGGTGACCGATGACGGCCAGTCTCATACGAGCGCCTCACGCAATGTGACGGCAACTCCTTTTGGTGCCCACGCGGCGATGCGTCCACCTTTTCCGTGAATCGCAACCCAACCGAGTCCGCTGAAGACGATGTCTGTCTTGACGCCGTCACGGAGACTGAACTCGTGACGCACGAGCGGAGGCAATAGTTGCAACGTTTTCTCGTTCGGCGGATTGAGCATCTTACCGATATGGTTTTCGTATAGTTCATCTGCTTTGTCGAGCTTGGTCCGGTGTGTCTTCAACTCGTTCGACATGTAGACAACGAACGAGCGCTTGTTGCCTTCCATGTAGTCGAGACGGGCGAGTCCACCGAAGAAGAGTGTCTGCTGCGGGTTCAATTGGAACACGTGCGGCTTAATCTCTTTTTTCGGGGTGATCGTCTTCAAATCTTTCGCATCGACGAAGTGAGCCATTTGATGACGGTTGATAATCCCCGGCGTATCGTACAGGTTCGCATCATCGTCGAGCGGGACGTCAATCAAATCGAGCGTCGTTCCCGGGAAATGACTGACCGTGATGATGGCCTCGTCTTCTGCTCCGAAACGCTTGATGATTTGGTTGATGAGCGTCGACTTCCCGACGTTCGTACAACCGACGACATAGACATCCTTGCCTTTACGATAGTACTCAATCTTCTCTGCGAGCTCGTCGATGCCGTGCCCTTTTTTGGCACTGATCAAGTGCACATCGACCGGGTTCAAGCCGAGTTCTTTCGCTTCAGACTTCATCCAGTTGGCCATCCGGTTCGGGTTGACCGACTTCGGTAACAAGTCGACTTTGTTCCCGACCAAGAGGACGGGGTTCGTTCCGACTGAGCGTTGTAGCCCTGGCAACCAGCTGCCATTGAAGTCGAAAATATCGACGATTTTAATGACGAGCGCTTCTTTGGAGCTGATGCCGTTCAAGATGCGCAAGAAGTCGTCATCTGTCAATTCGACGTCTTGAATTTGATTGTAGTGCTTCAATTTGAAGCAACGTTGGCAAATGACGATCTCGCGATCGAGTGCCGATTTTGGTGCATAACCGGCACCGGTCGGGTCTTCCGTTTGAATAGCGACACCGCAACCGGCGCAATAACGTGTTGTTTCTTCCATAATGTTGTCTGCTGTCATTTAAGTTGCCTCTTCTTCATTCACTGTAGCGCCTCGCCGCTACTCCTGAAGCGTTAATTCCGACGCCTTACGCGCCGTACATGGACAGCCTCCTTCTTCCTGTGCGTTCGAGGTCCTTATTCATCTTTTTTATGTGAATCTTCGGAACGCGAGTGCATCGCTTCACCGATTTTCTCAGCGACCGCCACTTTGGCGCGCTTCGCATCGACGGCGAGCTCCTCAACTTTTTTCGTGATCAACACGTACTTTCCGCGACGTTTCATATGAGCGAACACGACTTTTTCAAGCATGCGATTGAACTTCGTGACGAGTCCGTCCGTCTTGACGACCGGTTGCACGTGGATGACGTGAATCCCGGCCATGTTGGCGCCGAGTACGTCCGTGAACAATTGATCGCCTAAGAAGATGGCTTCTTTCGTCGAATAGCCATATTTCGCAAGCGCCTGTTTGAATCCAGACGGCAACGGCTTTTTCGCACGGGCCACATAGTGAAGGCCGAGCGGTTCCGTGAACGTACGTACGCGGTTCTCGTTGTTATTCGAGACGACGATGACATCGAGTCCGTGTGATTTCACTTTTTCAAGCCATAGCAAAAGAAGCTCTGGTGCGTGCGGGACGTCCCAGGCCACGAGTGTATTATCAAGGTCCGTCAAAATGACGCGAACCCCACGGTCTTTCAATTCTTCAAGGTCGATGTCAAATACTGACGCGACGAACTGTTTCGGATAAAGTCGATTAAACACGATTAAATTCCTCCAATTAGCTAAAGCGATTCAACTACTATACATGTAGTGATATCCCTTCTATGGTAAACGAAAACCGACCAAACGACTAGTGTATCGTTCGGTCGGCCTAAAAAAGTTTTAAAAAATCAACCGTTTTGCATCGTCCCGATGACTTCTCCAAGTCGAACCGGGCCGATTTTGGCCGGATCAATGAAGACACGGCCTTTCTCAAAACAAAGGATGACGGTCGAGCCGAATGAGAAGTAACCGACCTCTTCGCCTTTGGCCGCCTGGTCGCCTGCGAGCGTCCATTCGATCGTATTGACGTTCAACGCACCGACCATGATGTGCTCGTATACTCCAGCGGCCGTCTCGAAGCGCGTGACGCGACGGTAGTTGCGTGAGAGCGGACGGACCGTCTCCGTCAACCCGATGTCGTTGACCGGCGCCGAACGGTCACCGAGTTCATAATGACTGAGCACACGCCCGGCGAGCGGGACATGTACCCGATGATAGTCTCGCGGACTCAAGTAAAGGACACAGACCGTACCGCCGGCGTAACGTCTCGCTTCTTGTTGCGAGCCGAGCAGTTCGGCAAGCGTGTACGACTGACCCTTGACCTCGAAGCGGCTGTCGACCGTAATATCGGCCACGATGGACAGTTTCCCGTCGCATGGCGAGACGACCGAGCTCGGGTCGGCATCAATCGGCCGGGCCCCGTCTTTCAAATGACGCGTGAAAAAGGCGTGCAGGCTCGGATAAGCCTCGATCGGTTCCGCCGCTTCATCAACGTTGATTTGATACGTTTTCGCAAACGACGGGATGAACGCCCGGCTCGCTGATGATTCGGCGAAGGCACGGAGTCGCTTGGCAATGACCGGGGTCGCGTTCAATTCAAACAATGTCTGATATAAGCGGCTTTTGATCACTGTGCGCCCTCCTCGTTTTTAAAGAACGTCTCGTACTGTTGCTCCGAGACCGCTCCTTCGACACGTCCGACTTCTTTTCCGTCTTGGAAACGAATCATTGTCGGTGTCCCGTTGATGCCATAAGTCGTCCAGACATTATGGTCGGCCAAGTTGATGGACACAGCGTCATATTCTTCGATGAGTGGCTCGACGTACGGTTTGACTTGCTCACAATATTCGCAACCTGTCTGCCAGAAGTAGACGACGACTTCCTCTTCTTCTGAGATTTTCGTCTCGAGCTCCTCCGGTGTGACGGCGTTGACTCCCGTCTCCTCGTTCGCATTGTTCAAGAAGAACAACAAACCGAGACCGATAACGATGATGACTCCGATGATGGCGAACGTGATGAAGTTCGCCCGTTTGGCACTATTTTTCATGACCGATTCCTCCTCGTAATATAAAAAGAACTGACTCGGATATGAGCCAGCTTGGTTGTAGACGTCTTACTTCTCTTGTGCGACGTCGCTAATCCCCATATCTTGGTTAAGCGTGTCTAAGAGTACAATAAAGATCGTGATGACGACGCCAAAGAATGTCGCGAGCATCGCGTTGAACGGCACGCCATCGACAGCAGAAATGATAAAGATTGCTGTATTCGAAAGCAAGATCGCCCAGAACAATGTGACTAAGTAACGCATCGATAGTCCCCTCCATCTCACAGATGATTCATGAAAAATTCATACGTCCTTAGTATAGCATTGTTACCGTAAAATGTGCGACCTCGATTGTATATTCTTTCCGTCGAAACGGGAAATATGGTACGGTTTGAGAAATAAGCAACTCGTAGAAAAGAGGAAACCCTATGTCACGTTATTTAATCGCAGTCGATTTGGATGGAACGTTGTTGCGCGACGACAAGACGATCAGTGAACGCAACGTGCGTGCGCTCCAGGCGGCCCGTGAGGCCGGTCATGAAGTCATGATCGCGACCGGTCGCCCACATCGCCACTCGATCATGTATTACGAAGAGCTCGGCTTGACGACACCGCTCATCAACTTCAACGGGGCGCTCGTCCATCATCCGAAAGATCCGTCATACGCAGTAACGCACCGTCCAATCCCGCTCAAGACGGCGCATGAGATTATTGAAGAAGTGTCGGACACGAAAGCGCACAACATCGTCGTCGAAGTGACCGATCACGTCTACTTCCATAAAGACCCGCAAGAGTTTTACAGCCCATACGCCGAACGCGCACTCAGCGTCACATCGGGCAACTTACTCAAGCACTTGCAGGAAGAGCCGACCTCGCTCCTCATCCACGCAACGAAAGAGCACGTCGACAACGTCCGCGCTCGGTTGAATAAAGTCCACGCCGAGGCCGTCTTGAACCGCCAATGGCGCATGCCGGAGCATATGATTGAAGTCATGAGCCAGAACACGTCGAAGGCGCTCGGTTTGCGCGAAGTGTCGAAACATCTCGGCATCAACCGTAAAAACATCATCGCGTTCGGCGACGAGGAAAACGACCTCGAGATGCTCGACTACGTCGGCACCGGCGTCGCGATGGGCAACGCCATCAGCCAGTTGAAAGCCGTCGCAGATGAAGTGACCGCGTCGAACATGGAAGACGGCATCGCCATCTACCTCGAAGAAAAACTCGGCATCAAAGCATAATCCACACACCGACTGTTTATGCAGTCGGTGTTTTTGCGATTTGCCTACAGGAAACGTATCAAATAGTCGTCGAAAATCTTCGTCATCACTTTCGGGGTATTGGCCAAATACACATTGATTTGTTCCGCATTCGAGGCAACGGCGTCACCTTGTCTCTCGTCTGTCGGAAAGTCGGAGATACCTTTGATGATGATGCATTCGACGTCATTTTTCTTACAGATATACGCGATGGCACCCGCTTCCGTGTCCGCGATGGTGATGTCATGTTTCTTCAGTTCCAGGTAATCGTTCCACATCACGACCGCTCGATCGGCCGTCGCGATGGTACCGCTCAAAAAATCGTCCCCGTAGTTCGCTAGTTCAATGTCGACGATGAACGATTGCTTGATCAGCGGCTCTACTTCTTTGACCGTGCAATCGTATTGAACAGCGCGATGAGGGATGAGGATATCCAACTGGTTGAACGTATCGTCGATTCCGGCGCACGTGCCAGCCACAATCACTTTCATTAAATTGAAGCGAGACATCATATATTGATTGGCACCGACCCCGTTCGCTTTCCGCACACCGGTGCTGTAGAAAACGAGTTCGACATCATCAAGCGTCCTCTTGAAATACTCGCCATACGGGTAACTGAACCGTTCATCCACGCTAACGTCATAATACTCCAATGTCGCTTCATACTCCCATTTCGTCGCAATACTGACTCCAATCATCACACGTCCCCCTCACATTTGTTTGATCTCTACCTATACAATAACCCCCGCTAAACGTTCAGCGGGGGTTTATTTTAGCGTCGGAACGCACCTTCGACATCTTCAGTCGGGACCATATTGATGAAGACGCTTGGATCGGCGTCTTTACAGATGCGTGTGATTTCACGCACTTCGTGTCGTTGAGCGACCATCATGAGCGTCGCTTTCTCGACTTTCGAGTATGTGCCGATCGCCGGCATGAGCGTGATGCCGCGGAAGACGTGTTGGTGCAACTCCTTCGTCACTTCGTCCGGATGACTCGTGACGATGAAGAGCGTCTGGCGCTGCGTATTCGTATAAATCTCATCGATGACTTTCGACGTCACATATAAGAAGACGATCGTATAAAGTGCGGTCTGCCAACCGAACAACGCACCGGCCCAAAGCGCGATCATCATGTTCATGAGGAACAGATAGACGCCGACCGAGTTGTTCGTGAACTTCGCTAAGATCAGGGCGACGATATCGAATCCGCCGGTCGAGGCACCGAAACGAATCGTAATCCCCGAACCGATGGCGAGCAAAACCCCACCGAACACAGCGTTCAAAAGCGGGTCGTCCGAAATGATTGACGACTGCGGAAGCACGCGAATGAACACGGTGACTGCCGCGACGCTGATCAATGTATGAATCATCATGTTCTTGCCGAGCATGAAATAACTGACGATCAACAGCGGTACGTTCAAGACGAAGAACCAAATCCCTTCCCCGAGCTCAAACGGTGTCCCCGCAAACAGTTGCGTAAAAATTTGGGCGAGCCCCGTAAATCCGGTCGAGTATACCCCCGCCGGGATTAAAAATAATGTCATGGATAATGCAACGAACACTCCCCCGATAATCGAAACGATTCCGATGCGAGCGTGTTCTTTAACGGCTTCCGTCAAGTTTTGTCTCCCCTTTCAAAAATGGCTAAGAATCAAGATAACATAGTTTTCTAGTGCTGCCTACCATAAAAATAATGGGATGTGTCTACGCTCTTCATAAAAAAACAAGCCGGCCGAGGCCGACTTGTTGAGCTGATGCGTTTGGTCACGCTTTCACCGTCTCGATTGTCACGGCATCGTTTGCCGGGACCGTGACGATGTTTCCGTATACGCGGATGGACACGTCCGTTCCACCTGTCTGTTTGATCGTCACTTGTTCACGCGTCGACGTGACCGTCAAGTGATGACCGCGCCAGAGCATGTTGAACGAGTACCCGTTCCAGCCTTTAGGAATCATCGGGCTGAATGTGAGCTCCGACTCAAGGGCGCGCATACCTGCGAAACCGTGAACGATCGACATCCATGAGCCGACCATCGACGTGATGTGAAGCCCGTCTTCCGTGTCGTTGTTATAGTTATCGAGATCGAGTCGTGCCGAACGTTGGTACAACTCGACCGCCTTGTCTTCATAGCCGACTTCGGCTGCGATAATCGAGTAGACGCAAGGCGACAAGCTCGACTCATGGACCGTACGCGGCTCATAGAAGTCGAAGTTGGCCCGCTTCTGTTCGACCGTGAAGCGATCGCTGAACGTATACAGTCCTTGGAGCACATCCGCCTGCTTGATGAAGTTCGAGCGGAGGATACGGTCCCACGACCAGTTTTGGTTGAGCGGCAAATGTTTCGGATCGAGGTCTTTCACCAAAATCTGTTCTTTATCCATGAAGCCGTCCTGTTGCATGAACACGTCTGGGACGAGGTCATCTTTCGGGTAGTACATCTTCGTTTGAATATCGTTCCACTTCGCGAGTTCTTCGTCTGAAAGACCGAGCGTCGCGACAAGTTCTTCAAGGCGCGCCGACTCTGCTTCTTTCAAATAGTTGTACACTTCTTGCGTGTACTCGAGCGTCCAAGCGGCAATCAAGTTCGTATACCAGTTGTTGTTGACGTTGTTGTCGTATTCGTTCGGACCTGTGACGCCTAGAATCATATACACGTCTTTGTGCGGGACAAAGTTGACGCGGCTCGCCCAGTAACGCGAGATCTCGACCAATACTTCAAGTCCGTATTGACCTAGGTATGACTTGTCGCCCGTGAAGTTCGTATAGTTGAAGATGGCGTGGGCGATCGCACCGTTCCGGTGAATCTCTTCATGCGTGATTTCCCACTCGTTGTGGCACTCTTCCCCGTTCATCGTCACCATCGGATAGAGGGCGCCTTCCATGCCGACGTTCTTGACCGAGTTCTCTTTTGCTTGCGGCAATTGGTTGTGACGATATTTGAGCAAGTTCCACGATACTTCCGGTTTCGTCGTCGCCAAGTAGAAGTGGAGGCAATACGCTTCCGTGTCCCAGTATGTGGCGCCGCCGTATTTCTCGCCAGTGAACCCTTTCGGTCCGATGTTGAGGCGCGAGTCCTCGCCCGTATACGTCTGATACATGTTGAAAATGTTGAAGCGGATACCTTGCTGCGCTTCAGCGTCGCCGTCGATGCGGACGTCCGCATCTTCCCAACGAGCGAGCCATGCTTCCGTCTGCTCGGCGAGAAGCGTTTCGAAGCCTTTTTCGAACGCCATCTCGACACGTTGCATCCCTTCCGATTGTAACGCCTCGACTTCATAATCACGGTTCGTGACGACCGAGACGTACTTGTACGCCGTCGCCGTCTCACCAGCTGGTGCCGTGACCGTGAACTTGTTGGCGACGTAAAGGTCCGTCGCTTCGAGCACTTCGCAACGTGCCCCCTCAACGTCAGCAATCATCGATGCCGTGACGTGCCAGTCGAGCTTCTTCGTTTTCGTTGTCACGAACCCAAAACGCTCTTCGACCCCGTGTTCGACCGGCAACCAGAACTTCTCATCGTAGTTTGAGTCTTCGTTGACGACATCGCCGTCCAAGAAAGGTGTGAATTCGACTTTCGCTTCGTAGTTGACCGGAGTGACGTTGTAACGGATCGCCAAAATCTCTTTGTCGACGATTGAGAAGAACCGGACGACTTCGACGTTCGTCTCTTCCGTCCCGTTCACGAGTGTGAACGTCCGCGTCAAGACACCGCGCTGCATATCAAGTTCACGCATAAAGTCTTTCACTTCCCACTTCGCCAAATCGACCGGCGTCCCGTTGATGGCGACACGAAGCCCAACGACGTTCGTCGCGTTCAATACTTTTGCGAAGTATTCCGGATAACCGTTCTTCCACCAACCGACACGTGTCTTATCTGGGTAATAAACACCGGCCACGTAAAAGCCTTGATGTGTATCGTTTGAATACTCTTCTTCAAAGTTGCCACGCATCCCCATATGCCCATTCCCGAGCGAGGTAATTGATTCCGCCAGGCGATTTTCTTCCGGATGTAGGCCTTTTTCCGTTACTTTCCATTCGTCGACTGCAAACAATCGTTTCATCTGTCTGCCACTCCTTTTTCTCTACAAGGCTACTCGTCATTAGACAATCGAATCATGCAACCGTTTGTCTATGAAAGCGCTGTATTTCAATCTCACCTCTCATTTTACACGACTCGCACGAGAATGCAATCGTTTGCATAAACTTTTTTCTTACTTTTTGGAGCAAACAAAAAACCTACCACCTTTTCAAGAAGGCAGTAGGTGCTCTAGTCACTTATCTTGGTCGCGCCCGAACGCCGCGTTCGCTTCGTGCCCTTCGAACGCCGGGTTGTTCCCGTCATTGAACCCCGTGTCCGGTTCATCAAGAATCAAGGCATAGCCTCCGTTCAAAATATCGCCATACGCGCGGTTGACGTCGTCGTCAGCGAGACCGAGGTCGAGCAACGCCCGCTTTACTTCCTGCTCGCCTTCGGCCACACCCGCGAACTTTTGCATCCAGTTCGCGCTCGCTGCTTCCACTTTTGCGTCGGTGTTCCGTTTGACGAGCGAGACGTCATCTTTGTCTCTCGCGACGACATATAAGTCGCTCTCCTCATAACCTTCCTCGGTCAATTGATCGATTTTGGCGACGAGGGCCGCCTCGTCTTGGTATGTGTCTACAAATCGACGTTTGCTCATCGTGTCTCATCCTTTCGGGTTGTCTGGTCATGAATCGTGACGTCGGTCTGACCGACCTCGGTCACTTCAATTTCTTCTTTACGGAGCGTCTCCGTCATAGTCTTCACGTCTTCGGTCACTTGTTTCCGGACGATAATCTCTTCGACGACGACAGGACGTTTGACGATGAACGCCCGTTCCTCGATGACTTGAATCCGGAGATGGTCCCCTTCGTCAATCGTGCGAATGCCGGGCTGATTAAAGTCATAGTCCTCGAGCACGTCTTCTGACCCTGGTGTCCGCTCCACATGAACCTGTTCCCTGCGGACCGGGACTTCAATCTCTTGAACTGTCTCCGCGACGTGTCGATTGATGACGACCTCGCCCGTTTGAACGGCTTGTTTCTCGACGGTCAAGCGCTCCTCGTGCAAGGCAAGCGTCTGTTCTTCCGTCTCCGGTTCTGATTTCATTTTCGGGCGGCCGGCCTCAAGCGATTGATCGCCACGGTCGGCATCGACGTATAAGAAGAGGCGTCCCTGCTCGACTTCCTGAGCGAAGCGATCCTGTTGCTCCTTCGTGAGCCGCATGCTACCAAGCCAGCGTTCAATCGGTCGCTCGCTCGATGTGACGAGTGAGGCGACCGTACCCGGTTCGTCGGTGACGAGCACATATAACTTCGACTGGCGTCGGACCGCGTCCGCGACGTCGGCTCGTTTGACGAGGACGTACATGTCCTCTTCGGCGTATCCTTCTCGTTTCAAATCGACCGTTCGATTGAGCAGCGCCTCCGGCTGGTCAAATACTTCAGAGATAATCGCATGTTTCATGGCATTGATTCCTCCTATGATTACTTGGCGAAAAAAAGGATGGTCCCTCAGAGAGAGCCATCCTTGTCGAGGTACTTGGTCAATCGATTACAGGCGGTCACGCTCGTCGCGACGTTTGCGATCGAGATCATGATCGCGATGGCGAAGGTCGTCTTCCCCTTCGATATGCGCTTCTTCTTTACGCAACGTCTCACGTACCGTTTCCGTATCTTTGACTTTCTCTTTGCCGACGATGATTTCTTCGGCAACGACATCTTTCTTCGTCACATCGACACGTTCTTCCGTGACCGGTACGCGAATCTCATCGCGGTCAGTCGTCGCATCGAACGAATGTCCTGTCGCTTCACGGTCCCCATCGACACGGCGACGTTCGACATACACTTCATCGTGCTCGACTTCGACATCGACGCGTTCTTCGCGTTCGACGACATCTTTCTCGACGCGAACTTCACCAGTCTGCACACGTTCCTTGTTCACAAGGAGACGCTCTTCGTGCAACTCGAGTTTCTGTTCGTCCGTCAAGTCCGTACGGTTACGAATGTCCTCATCCATATCGTTGAAGCGGTTCGAGTTGACGCCTGCACCTGTTGCACCGATGCCGGCACCGGTTACGCCAGTCCCTGTTCCGAAGTCACGCGCGGTCATATTGCCCGCTTCGTTACCTTCTGATCCGTAACCAGCTGATGTGCGGCCGCCTTCGAACGTATCGTTACGTCCGTCGTCAAACACGCCGTCATTCTTGTCGAGCAAGAGGACCATGCCGCCGTTTTCGATATCTTGGTGATGACGCGCCGTCTCTTCTTCTGAGAAGCCGAGTTTATCGAACGTGTGACGTACTTCGTCTCCGCCGTCTGCTACTCCGAAGAAACGATCGAGCCATGACGCTTTCGTTTCTTTTACTTCTGCATCCGTTTCGCCGCGAACCATCGAAAGGTTCGACTTATCTTTCACAACGACGTACAGATCGTCTTCGCGATGCCCTTGGGCGCGAAGCTCATCAATTTTTGACACAAGCTCTGACTCCTGATAGTAAGTGCCTACATAACGTTTGTTATCCATGATTGTATCTCCCTTTCAAATTCTTTATTTTTTTTGGTTATTGGCTGGGCGGATTCGTAATGATCTGCCATTCGGCCGGTAATGTAGATGTTCCCTTGCAATTCCGTTTCATGCATTTCTTTCACGATTGTAATCTATTTGTAACGATATGACTTTTGACCGATTGATTCCGCTTCTATTATATGCATCCGGATTGAACATAAAAAAACCTCCCGCATGAAACGGAAGGTTTGACCTCATTCAACGATTTCAGTTTTCTTTTTCTGACCACATGACTGACGAACGACCAAATAATGCGGAACGATGACGCGTTTCCCGTAAGGTGGCGCGCTGTCTCCAATCTGTTCAATCAGACAGTTCGTTGCCTCGAAACCGAGGCCGAAGATGTTGATTTCGACCGAAGTGAGCGGCGGATTCGAATGTTCGGCGATGTAGACGTTGTTGAAACTGACGACGGCGACGTCCTCAGGTATCTTAAGCCCCATCTCACTGAGCGTGCTGATGACGCCGAGCGCCATCATATCGTCACTGACGACGACGGCTGTCGGTGGTTCCTCTAATTGGAGCAACTCCCGCACGGCTTTGGCCCCGCCCTTCGTCATGAACTCGGCACGAGCGATATAGTCTTCCCGAACCGGGATGCCCGCCTCCATCAACGCTGTCGCGTACCCGTTGCGACGATCTTGTGTGACGGCGAGTTTATCGGATCCCCCGATAAAGGCGATGCAACGATGGCCGAGGTTGTATAAGTGTTTCGTTACTTCACGCCCGGCCAAATAGTTGTCCGTGTCGACGTACGTAATCGAGGAGGCATCTCCAAACGGCTTCCCGACGACGACGAACGGGAATTTTGTCTGACGTAAGTATTGAACGACTTTGTCGTCTTCACGTGAGTACAAGACGATGACGCCGTCAACGCGACGGCCTTGGACCATCTCGATGACCCCCGACAAGACCTCTTCTTCGGTCACGCCCGTCGTCATGTAAAGCGAGTAACCGTTTTGGTGGGCTTTCGTACTGATTCCACGCAATACTTCAGGGAAGAATGGATTTTGAAGCGTTTTCGTCGCTGCGCTCGGCATGACGAGACCAATCGACTGTGTCGAGCGGTTGGCGAGACTTCGCGCGTGAATGTTCGGATGGTACCCGAGTTCTTCCATCGAACTGCGTACACGCTCTTTCGTTTTCTGACTGATACGCGGACTGTTGGCGATGACGCGAGACACGGTCGACGGTGCGACATTGGCGTGTTTGGCGACCTCTTTAATCGTGATTTGCATGATGCTCCCCCTTGCTTCCGTTAATTCATAATTCCCTATCACAGGGTATCGTCAGCTCGCGCTCTTGCGACGCTTCCACATGACCAATCCAGTCAAGAAAATCGGGATGGCGATGACAAGTAGACCGATCGTCCACATGTTCACTTCCGATTCCTCGACGATGTAGGCGTTCGCGCTTTCTCCTGCGAGCTTGATGGTGAACGTGCCACGTTTGTCGGTGACAAGTTGTGAGAACAAGAGACCACGAAGGCGTGTATCTTCTCCGACTTCGCTTACCTCGAATTCAATCTCTCGGTCCTCGGCGTTCATATTGATAGCGTACAAAGCGACATCGTCGCCGTCACGACGCTCGAACACGGCCATGCCGTCTTTCGAGGCGATCATGCGTTGTTCGCCGGTCGCGAAGACGGGATATTCCTCTCGCATCCGGTTCATCATCGTGACGTATTCATGGAGCTCTTCATTTCCAGGGAAATCGGTCATGACCCGGTTCGCCGGATCGGCTCCGCCCTTTTGTGCGTTCTCCGTCCCTTGGAAGACAATCGGCATGCCTGGAGACGCATAAAGGGCGAACAATCCGAGGCGTAGGCGACGCTCGGCCGACTCGGCCCCGCCGAGTTCCGCGACGTGCATGAACCGTTCTACGTCGTGGTTATCGAGGAACGTCGCCATTTGGTTCGGGTCGTTGAAGAACGTCTCGGCGTAGCTGGCGGCCACGTCGATTTCGTCTACACTCGCCGACTTTTGCGTCATCGTCTTCGAGACGCGGTCGTAAAACGTGAAGTTCGTGATGCTGTTGAACCCTAGGTCATCATATTCCGCGACGTACTGTGGATCCGGATCGAACACTTCGGCCAACAGATAAAAGTCGGGGTCGACGGCCCGCACCGCTTTGACGAAGTCTTCCCAAAACGGTTTGTCGACGTGACGTACCGTATCGAGACGATAGCCGTCAATGCCGGTCTCTTCAATCCAATACGTCGCCGCCTCGAGTAAGTAGTCTTTCACTTCCGGGTCTTCCGTTTTGAAGTCCGGCAAATCGAATAGCCAGTGCGTCTCGACTTGTTCTTGATCGTTCCAAAGCACGATCGGCAACTCGTCATGGAACCAGTCCGGTCGTTCTTCGACCCACGGATGTTTCGGACCGACGTGGTTGACGACGAAGTCGAGGATGACTTTCATGTCCCGTTTATGGGCCTCGTCGACGAGTTCTTGCAAATCTTCTTTCGTCCCAAATTGGGGATCAATGTTATAAAAATCTTTAATCCAATATCCGTGATAGCCGTCCGGCATGTTTTCAAACACCGGTGTCAACCAGACCGACGTGAATCCGAGCGACTCGATATAATCGAGCTTTTCAATCACGCCGCGGATATCGCCCCCGTGAAAGGCTTTCGGGTCATCTTTGTCGACCTGCGCGTTGTTGTCCGGATTCCCGTCAACAAACCGGTCGACCATGATAAAGTACATGCGTTCCTGTTCCCATGATGCTGCTTCTTTCGCTCCGACGATTGTTGGAAACAAAAGAAGCGACAGAAGAACGAGCACGACGCCTCGCCTCATATCGCTTCCCCCTTAAGTGAGTATTATCCTTTCGTACCACCGGCAGTGAGACCCGAGACGAAGTAGCGTTGGAACATGAAGAACAAGAGGACGATTGGGAGGGCCGAAAGGACGGCGCCTGCCGCGAACAACGTGAAGTTGTTGTCGAACTGTCGAGAGATCATGTTGTAAAGACCAACTGCGAGCGTCTGTTTCTCTGGTGAACGAAGGACGAGCGATGCCAAGATGAAGTCGTTGAACGGGCCCATGAAATTGAACAAGGCGATCGTTGCGACAATTGGCTTCGCGAGCGGCAAAATGATTTGCCAGAAGATACGAAGGTGACCGGCACCATCCATCCGAGCGGCTTCATCGAGCTCTTTCGGAATCGTATCGAAATAACCTTTTGCCAAGTACGTGTTCATCGGGATCGCGCCTCCGGCATACAGCAAAATAAGGGCTGTGTGCGTATCAAGAAGGTTGAGCATGTTCAAGAGCACGTAGATGGCGATGATGGCAACGAATTGCGGGACCATCTGCAAGACGAGGAACATAACGAGCGAGTTCTTCCGTCCGACGAAACGGTAGCGCGAGAAGACATAACCTGTAATCGTTACCAAAATAACTGAGAGCAACATTGTGATGACTGCAATTTTTAATGTGTTCACATACCATAAACTATAATCCGAAATCGATAGATCGAACAAGTTTTTATAGTGAATAAATGTTGGGTTCGACGGAATGATGGTCGATGTGATTGTACGACCCGGGTTGAATGACGTCCCGACCACCCAAAGCATTGGATAGAGAATGATGATCGACGCAAGCGTCAAGATGACATAAGAGAACGCCAAATTGATTCGTTTTTGTTTTTTCATATCAGATCATATCCTCGTCTTTGAAAGATTTTGTCCGACGGAACTGTATGACGGCAAGTGTCATGATGAAGAATGACAAGATGAGCGTGATCGCAGCCGCAAGTCCGTATTGCGGGTTGGCCCCGAGAGACAATTTGTAAATCCAAGAAATCAAGATGTCGGTACCGCCGGCCGTTTGGCCCGGTACAGCCGGTCCACCACCGTTGAAGAGATAGATGATGTTGAAGTTGTTGAAGTTGAACGTGAACTGCGTGATGAGAATCGGCGCTGTTGCGAACAAGAGCATCGGCAATGTGATGAGACGGAACTTATCAAAGATGGTCGCACCGTCAATTGTCGCCGCTTCATACAAGTCACCTGGAATCGATTGCAACACCCCAGTCATGAGCGTCATGATGAACGGGAAGCCGAGCCACCATTGAATCAAGATGAGCGCACTGCGTGTCGCCGTCGGATCGGTCATCCAGTTGATCGGATCAAGTCCGAACGCCGGAAGAATCGTCGTGTTGAACACCCCGAACGATTCGTTGAACATCGAACGGAAGATTAAGATTGTGATGAACGCAGGTACGGCCCATGACAAAATTAAGATCGAGCGGAACAAACGACGGAAGCGAAGACCTTCTTGGTTCAAGAGCACCGCGAGGAAAATCCCGATGGCGATGACACCGACCGTCGAAGCGACTGTCCAGACGAGCGTCCAACCGAGAACGCCGACGAACGTGTCACGGAAAATATCAATTTCAAAGATACGTGTGAAGTTCTCAATCCCGACCCATTCGACGAGCTTCGCAGGTGGTGCGTTGTTGTAGCGATAGTTCGTGAAAGCAATCAAGAATGTGAAAATCAATGGAAGAATAACCGTGAAGACGAGCAAGATGAGCGACGGGATTAACATCAAGTATGGGAACCCGTGGTCGCGCAAGTTGCGAAGTTGCACTTGAAACGTTGCAACGTTTAGGTGCTGATCACGAATGCGACCGACTCGGTAAGCGTCACGAATGTTCCAGACGTAAAATGCGATTCCGAAGAAAAGTAAGATTAAGGCGACAATACCTTCTACCATCAAGAAGATGGAATGGTCGTTACGAGGTCCTGCCACTTCGCCAAGCGTGATCAATCCCCAAAGTCCGCCACGGTCGCCAGGTCCAGCGCCGGCTCCTTTGAAAAAGAGATCGTAGTTTACTGCAAAATAAGACATGATGACGATAAAGAAAGCGACAGCTTTCGCTTTTTGATTGTTATAGAATTGACCGGCTCCCGGAATGATCGAGAGTAATGCGGCGTTCCGAGCATGATTGGTCGGTTGTTTGTCCGGACGTTGATCCGGCGTTTTCGGGTTCGCAATTGAAGCCATCCTCAATTTCTCCTTTCAATTTGAGCAAATCAATCGAGCAAGCGTTTGCTCAATTCTAGAAAATGAGGGGGAACGCCAGTCGGCGTACCCCATCATTTCTTGTCCTTATTGGTTGTTCGCTTGGATTTGTTGCTCGATGACTTTAACAGCATCGTCAGCTGATTTTTGTGCATCTTGCTTGCCAGTTGCTACGAGCTGAAGTGCTTGTGCCATTGGCTCCCAAACTTGTCCCATTTCAGGAATGTTAGGCATTGGGATTGCGTTCGTCGCTTGATCGAATACCGCTTTCGCAACTTCGTTCGACGTGATTGTCTCATTCGACTCGAGTGCTGCTACTGGTGGAATCTCGTTGTACGCTTCGAACATTTTCAATGCGTTCTCTTCGTTCGTGAGTTCTGCGAGGAACATTTCAGCCCACTCTTGGTTTTCTGTGTAAGCAGAAAGTGCGTATGTCTTCACGCCCATGAACGTCTTGATTGGCTCACCGTTTGGAAGTGTCGGCAATGCAGACGCTCCAAGGTTGACGCCAGCATCTTGGTAACCAGCTACGGCCCATGGTCCGTTCATGACTGTGTGTGCTTTCTTCTCAGTGAAGAGTTGGTCCATCGCTTGGCCACCAGACTCGCCGATCAACCCTTTAGGGAAGAGGCCTTCTTGGTACCATTTGCCGATGTAGTCGAAGCCTTCAACTGCGCCTTCGTTGTTCAAACCGATGTCGGTTGGGTCGAGCGCGCCGCCGTCTTCTTTGAAGACGTAACCGCCGAAGCCAGCCACTACACCGTGAGCGAAGTAGAAGTTATCCCAAAGACCGAGGAAGCCGTACTCACCTTTGTCTTTAAGATCTGTAGACAACTTGTACAAGTCGTCCATTGAAGTAGGAGCTTCTGATACCAAATCCTTGTTGTACATGAGGATTGGTGTTTCAACTGATTTCGGATAGCCGTAAGCTTGTCCGTCGAACATGACAGCCGATTTCGAAGCGTCTGTGAACGCTTCAAGTGCGCCTTCATCCGTAAGTGGAGCCAAGTGACCTTGGTCAGCGATCGTACCGATTTGGTCGTGTGGTACGAGAACGATATCAGGACCTTTACCAGCTGGGCCATCAAGCGCCAACTTGTCTTTTTGATCCGTCATTTGGACTTCAACGACTTCAACTGCGACGCCGTGTTCTTCTTCAAACGCCTTCGCAACTTCTTTCGTCGTTTCCGACTTTTCAATATCTTCCCAAATTACGATTTTTTCTGGCTTGTTCTCGCTAGAAGAACCGCCTTCGTTAGTAGAACCGTTGTCCGTACCGCCACCACATGCAGCAAGTGCACCGAAAGCGAATACTGCCGTTGAAAGTCCTGCTACCATTTTTTTCATCTTCATGATGAAAAACCTCCCCAAGGAATAGTATGGTCAGATTTGCGCAATCGCACTGGCCTACTGATTTTAAACAACTCCGCTACAGAATCAGTAGGTTAGTGAAAACGTTTGCATCCTCACCTCAATTTTTATTATACAGTTGTGTAAGCGTTTTACAAGACTTTTTTTTAGGAATTTTTCCTGCTGTTGTCCCATTTATCTCTTTTTGAACTTTTTGTAGGTGTTTTTCTTATGAAATAAGGAATCGAACGATTGACAAAATGTAAACGCTTTATTAACCTTTGCTTGAGCAAACGTTTTCACAACTGATGTTTCTTTTCTGAACAGACAGTGTAAAATGGTAACAACCCTAAGAGAGAAAGGAACGATTTCATTTGATCAAAGAAGCTATCTATCATCGCGCCATGTCCCCTTTCGTGTACAAGTACGACCGAGAAACGATACATATTCGATTCCATACGAAAAGAAATGATATCCAATCTGTTGACTTAATTTGGAATGACCCCTATGACTGGCATTCGGAAGACCCGGCCATGTGGAACTTCGATCCGGACAAGCCGAGCTTCTGGCGCACGTTCGAGACACCGATGGAAAAGATTGGACACGACGACCAATACGACTATTGGTTCATCGCCATCAAGCCGCCATTCCGCCGGCTCCGTTACGGCTTCCGCCTCCATGACGGCAATGAGACGGCCGTCTATACGGAAAAAGGTTGGTTCGAAGATAAGCCGCTCGATGACACGGGCTACTATTTCTGCGTCCCATTCATCAACCCGGTCGACATCTTCCATGCCCCGTCGTGGGTGAAAGATACGGTCTGGTATCAAATTTTCCCGGACCGATTCGCGAACGGCGACTCGTCACTTGATCCGGAAGGCACACTCCCGTGGAACAGCACCGAACCGACAGTCACAAACTTCTTCGGCGGCGACTTCCAAGGAATCATCGATCATATCGACCATATCGTCGACCTCGGCATTACCGGTATTTACTTCTGCCCAATCTTCAAGGCGACGACGAACCATAAGTACGATACGCTCGATTATATGGAAATCGATCCTCAGTTCGGAACGAAGGAACAGTTCAAACAACTCGTCGACCTTCTACACGAGAACGGAATCAAAGTCATGCTCGACGCGGTCTTCAACCACGTCGGGTACAACCACCCGTGGTTCCTCGACGTCGTCGAGAACGGACCGCAGTCGGAGTACCGGGACTGGTTCTACCTTCGTGACTTCCCGATCGAGACGACACCGAAGCCGAACTACGATACGTTCGCGTTCGAGAAGAACATGCCGAAAATCAATACGGAGCACCCGGCGCTAAAAGCTTATCTATTAGAAGTCGCGCGCTATTGGGTCGAGGAGTTCGGCATCGACGGCTGGCGTTTGGACGTCGCCAACGAAGTCGATCATGCGTTCTGGCGCGACTTCCGGAAAGCCGTGAAACAAGCGAACCCAGACGCGTACATCCTCGGTGAGATTTGGCATGACGCGCAGCCGTGGCTTCAAGGCGACCAGTTCGATGCGGTCATGAACTACCCGTTCACGAACGCGAGCCTCAACTATTTCGCACTCGACCGGACGTCCGCTTCCGAGTTCCGGGATGAATTGACGCGCGTCGAGATGATGAACACGACGAACGTGAACGAAGTGACGTTCAACTTGATCGATTCGCACGACACGCCGCGTGCCCTTACACGAGCGAAAGGTCATAAAGGGAAATTCAAGTTGCTCATGACGTCAATGCTCACGTATACAGGTAGCCCATGTATCTATTACGGTGATGAAATCGGTCTCGAGGGTGAACAAGATCCAGGCTGCCGCCGTTGCATGCCGTGGGATGAGACGCAGGAAGACCGGGAGCTGTTCCGCTATATCCAAAAATTGATTCGACTTCGCAAAGAGCACCCGGTGCTTGCTAACGCCGGGTCGTATCGCTTCAACCTCGTCGATAACGAGTCGAACGCACTCATCATTGAGCGTTGCACGAAAGACGAGACATATTTGATATACTTCAATAACTCAGAGACGGTATCGAAGCTGAACCCACTCTGGCATACGGGAAGCGCTTACGATTTGCTTCACGACCGCGATGTAGACTCACTTGAAGTCGAACTCGCACCGTTCAGCGCCACGATTTTGAAAATGAAATAAATTCGGTTTTGCACCCGTTTCGGCGGGTGTTTTTTTTGTTGAAAATAATTTGCTAAATCCCTTTCTTTTTCATATCAAAAGGAGTAACATGACCCTTGTGATTTTGACAACGTAAATATTTCATAGAGAGAATTGTAGAAACAAGGGAGAATACACATGCCGAACAAAAACACCGAACAGCTCAGTTTATTTAAAATATCGTGGCCGATCTTCATCGAGCTCGCGCTCCATATGGGGACCGGGATTATCGCCACGCTCATGTTGGCCCATTACTCAGATGCCGCCGCTTCTGCAGTCGGCGTCGCCAACCAAATTTTGAACGTCTTCTTAATCGTCTTCAGCGTGACGTCGGTCGGCGCGACCATCTTGATCGGTCAAGCCATCGGCGCCAATCGGATGAAGAAGAGCCGCGACTTCGCCCGTTCTGCCGTCAGCTTGAACATGTGGCTCGGCGTGATCATGGTCGCCGTCGTGTTCTTGTTCGGTGAGACGTTCCTCCGCCTGTTCGGTCTATCGGATGAGCTGTTCGACCACGGTCTCTTGTTTTTACAAATCGTCGGGTTGTCGCTCTTCACCGAGGCGCTCATCATGGCGCTCAGTTCCGTCCTCCGGAGTCACGGGATGACGAAACATGCGATGCTCGCGACGCTTCTCATCGATATCATCACGGCCATCGGAGCCATGATTGCCGTCATGGGTTGGTTCGGCCTCCCGGTGACAGGTGTCGCCGGTGTCGCCTGGGCCATCGTCATCGCCCGTTTCTCGGCGATGGTACTCTTGTTCTGGATCGTCAAGAAGCGACTCATGCTCCGCTTCCCGCTCAAAGAATTGATTAAGCCGCAACGCGATGATATCCGTGCCTTGCTCCAAATCGGGGTACCATCGGCCGGAGAGAACTTGTCGTATCAGTTCTCACAAATCATCATCACCGGTTTCATCGCCACGATGGGTGAGGCGTCCCTCGCCGCCCGCGTCTACGTCATGAACCTGTCGATGCTAGCCTTCTTGTTCACGGTCGCCGTCGCGCAAGGGACGCAGCTGTTGATTGCCCGTGACATCGGCGGGAAACGGTTTAAAGAGGCGTATACCCGCGCCGTCAAGACGTTGAAGCTCGCCATGTTTGCATCACTCGTGGCCTCACTCGGACTCGCCGTCTTCGGTAAGTCGTTGCTCGGCCTGTTCACGTCGAACCCGGACATCATCGCCGTCGGCGTACCGATTTTATGGGCGACGCTCATCCTGGAGCCAGGTCGTGCCATGAACATCGTCTTGATGGGCTCGCTCAAGTCGGTCGGCGACGTTCGCTTCCCGGTCATGATTGGAATCGCCTCGATGTGGGGCGTCGCCGTCGTCTTCAGTTATTTGTTCGGTCTCCAGATGGGGCTCGGCGTCCTCGGGATTTGGCTCGCCTTCTCACTCGACGAGTGGTTCCGCGGTTTCTTCGCCTTCCGGCGCTGGAAATACGGGACGTGGCAACAAAAAGGCTTCCAGTTCGAACCGAAGCCAACTTCATAACCAATCAAAAAGAAGCGGTCGCTGTGACCGCTTCTTTTTTTTTATCGATTATCGATTTAAGAATGCCTGCATCGCCTGGCGATGAACGTCCGTCTGACCACATTTCCGTTGCCAGATAATCTCTTGCTCGAGCCCGTCCTCGAACGAATCGGCTCGGAACAACGCCTTCATGCCTTGCACCGCTGTCGGTGACTTGGCTGCGAGCGTCTCGGCGTATGTCGTCAACCGCTCCAAGTACGCCTCATCCTCGACGAGCTCCGTGACGAGACCGAACGTCTCGGCCTGTTCGGCGTCAATCGTGCTGCCGCTCCACATCCAAGCGAGCGCGAGATCTGGCCGCATCAAGCGTCGTAAATGGTATGGTCCCCCGGCGTCGGCGACGAGACCGATTTTGATGAACGCCGAACTGAACTTCGTCGACCTTGCGACGAGCCGGACGTCCGCGGCGAGCGCCAGACTGAGACCCGCCCCCGCGACGACCCCATGAATGCCGGCAATGATTGGTTTCGGACAGTCGGCAAGCGCCCGCACGAGCGGATGATACACCTCTTCTAAATACACTCCATAGTCGGCGTCACTCTCAATCGTCAAGTCCTGTCCCGATGAGAAGGCACGTCCTTGCCCGACGAGCACGATGACGTGGACGGCCTCATCCGCCACGAGCTGCTCCATCGCTTCCCTCGCCTCGCGAAGCAACGTCTCATTTAATGCGTTCAATTTTTCCGGCCGGTCCCATTTCAGCCAGCCGACCCCGTTCCGCTGTTCCAGTTGAATCGTTTCCATCCTAATTTCCCCCTTCATGATAAAATGAATCACTATTCATTTCTCTATCATGGATTCTGTTTCCTTCTTGTCATGAAAACTTTCCGAGTTCGATTGCCCGACGCTACCACTATTTGCTATTCTTAAAATAGTCGTTCAACGAAAGGGTGGGACCGATGCAACTGACAAACGCCGCAAGACAACTGAAACAACGGAACGTCCCGTTCACGTATCACACATATGAAGTGGACGAGTCCGACGTCTCGGCCAAGCATGTCGCCGCATCACTCGGTAAACCGCTCGACCAACTGTATAAAACGATTTGTCTCGAGAACGAGCAACGCCGATTCGCCTTCTTTTTGATTTCAGGAGAGCTCGATATCGACTTAAAAGCGGCCGCGAAGGCCTGGGGTGTCAAAAAGGCTTCGTCCGTACCGGTGAAAGAGCTCGAGGCGCTGACCGGGTACATCCGCGGTGGGGTCTCGCCGATCGGTGCGAAGAAGCGCTTCCCCGTGTTCCTTCACGACAGCGCCAAACAAAAAGACACGATCATCATCTCGGCCGGAAAGCGCGGCTATCAACTCGAACTCACACCGGCCGATTTGCTCCGGTTCACGGACGGCCGCTGGTTCACTCAATAAAAAAGATGGAGGCAATATCTATGTGGAAAGAACGAATCCGCTCGTGGATTCCTAACTCATTTACGTTCGGCAACTTGTTCTGTGGCGTCTTGGCCATCGTTTATGCGGCGCGTGGCGACTATTCGAACGCGACGTTATTGATTATCATCGCCATGATGCTCGACAGTCTCGATGGACGGCTGGCCCGTATGCTCGGTGTGGCCGGTGATTTCGGGAAAGAACTCGACTCGCTCGCCGATGTCGTCACGTTCGGGGTCGCCCCGGCATTACTCGCCTACTACACGTTTTTTATCGACTACGGCAACTACGGTCTTTTCTTCGCCGCCCTATTCCCGCTGTTCGGCGCCTACCGCTTGGCCCGCTTCAACTTATCGGCGACGAACGTCTCGGCCAGCTACTTCTCAGGTGTCCCAATCACTGCGGCCGGCGGATTGCTCGCCGTCGTGACGACGTTCGGGGACCAGATTAATGAACTGCTCACCCCAATCTTTTTCACGGGTCTCGCCCTGCTCATGGTCAGCCGCGTGCGTATCCCGAGTTTCAAAGATGTGCCGCTCCCGCGCCATTCGTTCATCATCACAGTCAGTCTCATCTACTTGACGTACATGATTCTGGCCCGGTGGAAAGAATGGCCGTCGTTCTGGTTCATCGCCGTCACATTCTACGTCTTATTCATCGCCTTCTCGTTCGTCAAGAAACGAAAACGGATGGCGAATTGATGGGTCCCTCTCGAGGGGCTCTTTTTTTGCATGCATTTATTAGACGGATGTCACAAACCTCTCTAGAATGGTAATAGAGGTGATGAAATGAAAGTGTATCCATGGATTTGGAAATGGTTTTTAGTTTGGTATGTCATCGGGGTCGTCCTCGTTGGCTTTGATTTGTTGCCGAGTTGGCTCGAATGGGCAAACCCGGTATTCTTATGGCTCGCTGGGGCCATCGGTGGTTGGGTGATCGCGGACGGCGTCCGCCACGCCCGCTGGATTGTCCCGTTCATCTTCTTCGGCTCAATCGCTGTCGAGACGCTCGGTGTCAAAACCGGGTTCCCGTTCAGCGAGTATATCTACGCCGAGGCGTTCGGTCCGACCGTGTTCGGTGTACCGGTCACAATCGGTGCAGCCTGGCTCGCCGTCATCGGCTCGAGCTTTGCCGTCGCCCGCTTGTTCTCGTTCAACAACCGCACGCTCTGGCTCGTCCCATTCCTCGCTGTTTGGCTCGACATGGCAATCGATCCGGTCGCCGCGAACGTGAAAGGCTATTGGGAATGGGCCAATGACGGTTTGTATTATGATATCCCGACGCAAAACTTCGTCGGTTGGTTCGGACTGTCGCTCATTTTCTCTTGGTTACTCGACCGGTTTGAAGTCGAGGCGGAACCGATGTTGCTCGGGCACGGCCGTTATTTGTTCGTCATGCTTCACGCCTTGTTCGGAGTCACGGCCGTCAACGCCGGTCTCTACGGGATCGGTGTCCTCAGCCTCGTGACCGCCGCAGGTCTCATCTTGATAGAACGGAGGAGCCGTCATGATCGAAGCGAGCAAAAAGAAATGGTTCAATAACCTGTTCTCGACGTTCGTCAAAGAGCGTCAAATCCGTCCGTTTTTCCATACGATTCACGTCCGGGCCGATGACGTGCCGACACCTGGACTGTTTTTGAGCACACACAGCTCGTGGTGGGACGGGATGATTCTGCTCATGTTGAACGAATATTATTTGCGTCACGACGTCCACGTCTTGATGGATGAGGATGGACTGCGCCGCTTCCCGTTCTTCCGCCACTTAGGTGCGTTCTCCATCAAAAAAGGCAAACTATCGGACGTGCGCGCCTCGCTCGACTATGCTAATCGGCTGTTACTCGCTGGCAAGTCCGTCTGGGTGTTCCCGCAAGGACGTGAGTATCCACAGGAGCATCGCCCGCTCGAGATCGGTTCCGGTGCAACGATGCTGATTCACAATCCAGAAGTCCGGTTGTGCGCCATCTATTATACGTTCGCGTCCCACGCCGCCCCGCTCGTCTATGTGCGGTTCCGCAACCATACGGTCGTCTCTAAGACGCGACGTGACCAAAAACAAGAGCTCGCCAAAGCACTTGAGCGACTATATGACGATACGCGCGACGACGTGATCGCACAATCCGACCGCTATATCGAGCTGTTCCCTCCGAAGCGCAGCTTGGCGGATTGGACAGAGCACGTGCTCCAACTCGGAAGAGGCCGCTCATGATTCTGTTCGTCATCACGTCCCTGATGCTCGTCTTCACGCTGGTGAACTTGCTATTCCTCCGGCCGCTCACCGCTCCGGCCCCTGTCCCTTCGACCGCGATTTGCATCCCGCTTCGGAACGAGGAGCGG
Source organism: Exiguobacterium sp. s50 (assembly GCF_018618175.1). NCBI lineage: Bacteria > Bacillati > Bacillota > Bacilli > Caryophanales > Exiguobacterium > Exiguobacterium sp. s50. The sequence continues at coordinate 322,735 of NZ_JACSLP010000003.1, forward strand.
AACGTGCCGAAACTCGTCACAAGTTTAAAGGCAGCCTTGACGGATGAATGTCACGTTTATTTGTATGAGGACCGGTCCGAGGACGGTACATATGAGGCGCTCGTTCAAGCGATCGCGGGTGATTCCCGTTTCACCATCTTCCGTGGGGTGCCGCTCCCGGAAGGCTGGGCCGGTAAAGTCCATGCATGCCATCAGTTGGCGACCCGGACGACCGAGCCGTATGTATTGTTCCTCGATGCCGACGTGACGATCGACCCGACGTTCATCGGTCGACTTCACGGCACACTCGCCCGCGAAGGAGCGGTCTTCTTGTCCGGCTTCCCCCGTTTCCCGACACCGACTTGGCTCGGCAAACTGTTGATTCCGATGCAGCACGTCTTAATCGCCCAGCATTTGCCCCTGTTTTGGCGAAAAGTCCGTCATCCTGCCTTCGCCGCGGCCAACGGGATGAACGTCCTCGTCGAGCGGGCGAGCTACGAGGATGTCGGAGGGCACGCCTCGATTCATGATTCATTGATTGACGACATCGATCTCTGCCGCGAGTTCAAACGTCGGAAAAAGATCACGTCGCTCGTCAACGTCTCGCCGTATATCACGTGTGACATGTATGCGACGAATGAAGAAGTCTGGAATGGGTTTTCAAAGAACGTATTCAAGGGAATGAATGAAGCAGTGGGCATCGCCCTTTATTTCTTTCTCTACTACGGCATCCAGCTGTCTGCTTTCATCGTCTTTCTCGTCCGCATGGACTGGATTTCATTCTTGGCATGCGCGTTCGTTTTGCTCGCGCGCCTCGCCATCGATGTCAAATCGGGTGGCCGCCAGTTTTGGCTCCACCCGTTCAGTCTCATCGCCTACTTGCTCCTCTTGTCGAGCGCGGTCGTGCGCAAATGGCGACGGAAGCCGATTTCATGGAAAGGCCGGACGTATCAATAATTAGGAGGCATACTATGAAACATATCGCCATTATCGGGGCCGGTCTCGGCGGCTTGAGTGCCGCCGTCACCTTGGCCGCCCGCGGTTACGACGTGACCGTCATTGAAAAGAACGAGCATGTCGGTGGGAAGCTCATGCCGATTATCACCGATGGACACCGCTTCGACTTCGGACCGAATACGATTACGATGCCAGACGTGTTCCGCTCCGTCATCCGAAACAGCGGCGCCAACCCGGATGACTATTTTGAGCTCGTCAAACTCGAGTCGCACACGGTCAACCACTTCTCCGACGGTTCGACGTTCACATTCGATTCGGACCGCGAAAAAATGGAAGCTGAGGTGCGCCGTCTGACCGGCGACAAAGCCGATAAAAATCAATTGGCCGCTTACTTAGACGAGGCGGAAAAACTGTTCGAGATTGCCAATCACCGCTTCTTCACGCGGATGGACTCGAAAATCGATACCGGTCTTTGGGCCGACATGATGAAAGTGCATCCGCTCAAGAGCCTGCATGCGCTCCATAAAAAGTACTTCAAGGACCCTCGCATCATCCAAGCGCTCGACCGGTATGCGACGTATATCGGCAGCAGCCCCTACGTCACACCAGGCACGTTCGCGCTCATCTCGCATCTCGAGCTGAATGACGGCGTCTATTTCGCCAAAGGCGGGAACTGGACGATCGCGAAAGGCTTCGCGAAACGGGCGAGCGAGCTCGGCGTCGAGTTCCGGCTCGGCCATGAGGTGACGAAAATCGAAGTGACGAACGGGAAGGCCCATGCGGTCGTCATCGACCACGAAGAGGTCATGTCTTGCGATGCCGTCCTTCTGAACGGGGAACTGCTCACGCAATATCCGCGTCTCGTCGACGCGATGGACCGTCCCTCGTTCCCGGTACCGACACGCGACACGATCGAGCCATCGGTGTCCGCTTTCGTCATCATGATCGGCTTGAACAAACGATTGAACCTCGCCCATCACAACGTCTATTTCTCAGACGACTACGAGGCCGAGTTCCGGGCCTTGTTTGAAGAGGAACGCTATGCCGATGAGCCGACGATCTATATCTCGAACTCGGCCCATACCGACCCGTCAATGGGAGAAGCCGGCGATAACTTGTTCATCCTCGTCAATGCGCCGGCCCATATGACCGATATCGATGCCGAGACGTATGAGCATTTGATTCGTCGACGGCTCCGCACGTTCGGTGTCGATTGGGAAGACAGCGATGTCTTGTTCCATCGCCGCGTCACTCCACTCGATTTGACCCGTGATTTTTACGCCTACTACGGAGCGCTTTACGGGACGTCGGCCAACTCGAAAAAAGGAGCGTTTTTCCGTCCGTCGGCCCGTTCCGAAGACGTCTCAAACATCTGGTTTGCGGGCGGTTCGACCCACCCTGGTGGCGGTAGCCCGATGGTGACGCTTTCAGGACAATTCGCGGCCCGATCGATGTTAGAGGACATACCTCTGACAATTTGAACATTTTGTGAACAGAGGATTCGACACTTGTCGACACGGGACAGACGTGATAATATCATATTCGAGTTCAAGCAGTTTTGTAACGTTAGTTACACCTGTAGCGATCGAATGGCTTCCCCGAGCCTATCGCGTTTTGAACTTGTCACACCCGAGAAAAAAGTGATGAGCGAGTTTCCCCACTCGTATCCCGCAGCTGGAACAGCATGCATCTGATGTTCCCCCTTAGTCCATCAAGCATCCTGCTTCAGCGAAGATGCCCCATTGTTTCATTCCCCATGAAACGAGGCACATCTTTAGGGTTCATCACGCCCGATTCGTTCGTTTCCCCGATGAACGAATCACATAACGCTTACACCACTTTTGGTCCCCCGCCAAAAGTGGTTTTTTTGTGCGCAAAAAAGGCAGCCGTCTCAAGACGACCGCCCTTGCTTATAATCTGGTCAACAGTTTGCCTTTTTGAATCGTCGAGACATACGCCCGCTTCGTGAAGACGTCATGCCCGTTCTGCCGGGCCGCATCTAAAATCCCTTCATAGAGGAGCGCTGCCGCCGCGACAGGCTTCCGGCTCGTCACAGGATACAAGTGATGCGTCTCCCGAGCGCTGCTGTATAACGCTTCCGCGCGACGGGCCACTGTCTCCCAGACGTCGATGAACGCCGGAGTCACTTGCCGCGCAAACAAATCGGCTTCCTCGACACCGAACTCGGCGAGCAACGATTGGGGCACATAAATCCGGTCCCGATCGAGGTCTTCCCCGACGTCGCGCAAGATGTTCGTCAACTGCATGGCAATTCCTAAATCGATGGCGCCTTGCTTCAATTGCTGGCGTCCACCCGCATCGGCGTCCGGCGCGAGAATCGGTAACAGCATCAAGCCGACGGTACTGGCCGCGTAATAGCCATACTGCTCCGTCTCCTCGAGCGTCGCATAACGCGTCTTATGTAAGTCCCATTTCATGCCTTCGGCCAACTCGAAGAACGGTTCGACGTCCATGTCGTATCGCTTCCAGACATCCTCGAGCGCCACCCAGAGCGCATCCGGCAATGATTCGCCCGCCAAGAAACGATCGAACTCGGCCAAAAAATGCGTCAAACTTTCCTCGGGGCTATCAGATTCGTCGACCGCGTCATCGAGTGTCCGACAAAACGTATAGACCGCAGCCACGGCTTGGCGGTCAGGTTTAGAGAGCAGGGAAAAGGCCCGATAGAACGTGAGCGAGCCTTTTTTCATTACGTCTTCACATTGACGATACGCTTCTTGTGTCGTCATGGTACAATGCCCCCATTTCTTCTTCCATTCTTTTCACTAACAGTTGCGAGCCGATCATGACGATTGGAACGCCTCCGCACGGATGGACCGATGCCCCGACCGCATAGAGACGGTCGATCTGGGCATACGGACGGGCCTGCGGTTTGAACGCGGCCGACTGGGCCAATTTCGGGGCGATGCCGAAGCTTCCGCCCTCGAACAAGCCGAATCGTTCCGCGTCCATCGGCGTCCGGACTTTCATTTCCAAGACACGGTCTATGAAATCGGGCACCATCCGTTCGATGCGGCCGATCAAATGCTCGATCGCACCGCTCGCTTCGAAGTCTTTCCGTTCCAATTTACGAGGCACCGGTACGAGTACGTACAGCACGCTCGTGCCCATCGGTGCGAGCGAGTCATCGATGAGGGACGGATTGAACGTATACATCGCTGGATACTTGCTCAGTTTACCATCTTCGAAGATGGTCCGCATCGACCCGGCGAAATCAGTCGGCAAATCGAATTGGTGGACCGGCAAGTCGATGTCCCCGTTCACGGTAAAATACAACAAGAGCGTCCCACTCGACGGTTCATACGACTTTGGCTTGACGCCATCAATCAAGCGTTCCATGAGCGGGAAGTCGCCGTTGACGACGACCGCATCATACGGATGGACGACTCCGTCGACGATGACCGCATCCGCCCGACCTTCGGCGACGCGGACGCGTTCCACGTTCGCGTTCAGCTTGAACGTGACGCCCCGGCGCTTCAACTCTTGTTCTATTTTCGTCGCCAGCGAGAAATATCCTCCTTTGACGTACCAAATCCCCTCTTCTTGCTCCCGATACGGAATCAAGCCATAGAGGGATGGCGTGTCATACGGGTTGCCGCCGATGTAGAGCGTTTGCAGACTATAGGCGACACGAAGACGTTCGTCCTTAAAGAAGCGTTTCATGTTCTCGTGGGCCGTCTCATACGCCTTCAAGCGCATGAGGAGCATCAATAACTTCGGCTCGAACAAATCTGTCTTGCTCTTATAGCCCCGGTCCAAGAACGCGTCGAAGCCGAGGCGATACTCTTCTCGTTTTTGGGCCATATATTTTTTGAATCCGGCACCCTCGTTGAAAAGACGGTCGATTTCGGCCGCCTGGCGCTCGATATCGCGATATTTATAGAACGTCGTCCCATCCTCATAACGGAGGCGATAGAGCGGGTCGACTTCAAGCAGTTCGAGCTCACGTTCCGGGAACCCGGCTTCTTGAAGCTGACTTTTCAGTTTCCCGGGTAACAGGACGATGGTCGGCCCCTCATCGACGCGGGCGCCGTTCTCGAATTCGACATAATTGAGTCGCCCCCCGACGCGGGATTCTTTCTCATAGATGGTCACGTGTAGCGACGGATATTTATGGGTCAGGAGCAAGGCCGCGTAAAGCGACCCGATTCCGGCACCGACGAAGCTGATGTTCATTGGCCGACACCTGCCCGGTCACGCAATAGGTTCGCCGTGATCCGCGCCGACTCAAAAATCGTCGGCAGTCCGCTGCCTGGATGAGTGCCCCCTCCGACGAGCCAGACGTGATCGAGTTCCTCGAACTGATTGTGCGGACGGAAATACATCATCTGCGATAAGTTGTGTCCGAGATTGAACGTGGCTCCTTCATATACACCGAACGCTTCCCAGTCGTTCGGCGTGAGCGGCTGCATGACCTCGATATGGTTACGAATGTCGCGATACGGTGAACGCGTCTCAAGCGCATCGAGGACACGTTCCGTCATCGTCGCCTCGAGCTTCTCCCAAGGCAAGTTCGACAGATTATTCGGGACCGGCACGAGGACGTAGAGTGACGATTTACCGGCTGGTGCCAGCGTCGGATCAATGTTTGACGCGTTCTGCACGTAGAAGGAGAAGTCTTCACTCAGCTTCAAGTCTTGCGTCATCTCTTTCACGTTGCGCTCGTAGTCGTCTGCGAAATGAATCGAGTGATGGGCGACGTCGTCATAGACGCGATCGAGCCCGAGATAGAGCATGAACGTCGAACACGAGTAGCGCTTCTTCTTCAGTTGTTTCGGACTCCAACGCGTGAGCGCATCGCTCGGGACGAGCGTCGTCATCGCATGGGCGAAATCGGCCCCGACAATCACTTCATCGAACGCGTAATGCACGTTGTTCGCCACGAGACCGTTGACACGCTTCCCATCGAGCAAGAGACGGTCAACGCCTTCTCCGAGACGAATCTCACCGCCCTCTTCTTCGATGACGCGCGCCATCGCTGTACATAGTTGGTTCACGCCGCCAATCGGATGATGGACGCCGTAGGCATGCTCCATATACGACAAAATCGAGAAGCCGCCAGGGCAATCCCAAGCCGACATCCCTAAATATTTGGCTTGGAACGTGAAGGCGTACTTCAGCTCCTCGCTCGTGAAGTATTCCGATAACACGTCATATAACGATTTACCAATCGACAAGAACGGCAACGCCTTCAAGACGCGTGTAGCCACGTAATCCGTCAGCTTGTCATGCGCCGTCTGCAGGACCGGCATCAACTTCGACAGCTTGATGGCTTGTTCGGCCATGAAACGTTCATAGCCTTCCCCGTTCCCAGGGAATTGCTCTTCAATCGCCTGATGCATTTGATCACGGTCGGTCGTCATCGACAGTACCCGGTTCCCTCGATCGAAATAAAGGTCGTACATCGGTTCAAGGCGTTTCATCTCGACGTAGTCATGTAAATCGCGACCCGTCTCTTCGAAAATCTCTTCTAAAATATACGGCATATTTAAAAAAGTCGGGCCACGATCGAACGCGAATTCTCCGACTTGAAGACGAGACGTTCGTCCACCGACGAACGCCTGCTTCTCAAATACTGTTACCTTCACACCACGGCTTGCGAGCAGCATCGCAGCCGCAAGTCCTCCTGGTCCGGCACCGATCACGGCGACTCTTTTTTCCGACACGTTGAACAACTCCCTATGTGAATAGTCTCTTATGCTTCTATCTCATTATAGAAATGACTGGAGACAAGTTCAAATTTGAATCGGCTCGTCGTGTGTCCGCCATGTGTCAATTGCCGCGTTCGGCAATGACGATATACCATGATCCTTCCGGGATGAATGGGATAAAGCGAATATTTTCAAAGCCGACTTGCTGCATTTGACGGCGCAACTCTCGAATTGTCGGTAACGGATGCAAGTTGTCGTGGAGGGTCATGAACGCATTGAACGCCGAGGCAAACCGAGAGCCGAGCGGCGTCTCTGCGAGCGGAGTGACGAGGACGGCGACACCGGACGCTTCGAGGTTCTCGAGCATCCGTTCGAGCAATTCGATTCGTTTTTCTGGCGAGAAGTAATAGAGCATGTTATTCATCATGACGGCATCGAACCGGTCCTCATGATCCCATTCCATGAAATCGGCCACTTCGTAACGAATATCGCCTGACTCATCCTGCTCCCGGGCTTCGGCGATGACGTCCTCTTCTAAGTCAATCCCGGTCAACTTCCACTCTGGTTCGAGGCCATGCAGTTTACGCAAGTAACCACCGTGCCCGCATCCGATATCGAGCATCGTCTTCACGTCGGCCTGACGCAACAGTTGTTGAACGACTGGGAAAGCGACCGTCTCGACGAGCGTCGACGTCTGTGCAACGACCTGTCCATGCGTCGCCCCATCGAACGTCTTCTGTTTGCCCGACTCTAAAAAGTCAGGGTAAGCGATGAGCGCCGGGATATGCAGCTCCATCATCTCTTGCAGCATGAAACCGATACTGCGCTCATCCTCATGCGACAATTGATATTTCAAACTACGTGTCGGGAAGTAACGCCAGCCTCTCTTCTTCAAATGACGAACGGCGACCCCCACTTCAAGCCAACGCTCCAGCGCGAGCTTCGTCAACGGTTGCTTCAAGCGAAGCGTCATCTCCGCAAAGCTGGCACCGCCTTGGAGTGCATCGAACAATCCATATTTATAGCCGATATATCCGTGCCAAAGCGGCAGGAACGATTCCGTTTGTTTCATCCATCTTCGCGCGTGCAAGACGCGTGACCATTCATTCATTTGTTGTTCCATCATTTCACCTCATCATCGTTATCACTGATTTTTTTATTTTCCCCTAATAATTTACGGACAAACAAAAAAATCCCACTCCGATGTGCGGAATGGGAATCAACCTTAAATGAAATTGCTAAAGAACGACTGTCCGTATGGCAACGCATAGCCGATGAAAATCGTCACGAGTGCAAGTACGACGAAACCGCCGAACATCGCGTTCGCTGGTTTTTTCTTCTTCACACGGATGAGCGTCATCTCACCGAAGATGAGCGTGAGCAGTCCGACCGTGATTTTCACGTGATAGAACATGCCGCCACCGTTCAATTGTAAATACAAATAAAGTCCTGTGCCGAACGCGACGAGCAACATGAGTCGAAACACCATGTGGGCAATCTTCCCGCTCTTGTTCGCGTTCTTATAGCCGACGTAGGCGACAGCGAACAAGACGAGTAATAAAATCCAGCTCGTGACGTGCGTGTGTAGGAATGCAGTCAATGGCATTCAAAGTCCCCCTTTCCATTATGTACAATCTCTATTGTACACGAGTCGCTCGCTTTACGGTCAAGCAGGTGATTGAAAAATCTTCGCTTCCACCAAAAAGGCGCCCCATCGATGATCGATAGGCGCCTTGCGTTGCTGACGTGATTAAGCTGTCGTCGTTTCTTGTTCACGGACGGCGTATTCATAACTTGGAATGACGACCGTGAACGTCGAGCCTTGATGCTGCACCGACTCGACATGAATCTGACCGGCGTGACCGCGGACGATTTCCTGACAGATCGGAAGGCCGAGTCCGGTACCGCCGATTTCACGGCTGTCCGAATTGTCGACACGATAGAACTTGTCGAAGAGTCGGTCGAGCGCATCGCTCGGAATCCCGATTCCTTGGTCTTTCACTTTAATCGAAATGGATTGGTCGTGATGGGCCAGTTCGACTGTGATTTTCCCGCCACGCGGCGAATACTTCACGGCGTTCGAGAGCAAGTTACTCATCAACTGTTTGAACTTCTGACAGTCGGCGAACAGTTCGTACGGGCGATCATCGGCCGTGACGAGCTCGAACTGGTGTTTCAACGATGACGCTTCATAGAACGTCATCATATCGCGAATGACCGGCTCGACGTCGAGCTGTTCGCGGTCATACATTTGACTGCCGGCTTCCATGCGCTGCACGTCAAGGAAGTCGTTGACGAGATGCGTCAAGCGCTCCGTCTCGGCATGAATCGTCTGCAAGTATTTCGCTTGCTTCTCGTTCGGCAACTGCTTCTTGACCATGAGCTCGGTGAACCCATAAATCGAAGAGAGCGGGGTCCGTAATTCATGGGAGATGGTCGAGATGAACTCGCTCTTCAAGCGCTCCGCCTCGGTCTCGCTCGTGATGTCGCGGAAGACGAGCAACGTTCCTTTCGATAACCCGCCGACGACGATGCGCTCCGCATACATCTGTAGGTTCATTTCCCCTTTACGGATCGAGAAACTCACGCTGTCATGTGGGAAGTCGTCCGTGAACAAACGATCGGTATACTTCAAGAAATCATCTTCTTGATCGACCGTCGTTGAAATCGTCTCGCGCCATTCGTTCCATGATAGTTCCGCGAGTTCGCTCGACGTGATGTCGTCAAGCTCAGGGAACATCTCATAGAGCGGACGGTTGACGAAGACGTCATCGGTCGAGTGTTCGACGTAAATGACCGCCTCGCGAATCGAGTCGAGAATCCGTTCCGTCTTCCCTTTCTCACGGGTCATCTCTTCAAACAGACGCATCCGGAGAAGTGAGAGCGACAACTGACGGGCGAACGACATGATGTCGCCCATCTGTGTCTGCGTGAAGCGGTCTTTATAACGAACGAGATAGATGAACGCGATAATCGAGTCATCCGTCGGATCATGGACCGGCACGGCCGTCTCATACATATAGTATGGATACGGGAGCGGATGGTCGCTCGCGACTTGTTTCGACGAATGGACGGTCGTCCGCAGTGTCATCGCCCGCGTCAAGACCGAATTCTCGCTATCGAGCAATTGACGCGTGAGCGTCTCGTTCAAGCCGTGGCTCGTGATCGAGAATGAACCTGTCGCATCGACGAAGACGAGCGCGCCGACTTCTGAGTCGGTGATGGCGACGAGCTTCTCGATAATTTCTGGATAGGCCGTGAGCGAATCGCGGGCCGCGAGCGTCTCGGTCAATTCGTTGCGGTAAGCCAAGTGCTGCTCGTTCTGTTGCGTCTGCTCCAAGATCTCTTCAAGCTCTTGCTGCTGTGCCTGAAGCTCTTCTTGTTGCGCAATCAACTCTTCTTGTTGCGCTTGCAGCTCGTGATTTTTCTCAATCAAGTGACGTTCATTGTCACGAAGCGTCTCGGCCATTTTGTTGAACGACCGTGACATGATCCCGATCTCATCTTCGCGTTCCATCTGATCACTCAAATCGACGATTTCGCCTTTCAACAAGCGATCAGACGCGACTGAAAGTCTCGAAATCAAACGCGTTTGACGGCGCAAGAACGGTTGGATGAACAGTAAAATCAATGCCGCGAACGACAAAATGCTCGCAATCCAGAGGAATTGAAGAATATCGTTATTCAATTTCCAAGCATCGTACACTTTTTGTTTCTCGCTATTCATCAAAGATTTATAATCTGACAATGATGTCTCAATCTGTTGAATCGGTCCGAGCGTATCAATCCCGCGCTCTGGGCTGTACGGGACGACGCCCTGCTCAATCAAACGCTGGGCTGTCGGCAACGCCAACACCGTCTCTGGGTCGACGGTCGTCTCGGTGATTTCACCTTCTGCCCGCAATTGACCGTACTCCGTCGTCACCGGAAGGATGACACCGAAATAGAAGTCATGAAACTCTTGCAAATCCTCCGCGAAAATCTCACCTTGTTTCGTCTGGACGACGCTCTTGAACCAGTTAATCTCTTGTTGGAACTCGTTCTCTTTGGCACGGGCCCGCTCAAGCGCCTCGGTATCCCCAAACAAGAGGAAGCCGCGGGAATCATATTGAGCGCCTTGCCAGTCGTCCCAAAGCACGTTCAACCGGTCAATCCGCTCATCGACATCTTGTAACCGTTGTTCGTTCGCCGCAACTCGTTCTTCCATGTACATGTACATGAAAATCGAGCCGACGAGCGCGAGCGCGAGGAACGAGTAGAGGACGACCATGAGGTCGCGCCCGAGTTTTTGTTTAAACCATCTGTTCAATTCACGATGCCTCCTATAATCTTCACCAATTCAAGTGGACTGAACGGCTTCGAAATAAAGTAGTCGACGCCAATCTCATTCGCGCAATCACGATCAGATTGTTGGCTCTTCGCCGTGAGCATCATCACTTTCGTATGTTGGCGTCCTGGCAGTTTTCGTACTTTCTCAATGACCTCAAGACCGGTCATGCCTGGCATCATATGGTCGACAATCACGAGGTCGTACTCGTTCTGTTCGATTAGCCGATAGGCTTCAAGGCCGTCTGGCGCTTCATCAATGTCATATCCTTCATCTTCTAATGTATCTAAAACAAGCATGCGTAATACTTCTTCATCTTCTGCTAGTAAAATTTTTACCATGACGATTCCTCCATTTTTTATCCCATTCCATTATTTTAACGGATTCAGTTCGTAATCACAAAAAATAAGGGTGTACGGTGTATAACCGTACCCCTTTTTCTTCACAACGTCTACATTATAATACAACAATTTCCTGCAATTCGAGCGAATAAATGAGCATCTGCCCGACCGTGATTCCCCAAATCGCCTCAATCGCCTCACGATAAAGCGAGAGTTGGACGTGATAGCGGTCACGTAACATCTGTTTTGCCGCGTCACGGGAGTCGCTCGAGAAAAGCACAGAGTCCGATTTATAATCGAGAAGTACATACGTCTCTCCGTCATAAAACAGACAATCGATAATCCCTTGGATCAGCACGTGCTCGTCGGTGAACGTCCCCGTTGGATTGACTCGCTCGGCCGGGACCGTGTACGTGAATGGTAGCTCACGCCAACCTGTCCCGGTTTGAAGCGCTGCTGTCAACGCGCGTCCCGTTTCCGAGGCAAAGAACGCCTCGATTTCAGGACTCGCAAGCCGTGCCGTTTCGGCCTCGACCGGGCTGAGCATGCTTTCCGCTTCCCAGCGGTCGATTTGGACATCGAGCGGCTCGGACGGGTCGATCAATTGGAAGACGAGATGTAGCGTTGTCCCCCGTTCGGCTCCTGTCTGCGGAGATTGCTTCCATTTTGGTTCTCGATACGGGGTGTCCGTCGCCCGGTACGTCTCTTCGAACGCCGCCTGTTCAAGCTGGAGCGCCCGCTTCAATTCGGTCACCGTTTGTTTGGCCGCTGTCTCCGTCGCAGCCTGTGCCGGATAGGCGTAGGCGAACGCCTTGTGGACGAACTCACTGACGTTCGCTTCGTCTTTCACCGGAAAATCGATCGCCTCGAACTGTTTGACGTGATGGAGCTGCGCCATCATCTCTTGGAGCGTGGCGACTTCTGCCAAATCTTCCTCACCGATGATGCGATACGTCCACGGTGTCGCTTCTTGTTGCGGAGCGATAACCGGCAAGCCCTGTTGTTCTAAGAACGAGGCAGCCCCTTCAAGTTTCAGGAGTGCCGGAGCGACCCAATCGAGATACGTCTTCGCGTCACGACGCGACTCGGCCGATAACGTCGTCCCGGTCTGCTCGACGTGCAGCCACTGCTGAATCTGTTTCCCCGGTTCTTTAATCGTCCCGACCAAAATCAATTTCTCTTTGGCACGGGTGAGGGCGACATACAGGACGCGCATCTCTTCGGCTTTCATCGTGGCATCGAGATCGCGGCGAATCATCTCTTTGACGAACGTCTCCGTCTTCGTCCGGGTGACGACATCGATGGCGTCGAGCGAGATGCCATACCGTTTATGGAAGATGACGCGCTGCATTTGGTCGCGTTTATTGAACTGCTTTCCAAGCTGGGCGACGATCGTGACCGGGAATTCCAGTCCTTTCGACTTATGGACCGTCATGATTCGGACGACGTTCTCTTCTTCGCCGAGCGAACGCGCCTCTGACAAATCCTCACCGTTATCTTGCAGTCGGTCCATCACGCGGAGGAAGCGATACAAACCGCGGTATCCGCTCCGTTCATAGGACAAGGCCCGATCATAGAGCGCCTTCAAGTTTTCTTGGCGTCCTTTCCCACCTGGCAAGCCACCGGCGAAATCGTAGAAGCCGGTGTCGTTGAACACTTGTTGAATCAGCTCCGACAAGCTATGGTTCCGTGCGAACGTGCGCCACGCTGACAACGCGTCGAGCACATCGCCGCACTTCAGACCGAGGTCATCCTCATCGTCCGATTTCGCTTTGAGCGCCTCGAAGAACGAGTCCTCCGATTCAAGACGAATCTTGGCCAGTTCTTGGTCACTGAAGCCGAACATCGGTGAACGGAGCGCTCCCGCGAGCGGGATGTCTTGAAGCGGATTGTCAATCAGTTTCAACACGGCGAGCATCATGCGAATCTCGGTCGCCTGGAAATAGCCGCCGTCTGAATCGGTATAGGCCGGGATGTTGTACTGTGTCAAAATATCCATCAGCTGTTCGACGCGCTCTTTTTTTGAGCGGACCAAGATGACGATATCGCGATATTCGCACGACCGCAGCAAGCCGGTCGCCTCATCGGTCACTTTGAACGGTTCCTCGCCCGAGACAAGTTCTAAAATCCGGGTCGCGATGGCGCGTCCTTCGAGCTCTTGTTTCGAGAGATCACGACTCTCACCATTGACGAGAATCAGCTCAGGTCTCGCCTCGAGCTCCTCATACGCCCGGCCTGGCACGAGTCGGGCCGCCTCATCGTATTCGATCTCACTTACTTCCTCGTCCATCAACCGGACGAACAAGTCGTTGATGCCATGGAGCACTTCGGCCCGGCTCCTGAAGTTTTGGGACAGGTCGATCCGTTGTCCCGAACCACCTTGTTTGAACCGGGTCGCCTTTTCGATGAACAGACGCGGCTCGGCATGGCGGAACCGATAAATCGATTGTTTGATATCGCCGACCATGAACAAGTTGCCGACGTGTTCGGCTTCGTGGCTGACGAGTCCGATAATCGTTTCTTGGATCTCGTTCGTATCTTGATACTCATCGATCAACACTTCGGCGAAGCGCTGTTTATAGAGCGATGCGACCGAGGACGGTCCGTCCCCGTCGCGCAAAATCGCGAGCGCATAATGTTCAAGGTCGCTGAAATCGACGAAAGCGCGGTCCCGCTTCGCCTGCTCATAGGCAGCACCGAACGTCCGGACGGTCTTGACGAGCGTCTCGACGAGCGGACGTTGCGTCATCAAGACCTCTAAATAGTCCGCTCCGCTCGTGCCGGCCTGTGCGGTCGCTTCGCTCAACTTCTTCTTCGCCTGGTCGTAGGCCGGTTTCAACACCGTGTGGTAGACATGATGTTCCTCTTTCTTTTGGACGGATTTCATCGTCCCGAATTTGACGGCGCGGGAAGCCGTCTCGAGCTCGCTCCACTTGAACGAGTCCGGATCAAGGTTCGCGAACGGCAAAATCGCCTGTTGCACGTTCTCGGATTGCGCCTCATAACCGGCGAGCCGAAGCTCGATGGCGACGCGACGAAGTTGACGCAACGCTTTCTCGATGTCTACCCAAAGCAGGTGACCGAATTCGATCAGCAATTGCTCATCGTCCGGGTCCCCGTCAAATTGATATAACGAGACGAGCTCATCCAGATAGGCTTCCGGGTCAGGCAGTGTTCGCGCATAGTGATAAAGTCCGAGAATCAACTCCTCAATCTCACTGTCCCCGCGGTCGGACGTATAGGCGTCAATCAAGGCGAAGAACGCTTGGTCTTGTTCGCCATAAGCGTCTTCGAGCACGTCTTCGAGCACATCGTCCTGCAAGAGCACCAAATCACGCTCTTCAGCGATTTTGAACGCCGGGTCGAGGTCGAGCAAATAGTAATTCTCTCGAATCACCTCGAGACAGAACGAGTGAATCGTCGTGATGAGTGCTCGGTTGAGCATTTGGCGTTGTTTGCGAATATATGCGTTCTCCGGGTCGTCACGAAGCGCTTGATCGAGCGCTTTGGCGATTCGCCGCTTCATCTCGGCCGCGGCCGCATTCGTGAATGTGACCACGAGCATGCGGTCGGCCGTCAGTTCGTCCGTCTCATCCAAGAGACGGCTCGCAAGTCGTTCCACGAGGACTGCCGTCTTGCCGGAACCGGCTGCCGCCGAGACGAGCACGTGCGATCCTCTGGCATCAATGGCCGCTTGTTGGTCATTCGTCCACTGCATCGACGTCACCTCCTAATCTTGACAAGACGTCATCTTTTTCTAGCTTTTTCAATTGCCGTGCCTCGTTGGACAACGCCTCATCAAAGTGACAGACACTTTGGAACGGGCACGTCTGGCATGGCCGGCGTTCTTTATACTCATACGGTTCGACCCCGATTTCACCGTCATACATCGCCTCGGCGCTCGATTGAGCCAAATCGATGGCATGGTCCATCAACTGTTCGAGTTGCGGTGGCGAGACGACTTTTTTCGTCGTGTTCGCATCGAGCGTCCCGTCTTTCTTGTACTTGACCGGGATGACGATTGATTTTTTCTGGTCGAGTTTCGCCGTCCGGTCCATCATCTCTAAAATGGCCGGATCATCGACGAGCAACCCTTGCATCTGATACGACTCGAGCACCTTGCGTTCGGTGTCGGTATCCGTCTCGGCCGGAGCGACGAGCGGGCGATGGACGTGGAAATAGAGCGCGGCCGCTGGGGCGACGTTCTCTTGCGTCCAGGCGTTCGCCTGCTCAATCAACACTTTCAAATAGATGAGCATCTGCATCGCGAGCCCGTAATAAATCTCGGCGAAGTCGATCTCTCGTTTACTCGACTTGTAATCGACGATCCGAACGTACAATTGGTCGTGAATCGAAGCCGTATCGACCCGGTCAATCCGACCGACGAGTTCGCACGTCGCCCCGTTACTGAGCGTGAACGATACCGGCGGGAAATTGCCGCTGCCGAAAGCGAGCTCAAAGGCGACCGGATCGAACCCGTCTCGTTTCGACTGCTCGATTAACACTTCCGCAGTCTTGCTGACGACGTCGGTCAATTTCTTCTTCAAATAGCCATACCGGTTCGAACTCATCAAAATCGCGTTTTGAATCTCTGGTGTGACGAGCTCGACGGCCGCCTCAGCGAGAGAAGAACATTCCTCCCGGCTCACATCACGCCATTCTTTCCCTTCCATCTGCACGGTCTGCGACATGTGCTCGATGGTGCGATGATACAAGTTGCCGATATCTGGCGCCTCTAAGCGATACAAACGGCGCTCTTTTAAACGAAGGCCGTAACTGGCGAAGTGACGGTACGGACAGGCTTGGAACGTCTCCAGCCGCGAGACGCTCGCCCGAATCGAGTTCGTGTACAGCGACTTGGCGACGTCTTCCGGTAACGGCTTGGGCACGTTTTGATAGAAGAGCGCGCTCGTCAATAACCGGATCCGCTCGCGGCCTTCCGGATGTTTCAACAGCTCGTTATATACCGTGAACCACGTGTCTTGAATCGGGTAGTGGCGACTGAGCCGCTGTAATTCGAGCGCCGTGACCGCTGCCGTCTGATTCACGTTCGTGATGAACGACAACTGGTCGCTCGGGCGATGTTCCCCGGCTTCTGCGAAGTGGGTCGTCACGACCTTGCCACCGCCAAGCCGCGCCTTCAGGTCCGCGATGAAGCTGGCCGGCTGAATCGCCTTGCCGGCGCGGTCGACGAGGGCGTAGCTGACGAACAGCCGATGACTCGGTGCAGTGAGCGCCTTATACAAATAGTACGTCTCATCGTCAAACAAGTGCTCGGTCGCTTTCCCAGCCCGGACGCCGTTCTCGTGCATGAAGTCGAGGTCCTGGTCGGTCAATAGTTTCGACTGGGTCGAGACGAGCGGGATTTGATCTTCGTTCGCTCCGAGCAGGAAGACGACTTTCTTATCAAGCAACCGGCCCCGAACATAATCGGTGACCGTCAATTGATCCAAAGAAGGCGGGACGAGCGCATAGCGCAGACTATCGAGCCCGGTGTCCATCATTTGGAGGAACAGCTCGGTCGAAAGCGTCTCGTCCGGTGCGGCCGCCTCTAGCTGTTCGAGCAAGTGCAACACCGCGTCCCATACTTGCGTATGTTCGCGCGCCTCGAGCAAGCGTGCCTCTTCGAGCGCCTCATCTCGCCAATGGGCAAGACAGGACGCCACGCCGACTCGTTCCAAGAATGCGTAGATGGCATGCGTGTTAGCCTGCATCGTCTTCGCTGCCTTCAAGTCATCCAACAACGGGTCGAACGTGTCGACGACGGTTTGCCGATAGCGATTGAGCGCCGTCTCTACGTCGAGTTCTTCCCCGGTCAACCGTGCCTCTTCCTCGGCACGACGTTTCAAGTACCACGCGTCATGCCAATGGTAATGTTTAATCCCCCGTTCAATCACGAACGCCTCGAGCCGGTCGACCGATGTGCGTCGATGCTCCTCATCGAGCAGAATCAATTCCGTCTTCAGTGCGCGAAACACCGGCTCTTCCCGGTATCCACGGAGTGCGACTTCAATCGTCGCCTTCAGTAATTCGACGACCGGATGATCGAGCATCGGTTGTCGCTCATCGAGGAAGAACGGCAAGTTCATTTTTTGTAGCGCCTGCGTCGCCAAATCGCCGTACGCTTCAAGCGAACGGGACACGAACGCGATATCGCGGTAACGGAAGCCTTCCTCACGAACGAGACGCACGACTTCACGGACGGCGGCCTCGACTTCCACCGACCGGTCGACGGCCGCGTGTAACACGACGTTCGAATCGGGACGGGTATACGGGGCTGCCGTCACTTGCCCGAACGTGGCCTCGAGATAGGCCAAGCTCGGATGTTGGAAGCGAGGCGCACCCGTATGAGGCGTGTCACTCGACGAGATACCCCGTTCGGATACCAGCTCTTTGAAGCGCATGAGCGTACGCTGTGTCGGTCCGAACGACGGATGGGGCCGGTAGAGCGAATCCGGGTCGATCGTCAACAGGACATCGAGCGGCGCCTTCTCCGCCAAAGCGACCAGCACTGCCAGCTCCTGCTCGGAAAATTCATTGAACCCATCGACGTAA
Source organism: Exiguobacterium sp. s50 (assembly GCF_018618175.1). Classification (NCBI taxonomy): domain Bacteria; kingdom Bacillati; phylum Bacillota; class Bacilli; order Caryophanales; genus Exiguobacterium; species Exiguobacterium sp. s50. Next base: position 340,566 of record NZ_JACSLP010000003.1, read on the forward strand.
AACCGGGTCCCGGTCAAGTCGATGTCCGGTAACAGTTGCAGCAGCACGTTAAAGTAATCTTCGGCGTGCAGCGATTTCCCCGCTGTCATCGTCAAGAAACCTTCATACAGGATGGACAGGTCCTGCAGTTTCAGCGAACGGTGTTGGTCTTGTTCGCTCAAGCGGAGCAACTGCTCCGGATCGACGAGTCCTCGTTTGAGTAGCGTGATCAACGCATTCAATTCCTCATAGAAACCGAACTGATTCATCGTCCGGCGGAACAAGGTCAAGCGTTCCTCGTTCATCTCGACGACACGGCGCAACAGCAAATGTGTCCCCGTCTGGTCCAAAAACTGTTCGGTCGCGACGCCACGGTCGCGCATCATCAAAAAGGCGAGACGGCGCATCGATAAGACTTGAATCCGGGTCGACCCGTTCAAGCCGTCGGTCATCGCCATCTTCCGTTCCATTTCAAACGACATTTGGTCTGGGACGAGCATATAGATGGTCGGTCCGCTCGGGTCACGCTTCAGCTCTTCGATGACTTGTTTCGTCATCCATTCGCTTTTTCCGCTCCCGGAACGCCCGACGTGAAAAGTGACCGTCATTTAGGCGAACACCCCTTCCCTTTTTTCTTTATTATGACCCATTCCGCGCAGTTTGTAGAGGGAAATCCTTCGAGACCCCGGCAAGAAAATTGGCCAGCCCGCATCCTTCCCAATTTCAGCGAAAATCGATTAGACTGGACGTATGAGGGGGAAATGAACATGAGTGCATATGAACAATTCGGCGGCGAGCGTGGAGTCCAACAGCTCGTAGACGCCTTTTATGATCTCGTCTACGCCGACCCGGTCTTGTTGCCGTTGTTTCCGGACGACAAAGAGCGGGTCAAAGCGCATCAATTCGAATTTTTAACACAGTTGCTCGGGGGACCGAAACTGTATACGGAACGTCGTGGTGGCGGTAACTTGGCGATGATCCATCGTGACCACCCCATCTCTGAGACTCATGCCGGACATTGGCTCGGCTGCATGGAGCAAGCGCTCAAAACGGTCGATGCGCCCGAGTCGATCAAACAACAGCTGTTCCATCGCTTGATCATGTCATCCTCGAACGTCGTCCGCGTCTGCTCGCACCATTTTGAGTAGTCAGCCTTTCGAAAAGCGGGTATGATAAGAAAGTAAGTAAAGGAGGTCGTTTTTCATGACAGAAGAAGAAAAGAAAGAGGCCGTTTCGTCTGAAGAAGAAACGGAAGAAGTAGAACCGACGGCAGTCCTCGCCGACGCCCTCGAAGAGGACGAAGAGGAAGAAGACCAACCCGAAGAAAAGAACATGGACCACATTAAAGGTGTGTTCAACTATATGCACGAGAACGGACGAGAGTACCGCGTCGTCTTTTATCAGGACCGCAAAAACCTCGTCTTCCGTGAACTCGGCAACGGGAAAGTCGAATTCGTCGGACGTTTCACTGATGAGGCATACGATGAAGAGAATGAAGCAGAGATGCGCGAACTCGGCGAGCAACAGCTCGAACGGATTCTTGCGGATCGTCTCAAATAAAAAAATCGCCCGAGTTGGGCGATTTTTTTATTTTCCTTTGTTCCGCTTTTTCTTGCGGAGTGCATAAATGACTCCCGCAATCCCACCAGCGACGGCAATCCCGGCCATGGCAGGCACGAGGATTTTCTTCGTCGGAATCATCTCTTTGACCCGCTCGTACGGTGTCGGCACCGACAACTCGAGTTGAACGGCCGACTCACCATGACCGTTGGCCCGCGCTTTGCGAGCCGCGTCGGTGATGACGACACGCCCCGTCGTATAACGGCGATTTCCATGCTCATCCGTATACGGACGACGGACGCGTTTGACACCGCGAACCGTCTTCCCCCGCGCTGCATCCGGACGGACGACGCGTTCGCTCGTCCACGCTCGTCCCCCTGTCGCACTGTAAGCCGGGCGAATTGTCCGGCGATTTAACCATGTGTATGAATCATTCATCGTTGATTCCCTCCAATATTGTGAAGTCCTTCTCTTATTATACCCATAGAGCATCTCACAAAAACATACGTCTCCCGACGTAAACGAACAAAGGATGGCCCACCTCGGGCCATCCTTTGTCGTCATGCAATTACTCTGTGAACGGTTTATCCCGGTGGCGACGTTTCGCCAAAATCAAGTAGTAGGCCGGGACGAGCACGAGCGTCAGTACCGTCGAGAACAGAATCCCTGACACGATACAGATGGCAAGTGGTTTGAAGAGTGGGTCTTGTCCGAACGCGACCGGCAAGAGGGCGACGACGGCGGTCAAGGCCGTCAACAGGATCGGACGAATCCGGGCCCGCCCTGCCTCATAGACAGCGGTCGTGACAGCCATGCCGTCCCGAATCCCTTGCTCGATGAACTCGAACAAGACGACGGCGTTCCGAACGACGATTCCGGCGAGCGAGACAATCCCCATCGAAGCCATGAAGCTAAATGGCGTCTGTGTGATGAACAGTCCGACGACAGCTCCGGCAATCGCCAAGTAAATCGTGAACAGGACGAGCATCGGTAGTGACAATGAATTGAACTGGAATGCGATAATCAAGAAGATTAAGAACAAGACGACGACGAACAACGTGGCGAGTTCAAGGAAGAACTCGTTTTGTGTGTCACTTGCCCCCGATTGATCAAACGCGATCCCGTCATCGGTCAATGCAGACTTCGCATCGGCGAGCACGCGGTCGACGTCTTGTTTGAACGCTTCCTCGTCCATACCTTCGCTCGCAAAGATTTGGAGCGTCACGGTCCGTTCTCCGTTTTCACGCGGAATCTGTTGAATCTGTTCCGTCGTCGTTTCGGTGACGAACGTGCTGAGCGGTGCGACCGGTGGGCCGGCTTCCGTTTCGACTGGGACGAGAATATCGTCTAAAGCGAGCGCCTCACGGTTTGCTTCCGCATCGACGACAATTTTCACATCGCGCTGTTCGACACCATCATCGAACGTTCCGATCGGAATCCCGTCCGTGACGAGGCGAATCTGGTCACTGATCGCTTTCGCGGTCACGCCAGCGGCCGCCATCGCGTCACGGTCGAGCTCATACGTGAGTGTTTGGAACGGCTCTTTAATGTTATCGAGGACGAGTGCGCCGTCAATCTCTTCGAGGTCTGCTTTCACGGTATCCCGTGCCGCCACGAGCTCGTCGATTGTCTCGCCGCGCATCGTGAACTCGACAGGTGCCGAAGTCGGCGGTCCTTGTTGTTGCGTATCCAAGAAGATTTCAGCGTCCGGGTTGTTTTCCCGGATTTGTGTCGTATACTCATCAATCAATTGAATCGCATCGATTGTCTCGTTATCGACACGGACGACGATTTGGCCGGTATTGTCACCTGTTTGGTCGAGACCACCCGTGAACAGGCTCGGTAACCCGCCCCCGGCAAAGATGGACGTCTCGGTGACGCCATCGATGCTTTGGAACTCTTCCTCGATGGCTTGAAGTCTCCGTTCCGTCTCTTCCAAGTCGGTCTGGACCGGTAATGTGACGCTCGTCACGACTTCTGGTCGGTTCGCGGCCGGGAAAAATTCGAATGGTGTCAATAGAATCAATCCGTACAAGGCGGTCGTGATGACGAAACCGACGAGTCCGAACGTCCATGGACGCTTCGCAACTTTTGGCAACAACGTGTCCGCATAGAAATTACTGAGACGGTTGAGTGGTTTCCCTAACCAACCCGGCTCTCGTTTCGAGACTTTGACTTGTTTCCGGTTCAACCAGTATTGGGCAATCGGGACGAGAGTCAAACTGATGACCATCGAAGCGAGCACCGATAACGCCAATACGGTCGGCAAGGCGCGGATAAAGTTCCCGTTCGCACCTGACAAGAGGGTCAATGGCAAGAAAGCGAAGACGACGGCGAGCGTCGAAGTGACGATCGAGCCCCACACTTCTTTCGTCCCGCGTACGGCACCTCCCATCGCCGTATCCCCTTTCCGGTAACGACGCAGGATGTTGTCGTTGACGACGATGGCGTCATCGACGAGAATCCCGAGGGCGATGATGGCACCGATGATGGAGATTTGGTTCAAGTCGACCCCCGTGAAGCGAAGCGGGATTAACGCGAGCAAGAACGATAATGGAATCGCCAAGCTGACGATGATGGATCCTGATACCGTCAATCCAATCGTCGTGACGACGATGACGGCAATCATGGCGACGATGAACTCTTTTGTCAACGACGAGAAGATCGCGTCGACCGCTTTGGCCTGCTCGTAATAAGGGACGAGCTCGACGCCAGAGACGTCTCCGACTTCTGCGGCGACGACTTCATCGACGCGTTCTTGCAGCGTCGGGATATCTTGTCCCGACTCGATTGTGACCGTCAAGGAAATGGCGGGCATCCCATCGAGCGAGACGAGGTCGGTGACCGCTTTTTCCGTCTCTTCGACCGTACCGACGTCTTCGAGTAGAACGGGCGTCCCGTCTACCGATCCGACGACGACTTGGCCCATATCATTGACGTTCGTCAAACTGTCGATCGCCAACTGATAGATGCCCTCTTCCGTCGACTGGCGTCCGAGCGGTGTCGTCTTATATTCTTCATTGATGGCCGTCAAAACGTCCGGGAAGGCGAGTTGACGCTCCCCGAGTTCGGCCGAGTCGAGCGAGACGACGAATTCGGTTTCTGGCAATCCTTTGATTGTCACACCGGTCACGCCTTCGGTCCGCAACAATCGTTCCTCCAACCGCTCGACATCTTCTCGAGCCGCTTGCAACGTTTCGCGGTCGTCCGAAGTCAACAAATATGAAGCGACCGGCAATTGTCCGATCGAATCATTGACGGTCGGTGCCAGCGCATTCTCAGGCAAGCGCGGTGCGGCATCCGAGATGGCTTGGCGCACGTTCGCCTGGAGCTCACTTCGGTCGAAGCCGTCTTCATACTCGACTGTGATGTTTGAGAACTCGGATGCGGATAATGATGACACATTCTCGATTCCTTCGAGTCCTCTCAATTCAGTCTCCAAAATATTCGTGACGTTCCGTTCGACCGTCTCTGCGGTCGCGCCTGGATATGGCGTCTGAATCAAGACGATATTGACACTCGTCTCCGGAATTTCACGCTTCGGAAGTTGGAAGAACGTGAGCACCCCGACAACGACTGCGACGAGTAAAAACACGATGACCAGTTTTCCTCGTTCAATCATTTTTTGAAAAAACATGTTGACCCCTCACTTTCAGATGATGTGCAAATACACATATGAACTATTCTTCTTCATCATAGAGGGGTTCGTCATCGATTTCAATCTTTAAACCTGATTGAATGTGTTTCAGTGAAAGCGTTTTTGAAACGAATACGATAACTCGATGGAACGCTGCTTCTGCTTATAGACGGTATGATTCGACACCGGCACTTCGACCGATTCACCTGAATGAAAGATAATTCGGCTCCCTTTTCCGCTCTTCTCCGCATCATAGACTTGAGAGAAGTTGATCCAGGCACAGTCGGGGCTTTCTTTGGCAATGGTCGGGAAAAATACGGCATCTGCATGCCAATCCATGATGACGGGCGTTTTCCGGTGCGGTCCGAGTACGTCACGGGCCGCTTCAATCCGTCCTTGGATACTTGAACCGTAATACAGACAGGCGGATTCGAGTAAGTGAAGGGGTGAGCCTTTCAAGCGTCGGACACCATCGGATTGATAGACGAGCGTCTCCGCCTCCCCGTACTCATTAAACACCGGAATCAAAGCTCTTGTTTCATTCGTCAACTGAGTCATCTGATCTGCCTCCATCATGGATGTATTGCCTTACCTCTCATTCATACCAAGGAGTCACCGTTTCCACAAATCGAGCTCAAACATTTCCAACTAAAAAAATCAGCCAACGAGTGGCTGATTTTTTAATTTCGATAATCTAACTTTAGTTTTGGATTCGAATTCGATGGCGGAAAGTGAAAATGTACAGCAACTCCGTCACTCGTATTTCCCAAGGCGACCGTCCCCTCATGGAGCGTCACAATCCGTTGAACGATGAAGAGACCGAGCCCAAACTTTCCTTGTTTTCCGCGTGAGAATTGATGGAACAAATCGAGGTTCTCATCGACCGGTGGACCATCGTTCTCAATCGTAATCTCGACGCCTGCCTCAGTGTGAGACAGACGGATATGAATCCTCGATTCGGCGTAGCGCAAGGCGTTATCGAGCACGTTCTCGAACGCGACGCGAATCTGTTCCCCATCACCGAGCATCTCACCGGCATGTCCTTCGACCGTCCAGTCCAAGTTGCCACGCAATTTGAACCGGCTGACGAGCAGCTCCACCAATTTATCAAGATTGATTGGTTCAAGTCGCATCTCTTGGCCTTTGAAATATTCCAGCTTGGTGACGTACAACAAATCGACGACTTTCTTCTCGAGACGCGATGCCTCTTCATCAATGACTTCGGCCGACCCTTTCAAGTCTCCGGTCGGATAGATGCCGTCCCCGATTGATTGGGCGTAACCACGGATGACCATGATCGGCGTCTTCAAGTCGTGGGAGATGTTTTGAAGCAACGCCTGTTGGGCCACGTCCTGCTCTTGCAACTCTTGCCGCATCGCGTCAATCGAGCGGGCCAATTGGCCGAGCTCGTCTTGACGGGCGAGTGGGAGCACCGTCTCCCATTGACGGTTCGAGATTTTTTCGACCGCCCGTTCCATCTCGACGATCGGCTTCGTCAGCTCACGCGACATCCATAAGGCTGGAATCAACGACAGCAAGCTGATGACCCCGATTAAAATCGAGATGCGCCAGTAGAGCGTCGAGACGAGCTCACGGCGATAGGCGTCCCACGCATAAGATGCCTGATAGATGAGCTCTCCGTCGTATTCGTTTTGACGGATGATATAGTAGACATCCTCTCCGTCAATCGTCGTCTGATATTTAGCGACCTCGCTCGTCTGTTCGATCGCCTCTTGATACATCCGGTTCGTCAGTTCGAGTGGGGCCGACCCATAAATGATTCGTCCGTTCGGCAGAAAGATGAGCTGGTTGACCGAACGGGACTCTTGTTGGCGACGGTCATATTCAATCGGATTTTGCGGGATATTTTCCAACTCGTTCGTATTACCCAGGTAATAATCGACATCTTGTAACGTCTCATACACTTGTTCATCGATGAACTGCGTGATTGAGGAACGAATCGTCAATAAAATCATCAAGGCGAGCGTCACGATGATGAGGAGAATCAACACCCAGATTTTCCACATGAGCCGCTTCGGCTGAAGGTGATCGAGCTTCATGGCTTAACGAGTCGATAACCGACGCCATAAAGCGTCTCGAGCTCCAAGCGATGCAATTTCTTCCGCAGGCGCCGCACCAAATCATCGACGACGCGGTCCGAACCGAAATAGTCATGGCCCCAGACGCCTTCGAGAATCTGTTCACGCGACAATGCCGAACCCGGGTGTTCGAGGAAGAGGAGCAATAAGTCGAACTCTTTCGACGTCAAATCGATTTCATCCTGTTCGTGTCGGATGAGACGTTTCTCGGGATAAATCGTATATTCCCCATACTCGATATGTTCGTTCGATTTTGAGCCGTATACCCGGTCAATCAACTTCTTCACCCGGATGACAAGCTCGCGCGGCAAGAACGGTTTGGCGATGTAATCGTCAGACCCCATCTCGAGCCCGATGATTTTATCGATATCCTCATCTCGCGCCGAAATGAAAATCGTCGGCGTGAACGCGTTTTTCGCTTTGATTTCTTTCAGTAATTGGAACCCATCGAGGTCCGGGAGCATGATATCGAGCACCCATAAGTCTGGTTCGTCTTTGATTGCGGCCTGGGCCGAGGTCCCGTCGGTGAACGAACGGACCTGATACCCTTCTTGCTCTAAATACGTGACGAGCATCTTATTTAAATTGATTTCATCATCGACTAAATAGATTGTGTACATTCCAGTCACCTCTGCAACGTTTTTTATTTATCATATCAAACAATTGTGGATGAATGATGGGAATGCAGCCGTTTCCTCCGCGCTCAATGTGTTCACGACACGCAAACAAGCCCACAAAAAAAGAAGGGTTCCCCCTTCCTTACCGCGTCGGCCGAGTGCGCATCTGTTGTGCGAGGAATACCGTGCCGCCACTAAGGAGGGCCAGTACACCGCTGATCATCATGAGTTCCATCATGTTCCACCTTCCTACTGATAGCGATTCTCATTATCACCTATAATATAGCATACTTTTCTTAGCATGAACATGACAAAAAAACTCCCGCCATGCTAGGCGGGAGCTCTCGATTATGCGTTGACGTCGTAACCCTGTTCTTCGATGGCTTCGATCATCGTTTTCACTGAAATTTTATCGTTGTGGATGACATCGACCCGATGGTCCTGTAACGAGACGATCGCTGACTCGACGCCTTCAAGTTCTGTCAAGGCGCCTTCGACCGCCGCCTTGCAGTGATTACATGTCATACCTTCTACTTTTAATGTCGTTTCATTCATTTGGATGTTCCTCCTTGTGTTTTCAATCGTAACGCGTTCAAGACGACCGAGACCGAACTGAACGCCATGGCCGCCCCGGCAATCCACGGGGCAAGCAAACCGGCGGCTGCGACCGGGATACCGAGACTGTTATAGGCAAGCGCCCAGAACAAATTTTGACGAATGTTACGCATCGTCAACGCACTCATCTCGATGGCACGGTTCACCCCATCGATATCTTGCCCCATCACGGTGACATCGGCCGCCTCAAGAGCGATATCCGTCCCGCTTCCGAAGGCGATGCCGACGTCAGCGACAGCAAGTGCCGGCGCGTCATTCATCCCGTCCCCGACCATGGCCACACGGCCCTGGCGTTTCAGCGCCTCGACATGATCCGCCTTCTCGACGGGCAGTACCTCGGCGATGACGTTCGTTTCCGGAATCCCGAGTTGACGGGCGACGTCGAATGCGACTTCTTTCCGATCACCGGTCAAGACGTAGACTTGTCTCGTCTTGGCAAGTTGTTGGACGACGGCACGGCTTTGGTCTTTCAACCGATCTTGCAGACCAAACGCCGCAACGACCCCAGACTCGTCGGCCACATAGACCGGCGTCATCGCCTGCATGTCCCACTCCGGTAATGCCAATCCAGCTTCTTGCATCATGCGGACCGAGCCGATAAGAAGAGGTTTCCCATCCACGACCGCTTTCAATCCTCGACCGGCCAACTCTTCAACGCGTTCGACCTGACCGTCCCCTTCGCCCCGACCGATTGCCTCGGCGAGCGGGTGCGTCGACTGACGTTCGGCCATGACGGCTTGTTTCAAGAACGACGTCTCTCCGAACGTCGCCACGACTTCCGGCGTACCTTTCGTGAGCGTCCCCGTCTTATCGAAGACGACGATATCGACCCCATTCAACGATTCGAGCTGACCGCCACCTTTGAACAAGACACCACGTTCGGCGGCACGGCCCGTCCCGACCATGATCGATGTCGGTGTCGCGAGACCGAGCGCACACGGACAAGCGATAACGAGAACGGCGATCGAGGCCCGGATCGCCATGTCCAAATCATTGAAGCCAAGCGTCCAGACGGCGAACGTCAAGGCGCTGATGGCGACGACGATTGGAACGAACACACCGGAAATCCGGTCCGCTTGTCGTTGGATCGGGGCTTTGTCCGTCTGCGCCTGTTCAACAACACGAACAATTTGAGCGAGCATCGTCTCGCTGCCAACACGTTCGGCGACCATCAAGACCCGGTGCGAGCGGTTAATCGTTCCGCCGACAACATCGGCGCCGACACTTTTCTCAGATGGGATTGATTCCCCGGTCAACATCGACTCATCGATGACCGTCTCACCTTCGACGATTTTTCCATCGACCGGCACTTTTTCGCCAGGGCGGACGACGATGACGTCACCGGCTTTGACCAAGTCGATCGCGACTGGCCGTTCCACACCGTCAACAAGTAAAATCGCTTCTTTCGCCTGTAACGATAAAAGTGACTTGAGCGCGTCCGTCGTTTTTTCTTTCGCTCGGGCCTCTAACCATTTCCCGAGCAATACGAGCGTAATCAAAACGGCACTCGTCTCAAAATAGAGCGACGGATGCATCGGATGCACGAGCATCTCGAAGACGGAATAAAAGTAAGCCGCCGATGTCCCTGTCGCCACGAGCACATCCATGTTGGCCGCGCCGCTCTTCAGGCTCTTATACGCCCCTTTATAAAACTGGGACCCGATCCAGAACTGGACCGGTGTGGCGAGCGCGAATTGCCACCACGGATTCATGAGCCAATCGGCATGGAACGTCACACCCGGGATGTGCGTAATCATGACGAGCAGAAGCGGTGCCGACAACAGCGCCGAGATGAGCACTTTTCGCTCGAGCGGGCGCAGGTCGTGTTTTGGCGTCAGTTCCGCCTTTCGTTCTGCGCCATAACCGATTTTTTCGATGCGGGCGATCAGTTCGTCTTCGGTGATGCCGTCGTCGACGCGAATCGTCGCCGTCTCGAGCGGCAAGTTGACGGTCGCTTCAACACCGTCCATTTTATTTAACACTTTCTCGATGCGGGCCGAGCATGCGGCGCATGTCATCCCTTGAATCGACAGTTCGACGGTTTTCATCGGAACACCTCCTTACTTCTTGATGCGGCTGACGATTGTCATCAATTCGTCAATGTACGGGTCCATGTCTTCCGTTTCACTCGCATGGACTAAACATTTACGCATGTGACGTTCGAGCAGTTGCATCTCGACTTGTTTGAGTGCCGCTTGAATGGCTGACGTCTGGGTCAAAATGTCGACGCAGTAGCGGTCGCTCTCGACCATCTTTTGAATCCCACGTACTTGTCCTTCGATCCGGCGCAGCCGTTTGCTGAGCGCTTCACGTTCTGCGTCTTCACACGGAACGATTGGTTGGTCATGCATGAATTCTTCCATGATTATCACCTCACCACCAATATACCCCTACCCGGTAACGGTGTCAAATCTTTTGAACAAAAAAAGGACGACTGATTTCGTCGTCCTTCTCTCCCGTCAATTGCGTTGGAATTGCTCGCTCTTCAAGACGGTCCGTAAAATCTTCCCGGTCGTGTTCCGCGGCAGCTCCTCGATGATCTCGATGTGCGTCGGCTGTTTGTACTTCGCCAGTTTCGTCGCCGCGAACGCTCGGATCTCGTCGAGCGTCACCTGTTCGTCTCGCGTGACGATGAACGCTTTGACCGCTTCCCCTTGTTCGGCATCCGGTACCCCGATGACGGCTGCTTCGACGATGCCCGGATGTTGATAAAGCACTTCTTCGACTTCGCGCGGATAGACGTTATAGCCACCGACGATGACCATGTCCTTCTTCCGGTCGACGATATAAAAGTAACCGTCTTTGTCACGTTTCGCCAAGTCGCCTGTATAGAGCCACCCGTCGCGAAGCGTCATCGACGTCTCTTCCGGTAGTTTATAATAGCCTTTCATCACGTTCGGTCCACGGACGATCAGTTCACCGACCTCGTCGATCCCGACCTCTTCGCCGAGTTCGTCGACGACCTTGTTCTCGACGTGGACGATTGACGGACCGATCGATCCGGCTTTCCGCTCGCCGTGGAGCGGATTGAAACACGTGACCGGTGACGCCTCGGACAGACCGTATCCTTCGAGAATCTTACACTCGAACTTTTGCTCGAACGATTCGAGCAACTGTACCGGCAGACTCGCTCCACCGGATACGAAGACGCGGACGTGCTTGAGCGCCGAAGCGTATGCTGGAACTTTCATCGCCGTCTGCAACAGGAAGTTGTACATCGTCGGGACACCGGCAAAAATGCTGACGCGATGTTTTGGGACGAGGTCGAACACGTCCTGCGGTGAGAATTTTGGCAAGATGACAATCGTCGCCCCGCGCAGGAGCGGTGCGTTGACGATGACCGTCAAACAGAAGACGTGGAACATCGGTAAGGCGGCGAGCGCTTTGTCTTCCGGCGTGATTTCCAAATACTCCCCGATCGAATGGGCGTTCGAGAACAAGTTGAGATGTGTCAACAAGGCGCCTTTCGGTTTCCCGGTCGTCCCGCTCGTATACAGGATGACAGCGACCTCTTCCTCATCGACTTCGACCACTTCAACTTTCGTCGTCGCGAACGCCTCGCTGAACGGTAAGAACTCGATGTCCCCATCCCGCTTCAACGCCGGTACGTCTGCATACGGGACCGAGATGACGAGTCGGAGTTGCGGTAATTTCGTGAGTGCGGCTTCCGCTTGCGCGACGAGCGGCGACAACGCGACAATCGCCTTTACGTCGCCATCGAGCAAGATGTAGGCCATCTCGTCCGGTGTGTATGTAGGGTTGATCGGAATGACGACCCCACCTCGGGCGAGCACCGCGAAATACGAAATCAAGAACGCGGGGCTGTTGCCGAGGACGAGCGCGACGTGGTCGCCTGGACCGATGCCTTTTTGCTCAAGCGTCGCCGCCATCGCCTCGACTTGTCCATAGAACTGTCCGTAGCTGACCGTGTCTTCCCCAAACACGTAGGCCGCCTTGTTCGGATGCGCGGCCACCACGCCTTGTAGTGCCGTGACTAAGTTTGCCATGATAATCCCCCTTTGAAAATGAATGACTATTCACTTTTGAGCCGTAAAAAAGAGCACGGCAGCCGCGCTCTTTTTCAGTTATCTTCATTGTACATGAAACGCCTCAATAAGAAAACGCTTTCAAGTCCATCGTCTGCAAATGATACAATCCGGTCCGGCTCTGTACGTGCACGAGCGCCTGTAACGTCTCATCGTCCATGAGCAAGTCGTCCATCAACTTATGGAGCGCCGACTGTTTCGCTTCCGTCGTCGCCGTGATGAAGAAAATCGCTTCGGCCCGAATACTCTCTCCCGCAATCGTCTGCATCGCAAACGGTTGATTGAGATGCAACAAGGTGATGCCGTCTTGTTTTGCGACGTGAAGCGGTACATCGACGACAGCGACCGGTACGGCGACATCGGTAACGCCCGACGGGATCGTCCGCTCTTGCTCCGTCACGACGCGCGCGAACGTGTCATTGACGATACCTCGACCTTCGAGTTCAAGTCCAATCGCTTGGACGGCGAGATCAAATGTCGGTTGCTCCGTCACCCACATCAAATTCGTGTCCATCCATTCAGTGATAAATCGATACATATCGTTTCCTCCCATTGGTTGACTCCATCTCACGAAAGCGCTTACACTGATTATGATACGCCTCGCCGGAACGACACGCAACGGTCCAGACAACCTGTCACGAAAACGCCAAAAAGAAGGACCTCTGTAGGGAGGCCCTTCTGCATGAAAACCCGCTTCAGCTAATGAGATCGACGAGTTCTTCGAGCTCGACGTTGCCGAAGTAATGTTTGACGTCAAGCTGTGACAATTGTTCCCGAATCGCGCCGCGTTCGAACCGCGTTCCGACGAGGGCTTGTTCGACGTCATGGATATCCCCGACACCGAAGAAGTCCCCATAGATTTTCGCTTCCGTGATTGTACCCTTGTTGACGTTCAAGCGGACGTCGATCGTACCGATCGGGAATCGACGTTTCGACTCGACATCAAACTTCGGCGATTTTCCGAAGTTCCAGTCCCAGTTCGCATAGCGCTCTTTCGAGATATCTTGAACGATTTCCCAGTCCTCATCGCGAAGCACGTAACGTTCTGGTTCCTGTCCGTCATAAATGGAATGAAGCAGCGCCTCGACAAAGTGCTCCATCGCCATCTCTTCCTCTAAGAACTCTGTGATGTTAGCGACACGGCTACGGACCGATTTAATCCCTTTAGAACGCATCTTCTCTTCCGAGACGTTGAGCGAGTTGACGACTTCCTCGATGTTCGAGTTGAACATGAGTGTTCCGTGGCTGAACATACGGCCGCGCGTCGTGAACTGGGCGTTCCCGCTGATTTTTCGTTCGCCGACTTGGATATCGTTACGTCCCGTCAACTCTGCCTCGACGCCGAGTTGCTTCAAGGCGTCGACAATCGGTTGCGTGAACTTCTTATAGTTGTTGAACGAGTTGCCGTCATCTTTTGTGATGAAGCTGAAGTTCAAGTTGCCCTCATCATGATAGACAGCACCGCCGCCTGACAAACGACGGACGACGTCGATCCCGTTCTCTTCGATATACTTCAAGTTAACTTCTTCTGATGTGTTCTGGTTCTTGCCGATGATGATCGACGGGCCGTTAATATAGAACAAGAAATAATCCTCATGCTCGACGTTCAAATGTTTGAGGATATACTCCTCGACCGCCAAGTTGAGTTTCGGGTCCCGGATATCCGGGTTGAAAATAAATTTCACAGTAGGTTCCTCCTAAGGATAATCGTTAATTGTATTATACGAGACGGCGGCCCGGCGCTACAACTTGTTTACTTCCATTCCCCGTTCATGACGCGCTTCAATGCGTTCGCGACGCCGTATTCGTCATGACGCTCTGTGACGTGGTGGCTAATGGCAATCAAGTCTTCGTGACTATTGCCCATCGCGATCGCTTTACCGGCCACCTCAAACATCGGGACATCGTTCAAGTTGTCCCCGATGACGACGACTTCCGATAAATCGACGCCGAAATGCTCGGCCAATTTTTTGACGCCGTGCCCTTTATCAGCCCCGTTCGCCATGACTTCGATATTGTCATTGCCTGAAGACGTGACGTAAACGCCTTCCACGCGCTCATCGATTTCCTTCCATAGTGAGGACATCTTCTCGAAATGACTCGAAAAGGCGATGAATTTATAGACGCGTCCGGCCTCATTCTTGATGAAATCCTCGATGTCTTCGACGAGACGGACGTCCTCGTTGACGTAATAACGTTTTTGGAAGAACTCATACATCTCGAGCGACCGCTCATCGCCGTTCTGCTTCAAGTTCTCCATCGTCGCATCGATCAAATCGAGTCGGCTCGCGACGAGGCCCGCCTCTGAATACATTTCATAGAAGACGTCCGAATATTTGTGGTCTTGATGCAACACCGACACGACCTCGAGCGCTTCTTCTGTCGTCAAATCGATTTCATGAAGCACTTCACCCGTTTCCGTCAGCACGCGACCGCCGTTCGAAGAGACGATTGGACACGTGAGGCCCACCTCGTCGAGAATCTCTTTCGCGTTGAAGTAATTGCGTCCCGTCGCAATCGCAAAGCGAATCCCTTGTGCTTCTGCCGCACGGACGATTTCTGCCGTCTCGGGTGCAATTTTCGTGTGGTTGTGCAGGATCGTGCCATCCATATCGGATACGAACAATTTGTACGTTGTCATCAACATCCACTCCTCTTTTTCTGTTTCGCTTATAACTATAACAAAAAGAGAGGCCATCGGAATAATCCGACACCTCCCTTCACGAATCTTTACCCTTCTTCTGCGAGCGCTTTGATTTGTTCATGGACGCTCTTGATGCAGTCTGGCATGCCGATTCCGTCATAGGCGATGCCTGCGAGCAAGATGCCTGGATAGACGCGGCCCATCTCGGCGCGCAACGCGCGGACCCGATCGGAATGGAAGACGGCGTAAGGTGGCAACCCGTCCCGGAGCCGGCTGACGACCGTCTCGAGCGGTGCTGCTTTAATCGTCATCAAGCCGCCAAGGTCACGTAACGCCGTCGCGACAATCTCCTCATCGGACGCATCGACGATCTCATCGGCGCCCGGACGTCCGAGAAAGACGCGCAGGACGTGATACCCTTCCGGCACGGCATGCGGCCATTTTTGGTCGATGAACGTGCACGCCGTAATCGTCACATCCGCCTCTTGGCTCGTGACGAAGCCCGTCCCGACGAACGGCAGCTCGATATCGTCTTCTTTGAATACGAGCGAACACGTCGCTGTCGCGTGCGGTTTCATATCCGCGAGAAAATTACTGTCGACTTTCGGTAAGAACTGACGGATGAGCCGAGGCGGGACCGTCAAGATGAGGTGGTCGGACTCGATATCGCCTCGATTCGTCAGCAGGCGATAGCCGCCTTCAATCTCCTCGACTTGTTCGACCGAACAGTTCAAGATGATTTCGGTGCGCTCTAGTCGCTCGGCAAGACGATCAGTGAGCGACTTCAAGCCTCGTTTGAGTGAAGCGAACTGTCCAACTTTCTTGGCGCCGACTTCCGCGACCCGTTGTTCAGGACGCAAGTGACGCATCCCTTCATACAAGTTCCCATGTTTCTTCTCGCCTTCGATAAACTGTGGGAACGTCGACAAGGCGCTCATTTGATCGATGTCTCCCGCGTAAATCCCGGAAAGAAGCGGTTCGATCAGCCGGTCGACGATCGGGTCCCCGACCCGTTCACGCAAGTACAAGCCAAGGGAGACGTCCGTTTCCGGTGCTTCGACGTCCGGTGGCGATAAGAGCATCGCCCGGAGTGCGGCATGTTCTTCGTCCGATAAGAGTGTCGTGTCCTTGAACGCATCGACGTCGAGCGGGATGCCCATGACCGTCTGTTTCGGAATCGGATGCAGCCCGTCATGATGGAGCACGTACGCTTGACCGACCCCGTTTCGGACGATTTCATCGCCGAGACCGACGTCATGAATCAAATCCGTCATCGCTGTCTTGCGGAACACGTACGAGTCGGGCCCTCGTTCGACCGCAAATTCCCCCGTTTCAAACGTATCGATTTTTCCGCCTAACCGTCCGCTCGTCTCGACGAGCTTGATCGTGACGTCGTTCGGTAAATAACGCTCGGCATAAAAAGCGGCGGTGAGACCTGTGATCCCACCACCGACAATCGTTACATTACGCATGATGTACAATCACGCTTTCCATGCGATCGGCGATGGCTTCAATGAAGCTCCGCTCCGCGTTTGGCATGTTAGGACGCGCGTAGTGAACGCCGAGGCGGTCACAGACGACTTTACATTCCACGTCGTTATCGAAGAGCACCTCGAGGTGATCCGCGACAAATCCGACCGGCGTGTAAACGAACGCTTCATAGCCATGCTTTTCATAAAGTTCAGCCGTCAAATCTTGGACGTCCGGCCCAATCCACGGGTCAGGCGTGTTGCCTTCCGACTGCCAACCGACCTCATAGTTCGGTACGCCCGCCGCTTGGGCGATTTTGTCAGCCGTTTCTTTCAATTGATCCGGATACGGGTCGCCACCTGCCAAAATCTTCTCTGGCAGACTGTGCGCCGAGACAATCAAGCAAGCCTTCTCAGCCGGCACCGGCAAGTTCGCGAACGTCGTTTTGATGGCTTCCGCCCACCAATTGATGAATTTCGGCTCATCGTACCACGATTCGACCGAACGGATCTCGATGCCGTATTTCGCGGCTTCTTCATGCGCCCGTCCGTTGTACGACTTGACGCTGTATGACGAGTAGTGCGGGGCCAATACGACCGAGACCGCTTCTTTGATGCCGTCGTTCGCCATTTGCGCGACCGCGTCTTCTACGAACGGTTCGATGTGCTTGAGCCCGATATAGAGCTTGAAGTCGATTTCGCCCACGTGGCGCTCGTTCAAGATGTCACGGAGCGTCTCCGCTTGATCGATTGTGATTTTCGCGAGCGGCGACACGCCACCGATGGCCTCATAGCGCTCCGTCAAGTCTTGGAGTGCTTCCGGTGAAGGCTTGCGGCCATAACGAATGTGCGTATAGTAACGCTCGATATCTTCAGGTTTGTACGGTGTCCCATAAGCCATTACGAGTAATCCGACGGTTTTCATAATGATTTGCCTCCCATTTTTTCACGTGAGTAGTCATGGATAAATGCTGTCAATTTGACGAGCACAGACGGATCGACTTCCGGGAACACCCCATGTCCCAAGTTGAAGACGTATCCAGGTTGTTTCATCCCCTCATCGAGGATTTCTTTCACTTTCGCTTCGATGATCGGCCACGGAGCCAGCAAGAATGACGGGTCAAGGTTACCTTGGACCGCTTTCGTGATGCCGCGGTCGCGCGCTTCTTGAATCGACAGACGCCAGTCGAGTCCGACGACGTCGAGCGGCTGGTCTTGCCACTCTTCAACGAGATGGCTCGCTCCAACACCGTGCATGATGAGCGGAATGTCGAGCTTGCGCAACTCGGTGAAGATCCGTTCTGTCGTTGGTTTAATATAACGAACATAATCTTTGCGGCTAAGCGTCCCGACCCATGAGTCGAACAACTGGAACGCTTGGATGCCAGCCTCCGCCTGCGCCGTCGCATACGTGATGACCATGTCGCCAAGCTTCTCCATAAGTGCGTTCCATACGTCCGGCTCAGCGTACATGAGCGCTTTCGTCCGATGGTAACTCTTCGATGGGCCGCCTTCAATCATATAACTCGCGAGTGTGAACGGTGCGCCCGAGAACCCGATGAGCGGGACTTCCAAACGTTCCCGAAGCAAACGGATCGTCTCGAACACGTACGAGATGTCGTCCGTGTTGAGCGGTTTTAAGCGTTCCACGTCTTCCATCGTCCGGTACGGGTTATCAATGACCGGACCGATGCCGCTCTTGATTTCCACATCCACGCCCATCGACGGGAGTGGCGTCATAATATCTTTATACAGAATGGCCGCGTCGACTCCTAGTTGTTTTACCGGGAGCTCTGTCACGTAGGCACACAATTCGGCATCATGCGTGATTTCGAATAATGTCCTCGTTTTTTTGATCTCACGATATTCTGGTTGGTAGCGTCCGGCTTGGCGCATGTACCAGACGGGCACATAGTCTGTCGCCTCTCCTTTAAACGCCTTCAAAATAGTATCGTTCATACGTCGCGTCATTCCCCTCTATAATTCTCCTACACTCTTCTTCTATAGGTATGTGAACTCAAAAACATTATACAGAAATTAATTAGAATAATGCTAATGTGAAGCATTTTCATTGTGTTTTCTTTGTGTCATTTCTTTGGCGGATACGTGCGGAATGCCGAATTGAGCTGACCACGAATCAAATCGTCACGCTGTTTCGTCGACAAACGCTTCTCGCGATTTTTAATGTCTTGAATCCGCCAGCCGTCTTCAAGCTTCGAGGCCACATCAATTAATCGTTCCACATCATGGAAAGAATATTTACGTGAACCGCCTTTTGTCCGTTCTGGAAAGACGAGCCCTTTTGACTCATAATAGCGGACTTGTCGCTCCGAAAGTCCCGTCAGTTCAGTAATGACGCCCATTCCAATTACTTTCTTCAACTTATAGTCCATCGCTCGTCCTCCTCCCTCACAAAAAAACTATGTCAGATAATCTGACAAATTGCAATCCAAGTCGAATTTTTCGTCTTACACTGAAAACAACTTTTGAATCACCAATCGAAAAAAAGGAGGAATCGCAACATGGAAGACATCTTATATTATATGGACACGCTGTTCGTACTCATCGCCGCTTTGCTCGTCTTGACGATGCAACTTGGATTTGGGTTGCTCGAGACGGGGACGCTCCGGGCTAAAAACGCCGGGCACGTCGCAGTCAAACAAATCATCAGCCTCTCTGTGGCGGCACTCGCCTTTTGGGCTGTCGGCTTCGGCCTCTCATTCGGGGACGGGACCCGCTGGTTCGGGACGGAAGGATTCTTCATGAACGGATCGTTCACGAGCCTCGATTGGGCCAACGTCTCAATCGACATCAAATTCTTGTTCCAGTTGTCATTCGTCGCCGTAGCGCTCGCCATCGCCTGGGGCGGGTTCGCAGAACGGGCTAAACTGTCTGCATACGTCTTGTTCGGTGTCTTCTTCGTCGCCATCCTGTATCCGATCGTCGCCCGCTCTGTATGGGCTGGTGGACTTCTCGGAACGATGGGCATGCAAGACTTCGCCGGTTCGGCTGTCGTCCACCTTCAAGGCGGGATGGCTGCACTCATGGCCACCATCATCTTGAAACCACGTCGTAAAACGGAATCACTCGCCGGTCATAACCACGTCTTGACGGTCGTCGGTGGACTCGTGCTCTGGCTCTGCTGGTTCGGTTTCAATGCCGGATCGACGATGTCAGTCGCGGACGGCTTCTTCGGTTACGTCGCTCTTACGACGATGCTCGCCACGGCTGCCGGCGCTCTCGGCGCTCTCGCCATCGTCATGATTCACAAGAAAACGGCCGACATCCCGACAATCGTCAACGGTGTGCTCGGGGCACTCGTCGCCATCACCGCTGCCTGCGCCTTCGTCGAACCTTGGGCCGCCATCGTCATCGGTGCCCTCGCTTCGATTGCCACGTACGGTACGAGCATCCTCATGGCGAAATATATCGACGATCCGCTCTGCGCCTTCTCGGTGCACGGTGTCGCGGGAATCATCGGGACACTCGCGCTCGGATTCTTCGCCTCGCCTCGCTTGGTCGAGATCACAGGCATCGGTTCGGCCGGCCTCTTCTACGGCGGCGGCTTGACTCAACTCGGTGTGCAAGCACTCGGCGTCTTGATTGCGATGGTCATCGCCGGTGGCGGTAGCTACGCCTTCTTGAAACTCCTCGACGTCACGATCGGTCTTCGTGTCACGGAAGAACAAGAAGATATCGGCCTCGACATCGCCGAGCACGGTGTATCCGCATACGGTGAAGTCGAGACAGAACCTGAAACTCCGGCACGTCTCCCGAAAATTCTCGGGTCGAGCGTATCGGTCATGTCACCAAAAAAATAACGACAACAGTCAGGGACACCCAATGCGGGTGTCCCTGTTTCATGTCAATCGACTCAAGTAGTATCGGACGACCACGTACGCGAGTCCGAGACCGACGAGCGCGTCCCACGTCGCCCCAAACAAGAGCGAGGCAACGCCAAGGGCGAGCAGTTGCGCGAACAACAGCCGCGTCGCCCACCATTTATAGGCGACGAGCCGCTCGGTACGTGTGATTGGCAACCACGACGCCATCGACACGGTGTCGAGCCGTTTAAATAATGGCACGAGCTGGAGCGCCGTCAACCCAACGAAAAGCGGGACGACCAACCCGACATACCATCCACCCGAGAGCCACATGACAACGAGCGCGACGACGGAAAGACGCAACACGAGATCGAGCGAATCGTTCGACCGCATGACCCGGAGCCCGTACACGTATCGGGCGGCATCGGCCTGTTTCAACACCGACCGCTCGAGCAGGCTCACGATGAACGACCGTTCCCGCACGTCTTCCCGCATCGTCGGCACATCGACGAACCAACTGACGACCCGGTTGAACTGGGCTTTGCTCTTTTCTTCGAGCGTGAGCCAGTCAAGCAGCGGGATGCGCCGATTCCGTCGCACGTGGAGCAGGACAAACGGGACGAGTGCGGGCACTGGCGTCAACAACGGCACACCGAACAATACGAGGAAGCCGCTGGCGAGTGCGCTCGGCAAGACGACGTATTTAATCCCCTCCAACTTGGCGAGACGACCCGCGGCTGAAATGAGTACACTCGTGGCGAGGATGGCTCCGACTTCGACCGACGTGAGCGCTTGCGTCCGGACGAGCAGCGGCAACACGACAAGCATGACGAGGATGGCGCGGACGGCGGCAAAGACGACATTGAACAGGCGGATGCCTGTCATGAACGCTTGAATCTCACCGAGACGCGGCAATAGGAAGACTTGATCCGCTTCTTGAATCAACGTTCGGGGACGATGACCGAGCGGAAGGAGCAACCAAATCAGCGCCACGATCCATTCACTCGGAAAAGCCGGGTCCAAATCCGTCAAAAATTGGTTATACACGAACGCCCCGTAGATGAGCGTGAAATAAAGCGTGAATAACAAGCCACCGTTCGCGACGTAGCGGCTGTATTTCACGACGTCTTCCACCCAGACGCCAAATCGTTGTTTGAATACGTTCATCGTTTCCGCTCCTCGGCCTCAATCGCCTCGACATAGATGTCATCGAGCGTGGCGTCCGGACGCAGACCGTATGTCTCGCGCAGTTGCGCGGCCGTCCCGGTCGCGATGACCGCCCCTTGGTGCAAGAAGACGAAACGGTCGCAGTGGCGCTCGGCCGTCTCTAGAATGTGTGTCGACATTAAGATGGCGCAATCTTCCTTATACTCGTCAAACAATCGCAATAGTTGACGAATCGCGAGTGGATCGAGTCCGACGAACGGTTCATCGACGATGAGAAGCGGGGACTTCGTCACGAGCGCACATAGAATCATCGCTTTTTGACGCATTCCTTTCGAAAAGACGGACGGGAACCAGTCCAGTTGCTTCTCCATCCGCATATCTCGTGCCAATCGCTCGGTCCGGTTCGTTAAATCTGCCGCATCAATGTCATACGCTTTTCCGATCAACGTCAAATGTTCACGCAACGTCAGCGTGTCATACAAAATAGGGGTCTCGGGTATATAGCTTATTTTCTTACGATAATTCTTTTCTGACGAGCTGAGTGTTTGACTATCGACTTCGACCGATCCTGAAATCGGATTAAGCAATCCTAAAATATGTTTGATTGTTGTCGATTTTCCGGCTCCGTTTAGCCCTATCAGCCCGACGAGCTCACCTTTTTTTACATCAAACGAAATATCGTGCAACACTTGTTTACCTATATAACCGCCATTCAAATGGTCGACGTGCAACATGAAAACTCCACCCCTCATTTTCAACTTTTTTTTGTGATATATGTTTTAAAAGCTGTCACATGGGAATAATCTGAACTGTAAGGCATTTTAAAACTTATTCATTACTTCCATTGTTCCATAAAATTGTTAGTGAGAACAATGGACAAAACAGAAAGGAGAATGTTTTTATGGGTTGGATTATCACTTTAATCGTCGGGGGTATTATCGGTTGGTTAGCAGGTCTTATTTTAGGTAAGGATGTACCAGGTGGCGTCATCGGGAACATCATTGCTGGTATCATCGGTGCTTGGCTCGGTGGCCTCATCTTCGGAGACTTCGGTCCTGCAGTTGGCGGCATCGCGATTATCCCAGCACTTCTCGGTGCGATTATCTTGATCTTGATCGTATCGTTCGTTATGAAATCAATGAACCGTAAACGTTAATCTACGGCTCACGTAAAAGGGACCCTCGCCGAGGGTCCCTTTTTTTGTCATGTCAAAATGAGATAGATGGCTTCATCCCGCTCGATGAACCGTTTCTCGCTCTGTAAGCGCAAGAACGTGAAAATCGACTCGAGCAACGTCCGGTCGTAGCGCCATTCGAGGCCGAGGTCCGTCTCGACTTTTTCATTCGGTTCGCCCAAGAGCGCGAGCAGGTCGTCGGGCCGCTTCTGTAAATCGATATCAATGCGATCGACCCGGCCGTCGACAAACCGGAGTTCCATCCCATCATAGCGCCAGACGTCGCCCCGTTCCATCGGTTCACCGATCTCGTCGACGACCGTCTGTTCCTGATTGTTCATGAGCGCCTCAAGCGTCTCAATCGAATGACCGGTTTGCGCCTCGACCTCGATTTCAATCAATTCGGCCCGTTCGAGGTCGAATTGTCCGGCCACCGTCTCGTCCTGGTCCGGCAATAACCCAAACGCCAGTTGCGCATCTTCCGTCAACGTCACGGCCTCGGTCTCGGTCACCGTTTCCCCATCGACGACGGCGACGGCTTTGACGTCGTAGCGGCCCGGCATGCGAACAATCTCAACTGCTTCGCCGGCCTCATCAATCCGTCCCGCCTGCACCCCGTCTATCCAAATATTCGTCAGCGGAACGTCTGCAGACGTCCGCAACGTCTTTGGCAACAACTCAATCCGATAATCCGCAAAGCCGAACCGCCCTTCGCCCGTATCAACGAGCCGGAACAACCCGTCCGTCTCCATGCCTTGTGCCCGATCGGACCGATCCTGTGCCACTTCCGAGATGGCCTCGCCGCGAATCGACTTTTCTTCATTCAACCAACCCATGAACCGGAGTGCTTCGGCTCGCGTGAGCGGTTCCGCTTCATATTCGACGTTCTCCTGGAAGAAGCGGACGTCTTCGGTCAACAAGGCGTCCTTGAAGCGGACGTGAATCTTGTCGTTGGCGGCAGCCGGTTTATATCCCCATTGATAGAACGCACCGACCGCGAGGCCAATCCCGAGCGTCACGAGCAGCCCGAGGTAAATGTTTCGTCGCCGCGACTGTTTTTTCGATCGTACATACGCCATCCGTTCCCTTCCTCTCTCTACTTACTATTGATTTCAGTGTAGGGTGAATTGTCTGTCCGGACAATCGTTCTTCCGCCTGAATTCCATGTTATGATGAGATGGATTAGTCATTCATGAATGGAGGAGTCAGCATGCACACTGAGGACAACTGTATCTTTTGTAAAATCGTCAACAACGACATCCCGTCGTATAAGGTATACGAGGATGACGCCGTCGTCGCGTTCCTCGATATCTCTCAAGTCACGAAAGGGCATACGCTCGTCATTCCGAAACATCATGCCCGTAACATCTATGAATTGCCGACCGATGTGGCCCGTGACGTCTTCCAAGCCGTTCCTGCCGTCGCGAACGCGATTCAGCGTGAAACAGGTGCCATCGGGATGAACGTGTTGTCTAACGCCGAAGCGATTGCCGGACAGACCGTCTATCACTTCCACATCCACCTCTTGCCGCGCTACGGCGAGGCGGACGGATTTGGTGCCAAGTGGGAAACGCATCAAGACGCGTACTCATCTGACGACATGCAGGCGATCGCTGCCGGTATCAAAGCAAACCTGTAACGAACAAATGGACCGCCGCCTGTTGAGCGACCGGTCCATTTTTTGTCTTGCGCCTCATGACGAGTTGATTGAATCGAGATGGCGTTTCCGCTCTTCCTCGATTTGGGCACGCTCGACTTGTAATTTAATCGCCTGCTCGTATAACTGTTGCCGCGATTTGACAGATTCCGCTTGTTCGAATTCTTTTCTTAACAAATTTAGACGGGCGTCTATTTCAATCAGTCGCTTTTCAAGCAAAGTTTGTTTCCGCGTCTGTTCATTATGTTCCGACGCTTCATATCCCGCCTCGAGTGCTTCCATTATTGTCTGTGCCCAAGGGTCATCTCCCAGTCGCTTGGCCGCGTTATACAGGTCTAACATGTCATCAACCCAACGCTTTTGCATATTCACTGGAGGTCACCTTCCTTTACCTACAGTTTAAAATAAAATGATTTTTCGGTCAAAATTGAATGTTCTGAAAAATTTTATTTAAGATATAGGTTTTTAATCTCTCTTTTTTGGTAAAATAATATGAAAAGAATGTATTCTAGTATCAGCGTGCTCGAGGAGGGGAATGTATTGTCGAATCACAATCGTCGCGATTGGGTTGCTTTCGGCTTTGTCGTAGCGTTTCTAGGAGCTGTGACCGTGAAAAAACTCGCCCGTGGAACGGCGAATGACGCGGCGGCCAATCAACACCGAGCGTCTACAATCACTACGTTGAAAGAACAATTCCAAAAAGTCGCTAAAGATGCGTCGCAAGTTGCGGCGGCAGGTAAGTTACAAGGAAAAGAATTGACAAATCAAGTGAAAGCCGAAGTCGAACGCTATCAACAAGACATTCAGCCTTCAATCGAGCGGATCCAAGGAAACCTAAACGAGCTTTCGAACGTACAGTCAGATGCGACCGAAGCGAAAGCGGAAAAGGCCAACTGACCGGTCTGTCGTCATCGCCCGTCGTTTTAGTCACATTGTATCGGAAAGGATGGATCGACATGGAACACGAAAAAGAATTCACTGGCCCTGAGGCCATGCTCTATAGTCATAAAATCATTCAGCTTAGTAAGGCACTGTGGAAGACGGTCGAGAAAGACTGGCAAAATTGGATTAAACCGTTCGATTTGAACATAAACGAGCACCATATTTTATGGATCGCTCACGCCCTCGGCGGCGCTTCGATCTCAGAGATCGCCAAATATGGGGTCATGCACGTATCGACGGCGTTCAACTTCTCGAAAAAGTTAGAAGACCGCGGTTTGCTCACGTTCTCGAAAAAGGAGACGGACAAACGAAATACGTACGTCCAATTGACGCCTGAAGGTGAAGCGCTCTTGCTCGAGACGATTCATGCGTTCGATCCGGAAGAGAACGGCGTCTTCCGCGCCTCGCTCCCGCTCCAAGAATTGTACGGGAAATTCCCGGACTTGACGGACATCACCGCAATCGTTCGCCGCTTGTATGGCGACAACTTCATGGACATCTTTGCAGAAACGTCGAAGATGATCACGGAAGAAGCCGGACGTCGCCCTGAGGACGACGAGATCAGTAAAGAAGCTTGACCTGCCGATACAGCGGTTCCGTGACGTCTAGCGCCATCCCTTGGCGCACACACGCCGCGAGAATCGTCTCGGCCTCTAAATGGGGATGAAGCATCCCGACGAAATGAACGAGCAAAGGCTCCACGGACGACAGCCCGTAGCGCATTTGCTCGTTTTGTCGTTCTCGGATATCATCCAACAACGCGAAAAACGCAACGACTTCTTGCCGTGTCAGATTTGCCTTGAGCACCTCATGTTCAAAGGGCCGTTCCGACCAATCGACCGCCCCGAGCAACAGTTCCATTTGAAACGATAATTGATTGATTTTCTCTTCTAACGACACGTTCTCCACCCCATCATTTCACATTCTCTTTCATCATTATACGACACGTTTCTGTGCTATGATACTACACAGGCAAGAGAACAGCTGTTATCATTAACAAAATGTGGTATAGTCGGATTTAGAAACTTATAGATTTATAGGGGTGGAATATATGTCAAACGGAATGACGAATGAACCGAACAAACAGAATAAGAAGTTTTCAACAGGCGCCCTCGTCGGCGCATCAGCGATTGCACTTCTCATCGGTGTCGGCGGCACGTACGCGGCGACAAACGGAGGGTCTTCTGACAACTCTACAGTTGTTTCATTTGAAGGCGGCGAAGTGACGCGCGGCGAAATCGCCGACATGAGCTACGACCGCATGGTCCCACAACTTGCGTTCCAAGAAACGATGAACGAATTGCTTGAAAAAGAGTACGGCGATAAAGTCGAGCAAGAAAAAGTCGACGAAGAGTTCAGCAAGACCGAAGAGCAGTTCAACTCGAAAGAAGAGTTTGAGCAAGCGATTCAACAAGCCGGCATGACGAACACGGACGAGTTCAAAGAAGCGCTCCGCGGTCAAATGCTCGTCGATGCTGCGAAATCAGAACTCGTTGAAGTCACAGACGAAGATATCGAAGCACAGTTCGCGAAAGAAAACGTCGAAGTCAAGGCGAGCCATATCCTTGTCGAGACAGAAGAAGAAGCACAAGCGATTATTAAAGAATTGAACGACGGTGGCGACTTCGCTGACATCGCGAAAGAAAAATCGACAGACACAGGTTCTGGTGAAAAAGGTGGCGACCTCGGTTACTTCTCAGCCGGCGCCATGGTCCCTGAATTTGAAGAGTACGCGTTCCAAGAAGACGTCGTTGGCAAAGTTTCTGAGCCGGTTCAGTCACAGTTCGGCTTCCACGTCATCAAAGTCATGGACCGTAAAGAAAAAGACCTTAAACTCGAAGACGAGAAAGATCGCATCCGTGAAGCATTGGCGACTGAAAAAGCCGCTTCTGTCGACGCGAATAAGATCTATGCCGAGTTGATCGAGAAATATAACGTCGATGTGAAAGATGCGAAAGCATCGACACAGTTCGATGCCGTGAAAGACGCTCTCAAAGCGGAAAAAGAAGGTACAGAAGAAGCTCCAGCCGAGGAATCGACAGAGCAGCAATAAACAAAAGACGTCCCGCGGGACGTCTTTTTATATGCCTTCATAACTTCGGTTTATAGAACGCCCGGTTATCGAGCGCCATGATCCGTTCTGTGAACGTACCAGGTTCGACCCCTTCGAACGCCTTATCGAACATGTTCATCCGGGCATCGATGTTGTCGATGAAGAAGAGCATCTCGGCTTCCGGGAGCTGCGGCGCGTTCGCCGATCCCCATTCCGGTTTCCCGTGATGGCTGAGGACGAGGTGTTGGAGCAACGTCACGACTTCACGGTCGGTGCCGAGCTCGCGTGCCACGACTTCGATTTCAGATGCCATGAGCGACAAGTGCCCAAGCAGTTTGCCTTCGAGCGTATATTCCGGTGTGATTGCGTCCGACAACTCGATTACTTTCGCCAAGTCGTGGAGCACGACGCCTGCAACGAGCAAGTCCCGATTCAATTGCGGATAGAGGTCGCACATCGTGTCAGCCAGCTTCAGCATCGACAGGACGTGGAAGGCGAGTCCCGAATAGACCGCATGGTGATGGCGCACCGCTGCCGGATACGTGAAGTAAGCTTCCTCGTTCCGGTCGACAAGCGCCGTCACGAGTTGTTTCATCCCCACGTGCTCCATTGCCTCGATATAGCCGCGAATCCCTGTCTCGAGTTCTGACTTCGGCACTGGGGCCGAGCGCACGTATGGCGTGATGTCCGTCTCACCTTCGATGATGGAGATTTGTTTCAACTTCAACTGGGTCCGGCCACGGTAGTCCATCACTTCCCCGGAAGCATGGACAATTTTTTTCGTCGCATATTTGTCCGTATCGGCACTGTCCCATACTTTCGTCTCAATCTCTCCGCTCTCATCGCATAGGATGAGCGTCAAATATGGTTTGCCGTTCCCGGCGAGTCCTCGATACGATTGTTTAATCATCACATATTGGTTCAACGTGTCGCCCACTTTGAGCTGACCAATTTTAGTAGTCGTCAAAAAAAGCACCTCTCTTCTTGTCAGTACCTACATCTTAACGAAAGTTCAGGTCAGATGCCAACTTTCTAAGAAAAGCGGGAATACTTGAGAGAGAAGCATATTGGGGGAATGGAAGATGAATTGGAATTGGTATACACGACCAGAAGAAATTGTACATGTCGACAATCACTATGAGGAAGCGTACACGTTTTGGCTCGAACAATTGACGACGGCGAAAGTCACAAAAATCATCGTCGAACGCGATTATATGTACGGATCGCTCACGCTCGATTATGAACAGTTGGAACGCGAACCACAAAAAATCGGGCACTATTTCGTGACCCGAGATTTCCTGTGGACAATCGGGTTTGATGAGCTATATTGCGAGACGGTCGCCGCGAAGCAGTATGACTCGCCAATCGAGGCATTCTATGACCTGCTCTCTGAAAAAATGGACTATTATTTCCACGGCATCGATGAGTATGAAGAACGCTTGATGATGACCCAACGCGAGATGAGCGGGCAAGTCCCTCCCGAATTTATGAATGAGATTTTCGGACTCCGCAGCGAGATTGAACGGTGGTCCGATACCGTTGTCCCATACCGTGAGTTGCTCATGGCCGGACGTGAGGCGTTCCTCGATGTCGACTTGGACGAGTTGAACGCTTATCGACTTGCCACGTACCGGGTCGACCGGCTCTTGACGTTAATCGAACATTATCAAGCCGATGTCATCGCGTTAACCGACCTCGCCTCGACGCTGTCGAACTTTCGCGGTAACGAGATTATGAAGGCGTTGACCGTCTTCACGGCATTGACGACACCAGTCGTCGCCTTCGGTGCCATCTGGGGAATGAACTTCAAAGCGATGCCTGAACTGAAGTGGCCGCTCGGTTATCTGTTCGCCTGGATGATGATCATGCTCTTCACAGGCTTGGTCTATGCGTGGTTGAAACGGAAGAATTGGATTGGCTCGCTCTTACAGTTCCCGAATCAAGTCCACAATCAAAAACGTCTAGAAAAACAACGGAAAAAGAGAAAACAGTAAAAAAACGAACAAAAGTTCGGTATACTGAAAGGAGCAGCTGCCATAGAAAGGTGATGTACATGGAACGATTGATTATCCACGTTGATATGGACGCGTTTTACGCCTCGGTCGAACAGCGGGACCGTCCTGATTTACGTGATAAGCCTGTCATCGTCGGTGGCGCCCCCCACAGCCGTGGTGTGGTCGCCACCTGTTCGTATGAGGCGAGAAAATACGGGGTGCACAGCGCCATGTCGTCACGGCGTGCGTTTGCGCTCTGTCCTCAGGCGACGTTCGTCAAACCGCGCTTTCACGTTTATCGGCACGTCAGCCAACAAGTGATGGCGATTTTCAAGTCTATCACGCCGCTCGTTGAACCGCTCTCGCTCGACGAGGCCTATTTGGATGTGACCGAGAACACACTCATGAGCACGTCCGGCCCTTATATCGCGCGCTATATCCTCGGGGAAATCAAACGCCGGACGGGACTGACGGCCTCGGCCGGAGTCGCCCCGTCGAAGTTCGTGGCCAAGATCGCCTCAGGATTCAACAAACCGAACGGACTGACTGTCGTCGAAGCAGCCGATGTCGAGTCGTTCCTCGCCCCGCTCCCGATCACGACGATGCACGGGGTCGGTAAAGTGACGGCCCAAACACTGTTCAAGCACGGCTACCATACGATTGCCGATTTACAGCGTGCGCAACCTGAACAACTGAAGGCCATTTTCGGATTCGACCGCGGGAGCCAACTATATGAACTCGCGTCCGGTCGTGATAACCGTCCCGTCGTCCCGACGCGGGAACAAAAATCGATTGGCTCCGAGACGACGTTCGCGTTCGACCTCGATGACCCGGAAGAAGTGTATGAACGGGTCGTCCCGGAAATCGAAGACGTGCTCCATCAACTCGACCGACGCGAACTCAGTTGCCAGACGGTGACGATTAAAATCAAGACGAGCGAGTTCCAGGCCCGGAGCCACCAAATCAAACTGAACCATCCGACGCACGACCACGACGAGATTAAACGGCTCGCCCGCCGCCTGTTCGACGAGATGGCGATCACTGAACCGGTCCGCTTGATCGGGATGACGGTGTCCGATTTGATTCCCCGTACTGAGACGGCGCGTCAGCTCACGTTCGAGGAGCTGACGAAACCTTCGCTTGAATAATGAATGGTCATTCAGTACAATGGAAGTAAAGGGGGGCGAACGGATGGAACAGTATACGATCACAGCGTTCGAGAACGACGGCACGGTCGTCTTGAACGATTCATTTACTGCGGCAAGCAATGACGAGGCGAAAACGAAAGGACTCACGTTGCTTGAGGAAGCCGGGCACCTCCATAAAGGGGCCCGCATCGCACGTCGCGGCCAACTGATCTACTTCGAGCGCTGTAAACTGCCAGGAAAACTGAAAGGCACGGCCTCATAACAGAAGCGCCTCGGGAATCCCGAGGCGCTTGTTCATTCGCTATATTTGGCTTCCCACTCGCTGCGCCACTCCATGTAATCGGGATGCAGCTCTTCCACCGTCTTGCCGTCTAGCGAGTACGCACTGCCGACGAGCGGCTCGGCCGAATCCGGATATGACGTCCCGCCGATGATCTCGCCGTCCACCATCATGACCGAGACGTTCGTCTGGCCGAGTTCTGCAACATCATCGAGCGGATGGTCGCGGACGATAAAGTACTCATGTCGAATGTCACGTCCGATATAGTCATCCGGCGGCGGCGTCTGGACTTGCCACGTACTTTGCGTTGGCAACTCAAGCAGATCTTCCTTTTCAAAACTCGACGTTCTATTCCCTCTATAAGAGACGACGTCATAGCCTTGCTCCTCTAAGTACGCCTTGGCCACTTTGGCATCCGCCCCGAGCGTCGGTGCCGGCTGTTCGCTCTCATTCGAGCAGGCTGCAAGCAGCAGGGCACATACAATGATTCCGATTCGTTTCCACATCGTTTCTCCACCTCATTATTTAGCATTTTTTTACATATTAGGCAGATAAATCAACATGTCCTTCAAAACGGAAAGATGAGTAAGATCGTGAAAATCGCAATGACCGCTGTCACTACTTGCAACGGCAAGCCGACTTTGACGAAATCAAAGAAACGGTAGCCGCCGATTCCGAACACCATCGCATTCGTCGGCGAACCGAACGGGGTCATGAACGCGAGCGAGGCTGCAATCGCGACGGCGACGACGAATGGGACCGGACTCACTTGAAGTGCCGCGGCGAGTGATACGGCGAGCGGTGCGAACAAGACGGCCGTCGCCGTGTTCGAGATGATTTGACTGAGCGCCATCGTCGCGAGGAAGATGGCGACGAGCACCCAGACCGGTCCGGCTTGACCGAACGAGTCGCTGATCCACGTGACGAGCCAGGCCATAATCCCGGCATTGTCGAGTGCTTGACCGACGGGAATCATCGCGGCAATCAATAACAACGATGACCACTGAATCGAGTCATAGGCGACATCCATATGCCGCACGGCTCCGGTGAGCACCATGGCCAGTGCTGCGAGCCATACCGCCACGGTCGGGTCGACCCACTCGAAGACAAGGAGCGTGACCATCATGAGCATGATGAGACCCGCTGCCAGCTGATGACGCTCGGACACGGCCCGGTTCGCGACATCGGTCACCCGCTCATTGGCGAGCAACAGGGACGTCTCGTCCCCAGCTCGCTCTAAATCGCTCCACTCCCCTTGCGCGACGAGCATATCTCCGCGCTCGAGCGAAACATCTTTCAATCGCGTGATGGCAATCTCTTCGTTCGGACGGATGACTTGAAGCACGTTCAACCGATATTCGTTGCGCAAGTGACTATCCGATAAACAACGACCGACGAGCGGGCTATCCGTTGGGATGGTGAAGACGGCAACGCCGCTATCTTTCCCGTAGACGGCCTTCAAGTCGACGTGTTCCACCGTCACCCCTTCCCTTCCGGCAATTCGCCGGACATCCGCCTCTGCTCCGCTGACATACACTTGACCTTCAGTGAGACGCGTATCCGCACGTGCCGTGACAAAGCGGTGCGTCATGCCTTTTTGTTGTTCGCCGACGACGATTAGACCGTCTCGTGACCAATTGACGTCGCGGAGCGTCCGCCCGATTAAAGGGTGCCCTTTCGAAAGGGATAAGGCGAATAGGCTCACGTGCGGCACCGCCAAGCGTGGCATCGTCGCGGCGCGCACATCGCTCGTACCGAGCAATCGATTGCCGATGACGTAGAAATAGAACAGCCCGACGACTGCCATGACGAGCCCAATCGGTAAGAGCGCGAAAAAACCGAGCGTGCCAGCGGACGTGTTCCGTAACGTCTCAGCCGCCACCAGGTTCGGCGGCGTCCCAATCAGCGTCATCGTTCCGCCGATACTCGAGAAGAACGCGAGCGGCATCAACAGTTTGGCAGGACTCGTCCCCATCTGTCTCGACATGGCGAGGACGACCGGAATCAATAAGGCGACCGTCCCCGTATTCGACATGAGACTCGACAACAAGGTCACCGTGACCATCAAGACGAGAAAAAGACGCACCTCACTCCCTTTTGCGAACGGGATAAGCGCAGCACCTAACCGTTCGGCCAAACCTGTGTGAAATAGGCCGGCCCCCACAATGAACAGTCCGGCGATCATGAGCACGACCGAATTCGAAAAACCGGCCATCGCTTCGACCGGCGTCAATTGATTCGTCAAGACGAGCAACAAGAGACCGATGAGCGCAACCAAGTCGGCTCGGAGCCAGCCTCCAATAAACCCGATAATCATGATCGTTAAAATCACCAAGGTGACCATCACGTCCACCCTTCCTTGTGAAAGTTTCTACAAGCTTACTATACCACGCATCATGTAAGCGTTATCATAAAGTGGGTGACAATCTTGGCAACAAAAAAACGGATGGCTCGATTGCCATCCGCATCACGTCTTATTGAACTTCGTGATCATTGACCATTGGAGCGTAAAGCTCTTCAAGTGGCTTCATGATGATTTTCGTCACTTCTGTGACGAGTTGATGCATGCGTTGCTCTTCTTGCATGAGCTCCATGATCAATTCGTTCTGTTGAACGCCCATCATTTTCGTTTGCGCGTCCATCATCTCTTGTTCAGAGATTTCTTCGCCTTGCATCTGCTTCTGTTGAAGGGTCATTTGGATGTCACGGAAGTCAGCGAATAACTGGTTCGCTTCTGCATCCGCATTGACACGGTCGTATAGTGAAGAGAGATTTGTGAACTCCTCAGAATCGCGAAGTGCTTTTTCCAATTGGTAAGCATGATCGTACAAGTTTGTTTGTGACATGTGACGTCCTCCTAAATACTATTAGGGCGTGCCTCTTAAATGATGGCAATCAACCCTTGAATCAACCCAATCATACCACCTAACAAGGCGCCAAGCCATGTTATTGCCCGGAACTCTCGTTTCGAGATTGAGAGAACAATCTCTTCGAGGTACGATGTATCGAGCGAGCTCACCTGCTCTTGCACGATTTGGTCGATTTTGAGGCGGTCCATGATCGTCTCCATTTGATCCGTGAAGCGCGTAATGACGAGTCGTACTCCAGCCGGGACGAGCTCGTCGACGACGCGGTCTTCAATGTCCCGTGTGTACGAGTGGACCGTTCGATCGAGCAACTCCCCGACCGGCAAGCGCGAGACGACTTCCGTCGTCACACCGTCAATCAACCGTTCCTCTAGACGGTCGTCAAGCAACGTATCGACCGACCGTTCGCTGAACCGTTCGAACTCACGTGTAATCATTTCCGCCATACCCGATCGCGTCGAGCCGCCGCGGAGGATATTGATAATCTCCGGTCGAATCATCTCGACAAAATTCAAGTTCTGGACGAAACCGGCGATGAATCCAAGCCGACGCTGGACGAACGAGTCGACCATGTGTCGAAGTTGGGCCTCACCCTCGACGGAATAGAAATACTCCTCCGACTTGACGAGCAAGGTATCGACAATCTCCGGAATGATGCCCCGGACGCGGTCCATGCCGTCTTCACCGAGAATCTCATACAGTTTACGCGTCTTCACATCTGCGAGGACGAGCCGGAGCTCTTGGCGGAGCTTCGTGTCCGCTTCTGCCAAGACACGAGTCTCGGCATCCGGATAAAGTGGTTCGATGAGCGATCGAATCGTCTGATCCGAGCGCAGCATCGTCCGCACCTCACCTTGGACGTAATACGTGATGTGGCCACCGACCTGTTCATCGAGCAGGCGCTTACGCATCCCTTCCGGGGTCAACAAGTGTTTGACGACGGTCTTACCGAGGCTCGTCGCCAACTCATCGCGCCGTTTCGGGATCAAGCCTGGCGTGAACGGGACGCGCATGTTCCCAATATATTTAGGGTGATGGGGCCGGAATAACATTTTGATGGCGAGGAAGTTGGTCACTCCCCCGATTGTCGCACCGATGGCGATCATAATGAATACTTTGACTAGACTCTCCAAACTGTCTGCCTCCGATCTGAAATATGATACATTTATTGAAGAGGTGATTGTGTTGACTACGTTTGAACGAATTAAATCGATTTTCCCGATGGCTGTCCATCGGTCCGAAGAAGCGTCCAGTGACGTTCGCTGGTATCAAGCCCAGGACGGCACGGTCTTCGGTCTCCCTAAACTGGAGCTGACGGAGCGTGAGCGACAGCTGCTTGAATGGTTCGCCACCCCACTCCTGACAAGACTCGACCCACGACAAGCCAAATGGCAGGACCGTCTACTCACCGATGCGTACCGGTTCGACCGGCCGTTCCGTCTCATGTCGCTCGTCCTGCATTATCAAGACCCTGAGGCACTCGAACAATTTTTAGACGTGTTAGCTGACTTTATGCCTGAAGCAGAGATTGTTCTCATGACCCGGTCTCACGTTGAAATCATTGAGACCGATCAGTTCGTCGAGCTGACCGAGTTCGAAGACGTCTTGCGGGCGATCGCGAGCGATTGTTACGTCGAGGCGCATGTCGTCTATAGCGCACGTCCGCTCGGTGACCTTGCGCCACTTTATCACCAGCATCAGGCGCTACTCCCACTCGCCAAGCTCTCTACTAAAGCTTACCCTGCTAGTCAATTATTATACCATTATTTACTACAACGCCATGAGACTTTTGATGTACGTCCCCGTCTGACGGCCCCTGTCGTCGCGTCACTCGATAAGACGACGATCGATTTATTGGAGGCGTTGTTCGCCCACTCGTTGAACGTATCGCACACGGCCAAGGCGTTATTCATGCATCGAAATACGCTCAACTATCGGCTCGATCGGCTCTACGAAGCGACCGGTTATGACGCTAGGCAGTTCTACGATGCCGGTCTGCTCCAATTGATTGTCACGTTGCACAAATCTGAGTAATCGTTTTTGTGCAACGTGTACATATTCGATGCAAGCGGTTTCATCGTATAATCAGTCTTGTAAGCGCTATTATACAAGAACAGATTCCCAGGAGGCTAACGACATGGCAGAAATTCAATTAAATCACATTGATAAAATATACGATGGTGGTGACTCGAAGGCAGTCAGCGATTTCAACTTGCACATCAAAGACCGCGAATTCATCGTCTTCGTCGGACCTTCAGGTTGTGGTAAATCGACGACGCTCCGTATGATCGCAGGACTCGAAGAAATCTCGAGCGGCGACTTCATCATCGACGGCAAGCGCATGAACGACGTCGCACCGAAAGACCGCGACATCGCCATGGTCTTCCAAAACTATGCACTTTACCCGCACATGAGTGTTTATGACAACATGGCGTTCGGTTTGAAACTTCGCAAGTTCCCGAAAGATGAAATCGACCGTCGCGTCCAAGATGCGGCCCGTATCCTCGGACTTGAAGAATACCTTCAACGTAAGCCGAAAGCACTCTCTGGTGGTCAGCGTCAACGTGTCGCCATCGGCCGTGCCATCGTTCGTGATGCCAAAGTGTTCTTGATGGATGAGCCGCTCTCAAACTTGGATGCCAAGCTTCGCGTTCAAATGCGTAAGGAAATCATCCAGTTGCACAACCGTCTCGACACGACGACGATTTACGTTACCCATGACCAAACGGAAGCGATGACACTCGCGACTCGGATCGTCATCATGAAAGACGGAATCATCCAACAAGTCGGTTCGCCAAAAGAAGTATACGAAAACCCAGACAACATCTTCGTAGCCGGCTTCATCGGATCACCTTCGATGAACTTCTTCCGCGGAAAATTGGCTGATGGGAAGTTCCTCGTCGGCGGCGAAGAAATCAACGTCCCTGAAGGCAAAATGAAAGGTCTTCGTGACCGCGGTTACGTCGGCAAAGAACTCGTGCTCGGAATCCGTCCAGAATCGATTCACGATGAGCCAATCTACATCGACTCGCCAACGACGCACACGTTCCGCACGCACATCGACGTTGCCGAGCTCATGGGCGCTGAGTCGTACTTGTACGCTGAACTCGGTGGCCACCAGTTCACGGCACGGATCGATGGACGTTCGAACATCCACATGGGTGACGATGTCACACTCGCACTCGATATGACGAAAGCTCACTTCTTCGACACGGAGACAGAACTCGTCATCCGTTAAGCACTACGATATGTTGAAGTGAACCGTATACATACGGTTCACTTCTTTTTTATTTCATACTATTCCATAGGCGTTTACACTGCGTGAATTATTCCTTTATAGTCTTTATAAGGACTCTGATTTGCTTAGAAAGGAAACCATTTATGAATTATTTAAAAGATCGAGATGTGCTATTGGTGACAATTCACCAAAAAGAAAAAGTTATCAAACCTCTCCTTGAGGACGCATTCGGATGCAACGTACACGTGAGTCCGCTCGACACTGATCAATTCGGAACATTCACACGGGAAATCAGTCGAAAACAATCTCAATTTGATACAGCAAGAAAAAAAGCGACTAGGGGTCTGGAACTGACCAATCATCATGTCGGGGTAGCGAGCGAAGGCACATTCGGATTCCATCCTCTCGCGCCCATTCCTTGGAATACTGAACTGGTATTACTGCAAGATGACGAATTAGAGCTTGAATTACATGGTTATTATGAAGGACTCGACACAAACTTCAGTCATACAATCGTTCAAGATTACCCTTCTGCACTGCAGTTTGTTAATAAAGTTGGTTTTCCAGATCATCATGTGATTCTCCGATCAGATGATGAACATTCATCCATTATGCTAAAAG
The DNA here is from genome assembly GCF_018618175.1 of Exiguobacterium sp. s50. NCBI lineage: Bacteria > Bacillati > Bacillota > Bacilli > Caryophanales > Exiguobacterium > Exiguobacterium sp. s50. The sequence continues at coordinate 378,197 of NZ_JACSLP010000003.1, forward strand.
ACATCACCAGTGAATCGCTATTAAAAGAAGCTTTTACATACTGTTTTAATAAGTCAACGAATCGACAGGTCTTTATCGAGACAGACATGCGGGCGTATGCCAACCCAACTCGAATGAAAAATATTGAGAGCGCGACGAGGCAACTCATTGAACAGGCAAACTCACTCTGCCCATCCTGTGGCACACCGGGCTTCCGTATCGTCCGCAAAGTACCTGGTCAATTATGCGAGCAATGCCATACTCCCACAAAACAAATAATGCAACATGTTTATGCCTGCTCGACTTGTAAGTATCAACAAACCGAATATCTTGGAGATTTATACACATCTCCAAGATATTGTGATGTGTGTAATCCCTAATAAAAAAAGCAGCCTGCTATCTCCCCATAAGGAGAAATCATGGCTGCTTTTTTGGTTAACGAATCGCGTAGCGACGTTCAAGCCGATGCTGTCCTGCTTGGATGAGCGTCGATAAAATCCAATAGATCGACGCCGAGAATAAGAGAAGCGGCATGACGAGATACGTCGTCGCTGCGATTTGGTCCGAGACGTATGTCAACTCCTGCACCGCGATGACCGAACCGAGTGACGTCGATTTGATGATATCGATGACCGAGTTGGACACCGGTGGGATTGCACGCGATAGCGCCTGTGGGAAGATGATATCCTTGAAGCGCTTCGCACGCGGGATCCCAAGGGCGACGCTCGCCTCGACTTGCCCGCGATCGACCGAATTGATGGCCGCGCGGAACGCTTCCGAGATATAGGCCGCAAAGTGAAGGCCTAACCCGAAAATGAGCGCCTGCATCCCGCTCAACTGGACGAAACCGGTCAGACCGACGTACAGGATGAGAAGTTGCAAGAGGAGCGGTGTGCCCCGGAAGAACGAGATATACGTACGAGTGAACAAACGAACGACTTTGACAGGGCTGCTGTGTAAGACAGCGATGATCAGACCGAGCACCAAGGCGAGGAGAATCGACAGGATACTGGCGATCAACGTCAATTGTACGGCTTCGATATAGGCCGAACGGTTCTCGATGACGGTCGTGATCAGTTCACTCATTGACTGATGTCCTCACCGAAGTACTTCTCACCGATCTCAGCCATCGTGCCGTCTTCTTGCATCTCAGCTAACGCGTCGTCCAACTTGTCGAGCACGTCTGAGTCTTGACGTGTCATGTAGCCCGCTTCACTCTTATTGAAGACGTCTCCGACCGCTTTCACGTCGTAACCTGTCTTCTCAAGCTCCGTCAAGATGAAGAGACGGTCGTTGAGTGCCGCATCGAGACGTCCGACTTGAAGGTCTTGGAGCACTTGGTTCGCGCCTTTGTAGAACTTCACTTCAGCACCGGCTTCTTCAGCGAGCTGCGCGTAGACTGAACCTTGTGTCGAGCCGACGACTTTGCCGTCGAGGTCATCGATGCCTTGAATGTCTTCGTTGTCCGAAGCGACGATGACTTGCGCACCTGATACCGCGTACGGAGTTGAGAACGCGTATTTCTCTTCACGTTCTGGCGTGATACTCATTTGGTTGGCAATCATGTCGATGCGTTCTGCGTCGAGGGCCGGTACGAGTCCTTTGAAGTCCATTGGCTCGTATTCGACCGTGTAACCGGCACGCTCGGCCGCTTCGTTCAATACATCGATGTCATACCCTGTGATTTCACCTTTGTCTTTGTACGTGAATGGCGGGTACGTCGCTTCTGTCCCGACTGTGATGACGGCTTCTTCTGAGCCGCTGTCTGTCTCTGTCCCGCAAGCCGCGAGCACCCCGAACGATGCTCCGATTGCAAGTACTGCTGTTAATGATTTTTTCATGGTAATTTCCGCCTTCCTGATAATCCGTATATGATTACATGGTTATGAACAATACACTCATCATACTGAGGGGGGCATATCTTGTCAAACAAAAGACACCACCCTCGTCAGGGCGGTGTCGTCAATTAATCGATTGCTTTCGCTTGCTTCATAACATCACGTTCAATCGCTTCCCGTTTCACTGTCGTTTTCTCCGCGCTATCGGCGTGGACACTGAAATAGAATTTGATTTTCGGTTCGGTCCCAGACGGACGCAGGCAGAACCATGAGCCGTCCTCGAAGATGAATTTGAGTACGTTCGACGATGGCAACTCGATTGCTTCCGTCTCGCCTTGCTGCAAGTTTTTCGCGACTTGTTGCTTGTAATCCTCGAAGCGGACGACTTCGTAGCCCCCGACTTCTTGTGGCGGATTGGCGCGGAACGCCTCCATCATTCGACCGATTTGTTCGAGACCGGCCTTTCCTTTCAACGTCATCGATTGGAGCGACTCCTCGTAGAAGCCATACTTCTCATAGACGGCTTGGAGGGCATCGTACAACGTGCGCCCGTGCTGTTTATGGAAAGCCGCCATCTCGGCGCCGAGCAAGCACGCCTGGACGGCATCTTTGTCGCGGCAGAAGTCTCCAATCAAATAACCGTAGCTCTCTTCGTAACCGAATAAGAACTGGTACTGGCCCGACTCTTCATACTGCTTGATTTTCTCGCCGATGAATTTGAAACCGGTGAGCGTGTTCTCGAGGTGGACCCCATACGCCTTGGCGATGGCCGCCCCGAGTTCTGATGTGACGATCGTCTTCGCGACGAAGCCGTTCGTCGGAAGCGTCCCAGTCTCCACTTTTTGAGACAAAATGTAATCCATGAGAAGCGCCCCGGTCTGGTTCCCCGTCAAGACGAACCATTCGCCATTGCGGTCACGGACCGTGAAGCCGACACGGTCGGCGTCTGGGTCCGTAGCCATGAGCAAGTCGGCCCCGACGCGGTCGCCGTACTGCATCGCGAGCTCGAAGGCAGCTCGTTCTTCCGGGTTCGGATAACTGACCGTCGGGAATGCCCCGTCCGGCTCAGCCTGTTCGTCGACGATGGTGACGTGTTCGAACCCATATGCTTTCAATCCTTCCATGACCGGGCGACGTCCCGTCCCATGGAGTGGTGAATAGACGATTTTGAGCGGATCGCCTTGGACGTCCGTATGAATCCGAATCGATTGGAGAGCTTCCATGTATGCCGCATCGACCGACGCATCGACCGTGACGAGTGTGCCCTCGGACCGAAGCGGTGCCTCATCTTTGACGTCAATCTTCAATTCATCTTCGATGGCATTGACGTACGAGACGAGCTCATCGGCTTCGGCCGGTGGCAATTGTCCACCGTCGGCGCCATACACTTTGAAGCCGTTATATTCCGGCGGGTTGTGGCTCGCCGTGATGACGATGCCGCCGAAGGCGTTCAAGTGACGGACGGCGAATGATAACTCTGGCGTCGCCCGCAAACTCGGGAACAAGTATGTCTTAATCCCGTTCGAAGCGAGTGTGCGTGCCGCCTCGAGCGCAAACTCTGGCGAGAAGTGACGTGAGTCGTGGGCGATGACGACGCCGTGACGTTTCGCTTCTTCCCCTGACGCGGCGATAAAATCGGCAAAGCCTTGCGATGCCTTACGGATTGTATAGATGTTCATTCGGTTTGCCCCTGGACCGATTTCACCGCGCATACCGCCCGTCCCGAATTCGAGCGTCTTATAGAAGGCATCCTCGAGTGATGTCTCGTCTTGCTCGAGCACCTCGAGTTCGGCGCGCAAATGCGGCTCGAGCGCCTCGTGTTGTTTCCATCGGTCATATGTCTGTTGCCATGTCATGGTCAGTTCCCCTTTCGACATTCAAAAATTCAATCGAAGTACTCGCCAATTTGTTCCATCTTGTATACGATGGGAGTAACGAAACTTCGAGGTGATACTATGTTTCCAACTATGCGTGCCCAAGAATTGAAACACATCGTCCATACGGACTCGATCCGCTTCATTGATTGCCGCTATTCATTAAACGACGCCTCATACGGAAAGTATGCGTATCGACAAGGACATCTGCCTAACGCCGTCTTCCTTGATTTGATGGAAGACTTGTCCGGACCGTTGTCCGAGCACGGCGGACGCCATCCGCTGCCGTCTAAACAGGCATGGACCGAAACGCTCCGCCGCATCGGGATTCAACGCGATGACTTGGTCATCATCTACGACGACGGCTTCCCGTTCGCCGCTCGTGCGTGGTGGTTATTCAAGTGGGCCGGCCATGAGCGCGTCATCGTGCTCGAAGGCGGCATCCAATCCGGCATCACTTACTGTGGGGAGACGACGACAGACGTCCCGTCCTATCCCGTTTCCGACTATACACCCGTCTTCCAAGACGAGATGATCGCGACGATTGAAGACGTGCGCGCCGCCACCGTCACTGGTGGGTTATACGATTCAAGAACGGCCGACCGTTACGACGGCAGCCATGAACCGATTGACCGCAAGCCCGGGCATATCCCGAACGCCGTGCTCTGTCCCTATACCGAGGCCGTCACCGACTTAGGGACGCTTCAAGACTTCCACGATTTGAAAGAGCATTATGCCGACGTCCTCGATGTCCCGAATCCCATCTTTTATTGCGGGAGCGGGGTCACCGCCTGCGTCAACATTTTGGCGCTACACGCCCTCGGTAAAGACGATGTGCGTCTGTACCCCGGCTCTTACTCTGATTGGATTAGTTATCCAGAAAACAAGGTCCACCCGTAACGGGTGGATTTTTTTATTTGACGCTCGTCGGTTTAATGTTCCAAACGGCGTTCGCATATTCTGTGATCGTCCGGTCACTCGAGAAGATACCCGATTTGGCCGTATTGACGATCGAACTCTCGGCCCAGCGTGCCTTGTCGGCGAATACTTCATCGACACGACGCTGTGCCTGCATGTATGACGCGAAATCTTTCAAGACGAGGAAGTCGTCATTATAGACGAGAAGCGAATCAAAGATTGCTTGGAATTGGTATTCCCCGACCCTGTCGAACGTCCCGTTGACGAGCGCGTCGACGACGTTGCGCACTTCCATGTTCGCATGGTAGATGTCGGCCGCATGGTAACCGCCGAACTTCTTATAGTTCATGACTTCTTGCGGCGTCAATCCGAAGATGAAGATGTGGTCGTCGCCGACCGCATCGCGAATCTCGATATTGGCCCCGTCGAGCGTCCCGATGGTGAGCGCCCCGTTCATCATGAACTTCATATTGCCGGTACCTGACGCCTCATAGCTCGCTGTCGAGATTTGTTCACTCAAGTCCGAACCAGGGAAGATGCGCTCGGCCATCGAGACACGATAGTTCTCGAGGAAAACGACCTTGATGAAGCGGCTCGCCCGTTTGTCATTGTTGATCATCGAGGCGAGGGCGTTGATATAGCGAATGACTTCTTTGGCGTAATAATAACCTGGTGCCGCCTTCGCCCCGAAGATGAACGTCCGTGGGACCATCGTGAACGTTGGATCGGCTTGAATCTTTTGATAGAGCGCGTGAATGTGCATCGCGTCCATCAATTGACGTTTATAGGCGTGCAGCCGTTTGACTTGGACGTCAAAAATCGAGTCCGGATCGACGGCGATGCCCGTCTCAGCTTGGATATAGCCGGCTAGGTCAAGTTTGTTTTGTTGTTTCACGTTCATGACCTGCTCTTGGAAGCTCGCATCTTTTGAGACACCCATCAACTTCTCGAGATCGTTCGGATGTTCAATCCATGATGGACCAATTGCATCCGTAATCAAATTCGAGAGGCGTGGATTCGACTTGAGGAGCCAGCGTCGATGCGTGATGCCGTTCGTCTTGTTGTTGAACCGGAGCGGGAACATCTCGTACAAATGACGCATTTCGCGTTGCTTCAAGATGTCCGTATGAATCCGGGCCACCCCGTTCGTCGAGTGCGAACCGACGACGGCAAGGTTTGCCATGTTGATGTGTTCGTTCGATACGATTGCAATCTCGCCCATATGTGGCTCGAGATGCGGATAGTTGACGAGGACGTCTTTACAGAAACGGCGATTGATTTCCGTGATGATTTGATAAATGCGTGGCAATAACCGTTCATACATCTCGACCGGCCACTTCTCGAGCGCCTCGGCGAGGAGTGTGTGGTTCGTGAACGACATGACGCTCTTCGTCACACGCCACGCTTCGTCCCAGCCGTAACCATGATCGTCCATCAAGATCCGCATGAGTTCAGGAATGGCCACGACCGGATGCGTGTCGTTAATATGGACCGCATAATGGTCGCCTAAGTGCTTCAAGGATTTATTATGACGTAAATAAGACGCGATCATCGACTGGACGCCCGCCGAGACGAAGAAGTATTGCTGCTTCAAACGAAGCACTTTTCCTTCGTACGTCGTGTCGTCCGGATACAGGAATTCAGAAATGGTCGCAATCGACTGCTTATACTTCAACAAATCTTTATACGACCCTTTCGTCCGTTCCATATACTCCTCATCATCAAACGGCGACTCGGCGTTCCAAAGTCGGAGCGTGTTGACGACGTCGTTTTTGTACCCGATGATTGGCATATCGTAAGGGACGGCCCTTACGACTTCGTCCGGATGGTGGACGACCCGGAGCCGGTCACCGATTTGACGCATCTCAATCCAGCCGCCGAAATTGACGTCGATGGCGCGATCCGCTCGGCGTGTTTCCCACATGTTCCCGTCACGAAGCCAGTTGTCTGGCAACTCGACTTGATAGCCGTCGACGATTTTTTGTTTGAACAAGCCGTAACGGTAGCGAATTCCGTTCCCGTGTCCTGGGAGACTAAGCGCTGCGAGCGAGTCAAGGAAGCAGGCGGCTAGGCGGCCGAGACCGCCGTTACCGAGACCTGGTTCCGGCTCATATTCGGTAATATCGGTGAAATTGAATCCGAGCTCATCGAGTCCCTCTTGCACGACTTCGAGGACGTCCATACTGAGTAAATTGTTGTATAGAAAACGACCGAGCAAAAATTCAAGTGAGAAATAAATGACTTGTTTACTTTGTTTTTCTTCATGCTTGTCGCGGGTGTTGATCCATTTCGGAATTGCCTGCTCGCGCACCATCGTGGCCAACGTTTGATACACTTCCTGCTCGGTCCCTTCATCAAACGACTTCCCGTTTAATGCGACAAATCTCTCTTGGAATGAAGTGACGAAGCTCTGTTTGTCTGTAAACATATGTGTGTAAAACTCCTTCCGGTCATGCAAATAGGTGATACAACTCACGGTATTGCTTCGCAGATTGTTTCCAACTAAAGTCCGCGGTCATCGCTTGGTGGACGAGCGCGTTCCACGTGTTGTCCTCGTAGAAGACGCGAATCGATTTCTCGATCGTCGCGAGCATCTCGTGGGCGTTATAGTTCAAGAAACCAAAACCTGTGCCTTCTTGTGTGTATTCGTTATACGGTTTGACCGTATCGCGCAGTCCGCCCGTCTCTCGTACGATTGGGAGCGTCCCGTAACGCATTGAGATGAGCTGGCTGAGACCGCACGGTTCGAAGCGGGACGGCATGAGGAATGCGTCCGATCCGGCATAAATCAAGTGTGCGAGTTCGATATCGAAACCGATATACGACCCGACCTTGCCAGGGTGCGACGCCGTCATGTGATGGACGATGCCTTCATATTCCGGTTGACCCGACCCGAGGAACACGAACTGACAGTCCAAGTTCCCGAGCTCTTCACTCACCGCTTCAATCAAATCGAGGCCTTTTTGTTCCACGAGTCGACTGACGAAACCGATCAACATGATATCGTCACGCACCTCGAGGCCGAACCGTTCTTGAAGCTCACGCTTGTTGACAAGCTTCCCTTCTTTGACCGTATCGAGGTTGTACGTCTGGGCGATGCGCTTGTCCGTGCTCGGATCATTCGTCGCCAAATCGAGGCCGTTCAAGATGCCTCGGACGTCGACAGACCGGTAACGGAGTGTCGCATCGAGCCCTTCTCCGTAATACGGTTCCATGATCTCATCGCGATACGACGGGCTGACCGTCGTGATTTGGTCAGAGTGGACGAGACCCGCCTTCATGTAGTTGACGAGACCGTTATGTTGAATCCCTTCCGCCGTGAAGTGTTCCGGACCGAACTGTAACAGCTCGCCGAGGACCGCTTCCGGGAAGATGCCTTGATATTGCAGGTTATGGATGGTAAAGACGGTACGAATGCGTTGATACGCCTCGATATGTTGATAATGGATCCGCAAGAAGGCTGGGACGACACCGGTCTGCCAATCATGACAGTGGAGCACGTCAGGCACGTCTTCCGCTTCGAGCTTGCCAATCATCTCGAGAACGGCACGAGAGAAGAATGCGAAGCGCTCGGCATCATCGTAATGGCCATAGAGCACGCCTTCTCGTTTGAAGTAATATTCGTTGTCGATGAAGTAATACGTGATTCCATCGCGTTCAAGCTTGAGGACGGCACCGAACTGCTTGCGCCAGCCGACCGGAACGATCAGATCGAACATGTACTCCATCTCATCTACGTATTCTTGAGCGATCGTGCCATATTTCGGCATGATGACACTCACTTCTTCACCAAGGCTAGACACCGCTTGAGGGAGCGAGCCGATGACATCGGCAAGCCCCCCCGTTTTCATGAACGGTGCTGCTTCTGAAGCGACATACCATATTTTCATAATATCCCCCTTACACCGTTGTCCGTTTTCCGATTACGATCGGCTCATCGACCGTACCACGAATGACTTGTCCTCGTTTGACGACCACTTCTTTATCTAAAATGGCGTTCTCGACGACAGCACCTTCTTCGATGATCGATTTGGATAGAATGATTGAATTTTTGACGCGGGCGTGTTCGCTGACGACGACACCGCGGAAGAGAATACTGTTTTGGACTTCGCCGCTGATTTTACACCCGTTCGCGACGAGCGCCTCATTCACTTTCGACCCGTTCAAATAGCGCGTCGGCGGCTCATGTTTAATCTTCGTATAGATGTGCGGGAAGTCGTAAATGATTCCCTCATGACGAAGTAAGCGCATACTCTCATTATAGTATGAAAGCACAGAGTGAATCACCTGCATTTTGCCAGTATAGTGATACCCGTGAACGTGGAGACGGTGAAGCTGCGGACGGATGACACCGTCGAGCAAGTCATACTCGCCTCTTGACGTCGCTTCATCGACGAGACGAAGGAACAGGTTTTTCGACATGACGATCGTCTCCGTATACGTATACTCATCGCTCGGGCTGTATCCGCGCTCACCGATGCCGACGACGCGATCGTTCTCGCCGAGACGGATCGGGCGGCAATAGCCACACTTCTGTTCATGGCCTGTATAGGCGAGCGTGATGTCCGCCCCCATCGATTTGTGATGCTCGAGCATGTCTTGGAAATCGATTGTCGTCAACACGTTCGAACCTGTGATGACCACATACGGTTGCTTGCTACGCACAAAATGTTCGCGGTGCATCGAGAAGTTGGCCAAATCGCCGAGATAGGCTTCTCCGTCAGGTTTGAGTGCCGGCGGGAAGATGTGCAGGCCGCCTTGTGAGCGGTCCAAATCCCATTCTTTCCCTGATCCCAAGTGGTCCATGAGTGAGCGGTATTTATCAAGTGTGAAAATACCAACTTGGTTGATGCCTTGAGTGATCATGTTCGTCAATGTAAAGTCAATTAGGCGATAACGCCCTGAGAACGGGACAGCCGCTAAATTGCGGTGCCCCGTGAATTCAGGAAATAAACCCTCTTCAGTTCCTAAGTTGATGATTCCTAACAAATCATTCGTCAACAGTAACGCCTCCTTGCGTCGGTCTTTTTTTAAATCAAACACGTTGTTTGAAGACTGTGCCGCTCTCGATATTTTCATGTGGTTCAATGACAACGATCTCACCACCCGGCTCGCCAACTGTCGCCCCGTCTTGAATGACGGCACAGCTCGCGACGATTGCTCGATGAATCGTTACATCTTTTCCAATCCGTGCTCCCGGCATGATGACCGAGTCTTTGACGAGCGAGCCTTCACCGACACGTACATCGTAGAACAAGACCGAATGTTGGACCTCGCCTTCGATTTGGCAGCCTTCGTTAATGACCGACTGTTCGACACACGCATCTTTCCCGATGAATTGCGGTGTTTGGTTCGGGTTGACCGAATAGATTTTCCAGTTCGGATCGTAAAGGTCGAACGGTGGATCTTCTTCGAGCAAGTCCATGTTGGCTTCCCAAAGCGATTGAATTGTTCCAACGTCTTTCCAGTAGCCTTTGAATTTATAAGCGAACACGTCTAAGCCGTCGAGAAGCGTGTTCGGAATGATGTTTTTCCCGAAGTCGAAACTTGATGTCTCGTCTTCCGCGTCTTGAATCAAATGCTCCCGAAGTACTTTCCAGTTGAAGATGTAAATCCCCATCGAGGCCAAGTTGCTCTTCGGCTTCTCTGGCTTCTCGTCGAACTCATTGATGCGAAGATCGTCGCTCGTATTCAAAATCCCAAAGCGTGGCGCCTCGTCCCATGGAACTTCCATGACTGAGATTGTGACATCGGCTTGTTTCTCTTTATGGAAATCGAGCATCTTCTCATAGTCCATCTTGTAAATGTGGTCCCCCGATAGGATCAACACGTACTCCGGATCGTAGTCGTCGATATAGCTCAAGTTCCGATAAATCGCATTGGCCGTACCTTCGTACCAGTTTTTTCCCGACTGAGCTTGGTATGGTGGTAAGATGGCCAAGCCTCCATTGCGGCGGTCCAAATCCCAGGCTGACCCGATGCCTAGGTAACGGTTCAATTCCAGTGGTTCATATTGTGTTAACACGCCCACCGTCGTGATTCCCGAATTGGTACAGTTCGATAATGGAAAATCGATGATCCGGTACTTCCCTCCAAAGTTGACAGCAGGTTTTGCCGTCTTCCGTGTGAGAGGCCCGAGTCGTTTCCCTTCTCCTCCTGCGAGGAGCATCGCAACCATTTCTTGCTTCATAGTACAGCCTCCTAAATTCATAATATAAACATCTATTACCCTCTTTCTCTACTTCCTAATGTATTCCTGCCCAAATTATTATATGATAACGTTTACATTTTGAATTTTTTTGAAAGATTGACGATATAATGTATAAAGAGAGAGGTGAGACGATGCGAGCGTGGATTGGGACACTATTTTTTGCTGGACTGTTAGCCGTCGGCGGGACGATCAGCGGAGCGTTAAAAGAAGAAATTGAGCAAGCGAAACAGATTATGACGTGGGGTGAAAAGACGGTCAACGCTACCCCGCTCGCGTCGAAACATGCCGTCACGTTGACGTACAAAGGCGGGACGGAACGGCTCTATTTGAACGGTCGACGCGATGACGTCTCTGTCGCGCGCTTTCCGGCCCACCTCCGTGAAGCCATCATGACCATCGAAGACCGCAAGTTTAACGCCCATCCGGGATATGACCTCGGTGGTATCGCTCGGGCTTTCATCAATAACGCCAATGAATCCTCGCGCCAAGGCGGCAGCACCATCACCCAACAGCTCGCCCGGAACGTCTATTTGACGCACGAGCGGACATATGAGCGCAAAGTGAAGGAATTATTGCTCGCCCGGGCGCTTGAAAAACAATATAGTAAAAAAGAAATTATGACAGCATACAGCAATGTCATCTTCTTCGGACATAACGTTTACGGGATTCAAGCAGCAGCCGAGACGTATTTCGCCCGCCCGCTCGAAGATTTGAACTGGAATCAAATCGCTTTCCTGTTAACCATCCCGAACAATCCATCTTTATATGATCCGCTCGATCCGTCAGAATCGTTCTATGAGCGCAAAGATCGAATCCTCACCCAGCTCCGTGATGCCGGCGTCATATCTAGACAAGCGTATGAAACGCATCATGGGGTGAAGCTGACGGCGACGTACCGTCAACACGTCGTCCGTTATCCCGATTATATGGATACGGTCATGAAAGAGGCGATTCGACTCGTCCGCTCACGTTATGATCTCGATGAAGAAGCAGCCAGAGACTACTTGGCGACCAATCAAGCGACAATCGAGACGCATCTGTCCGTCGCCCGGCAACAACAGGCGAAACAAGTCATGACAAAACTGCCGAACGGTTTGAACGGCGGCTACGCCGAGCTGACGCCGAACGGACGCATCATCGCCCTCGTCGATTCAGAGATGACCCAATCGGGTGAATTCAATCGGGCCACGCAAGCGTTCCGCCAACCTGGGTCAGCCATCAAACCTGTCCTCGTGTTCGCGCCCTATATAGAAGAGACCGGAGCGAAACTCGATACCATCCTCGACGGTCGGCCAGTCTGTTACGGGACGTATTGTCCGACGAACAGCGGAAATCGTATCCTCGGTGATGTATCGTTCCGCGATACGGTCGCGTATTCCTACAACACGCCGGCGCTCGCCGCCTTCACCGCGATCGATCAAGAGGCAGCGTATACGACGGCGGACATGATGTTCAGCCAGTGGGACGCTAAGAGCGATAACAGTCTCGCCAGCGCACTCGGCGGTTTGACCCAAGGCGTGTCGCCCAAAGAGCTTGCCGCCGCCTATACCCCGTTTCTCAACCAAGGCGTGTACGTGTCCGGCCAGACGATTAAACAGATTCGCTTCGAGTCGGGCGCAGCTACGATCACGCCAAGCATGACGAAGCAAGCTGTCTGGTCGAAAGCGACCGTCGCGACGATGCGGGAGGCGTTGTCCGCTGTCACCACTTACGGGACGGGACGTTACGCCAACCAAATCAAAGGGCCTTATATCGGCGGGAAGACCGGTACGACGAACTCGCATAAAGACATGTGGTACGTCGGTTTGACCGATGAGTCAATCACGGCCATCTGGCTCGGCGCCGACACGCCGCGGCCGTTCCCGGAGCTCGCCAACCGGGCCTATCCTGCTATCGTTTGGACGGAAGCACATCGCTAAAAAGCCAGGGACATCGTTGTCCCTGGCTTTTTATGGTCGTCGATACGTCTGGCACGTGTAGTCCCCCCATGCCTCGAACAGTTCATGTTGTTGAATCAGTTTCCATGGATTGAACAGCGTCTGCCCGTTCTTGTTGAAGAAGAGTCCGGCGCCGATGCAGTATGTCGCGTGTTGGACACGCCCTGCCTCATCAACGAACGTGAGCACATCCCCTCGTTCGGTCAGTTCCGACTCGGTTCTCATGTAACCAGCCTGACCGAGCGTCTGGAGGAATGTGCCAGGATGGACCCATTGCGTCGCCATCCACTCCGCACCTGTCACCGCGAACAGCGTGGCCGCGAGGCAATTGCTGCCTGACGTGACCGGGAAGGTGTTAGCAAGGCGTCGCACATGGTCAGGGCAAGTATCGGGAATAGAACTCGCCGTCCACTCGTCCCAAGCTTTGGCGTACTCGAACGTCAGTTGACGACGCATCTCGTCTGGCATCACCTGAAAGGCTGACTGATGTAAGATGAGATACGGCACATCGTCTACCGTCACAATCGAAGTCGCCAACGAATCGATTTCCATGTCAGTCGCCGGGAAAACGAGCCCCCGTCCGACCGTGACTTGATAGGCAAGCAACTCGCGTCTCACTTCTGGCAATAATGTCGCGACCCACCCCGGCGGCGCATGCAAGACGACAACAGCCTCGCGGTCGATGGTCCAATACGTATAGGCGTTGGCCATGCGGATGTCCCGATAAGACGGATGCACGTCGAATTCTGCCCGTGGGATCATCAAGACATTCGCATCCGCACCGAGTCGCGTCACGAGTCTCGCATCCGCCATGAATAAGTCCATCGGTGGCACCATCGAACCCATCCATGCCTGGACGACTTCTTCGGTCGGAATGAGGGGAATCGTCGCATTCACCGTCATAGGATGATGTCCCCGACCGAGTTAAACAAGCGTAGCATCGCCCAAGCGAGGCCGCTCAACAGGATGGCCCACATCATCGCTTGAATCAAGAGCAGACCGATTGCCCGAAACGTCGACATCAACTGACTGACTTGCCATATGTAATAGAACAAATAGAGGACGAATGTGCCGAGCAATACCGCGATGACGGCAAGGAGCGAGTTCAGGAACAAGAAGCTGATTCCCGACCCGACCAGAAAAATCGTCGCCCCTGGCTTGAGACGATGGAGCGAGCTGCCGTTCGTCTCACGCGCGAAGAAGGCGAATCCGAGTTGATTGAACGTGTCGGCCACGAGCTTGAAGGCGCTGAACAGCATGAAGTAAATGGTAAAGAACACGACGAGCACGAGCACTTTTGACTCCTGTACGGACAACAGGGCGATAATCTCGCTGTAGACACCGACACGGGTCAGCCATTGAATCACATACTCGCTCGTGGCGATCGCAAGCGACATCGAGAACAGAATAATCCCAATCAACGGGGCATAGCTTAACAAGTACACGTTTGTTTTCATATCGGCTCCAATTTCACAAGAATTTCTCATATTCAGTGCAAATCTATTATCAAGTATATTATAATATTCGTAGTCACGGAGAACAAAAGGGGGATTTTCAGATGGGTTTGTTACTAATGGTCGGAATCAGCGTCGTCTTCCTCGCAGCTATCTTTACAGCTGGATACAACAGAAAACCTGAAGGTAATCAATAAGAGCCGAGATTCTCACGAATCCGGCTCTTTTTTTATTTCAACCCAGCATATCCTTGTTGGCGGAGCGCCTCATAGACGATAATCGCCGCCGTGTTCGAGACGTTGAGCGATCGCACGAGGTTCGATTGCGGCAAGCGGATGCAACGGTCGAGGTTATTCTCGATTACTTCCATCGGCAACCCTTTCGTCTCGCGACCGAAGACGAAGAAATAGTCTTTGTCGACCGCAGACACGTCGAGGTCACTCGGGTACTGTTCCCCGTACTTGGTAATGTAGAAGAACTCTCCGTCCGGGTGCTTGGCCCACAGTTCGTCAAGCGAATCGTGATACCGCACGTCGACGAACTGCCAATAATCGAGCCCGGCTCGTTTGAGCATTTTATCGTCTGTCGAAAAACCTAACGGACGAATCAAATGAAGCACCGAATTCGTCGCGGCACATGTGCGCGAGACGTTACCTGTATTCGCCGGGATTTCTGGTTGGAACATTACTACATGGATTGCCATAATCTACTCCTCACTTCACTTGTTCGAGATCAAGTAATCGTTGTTTTTGATGAATACCGCCACCGAAACCGGTCAGTTGTCCTCCGCTACCGACGACCCGATGGCACGGGAAAATGACGGGCAACGGATTCCGGTTCAGTGCCTGGCCGACCGCACGAACCGCTTTTGGTCGTCCGATTTGTTCGGCGATTTGTTTGTACGTCCGCGTCTCTCCGAACGGGATTGTTAAGAGCGCGTCCCATACTTCTTGCTGAAAGACGGTCCCGTTCATCTCGATCCACTCGCGGTCAGACGGTTGAAGCCCGTCTTGTTCGACACGTTCAATCAGTTCGGTCAGCCAAGCTGGTGCCGAACCATCATCCGCTTCCGTCTCCGCAAAGTCTAACGCACATAGCTTTCCATTGGCGTTCAATTCATAGCCTAACGTTCCCCATTTAGATGACACGGTCTTCATGACTCCACTCCTCTCGGAATAATCGAATCTCTTCATGTACGAGCTCCGACGTCTCCGTCGACTCAATCTGTTGATAAATCGTCTCGGCTTCGGCTCCGAGAATCGCCCCGATCGCCCAGACCGCTGTCGCCCGCATGTCTTCGCGCTCATCTTGTTGGATGAAGTCTTCGAGCACCGGCACGGCCGATGGTTCCCGATAATGGGCCAACGCTAGAATCGCATTTCGCTGAATCGGCTTTTTGCCGCGCCATGCGCCAGACAGATGGCCGAACTTCGCTTTGAACTCCCGATTGCTCAAGTTCAGTAACGGGACGAGCAACGGTTTGACGATTTCCGCTTCAGGAAGCAGTTCCTCATGATGGCGCCAATCCTTCTTCCGATTATACGGACAGACTTGTTGGCACGTGTCGCAACCGTAAAGCCGTCCACCGAGCTTCGAGCGGAACTCGCGTGGCATGAGCGTCTTCATTTGCGTCAAATAGGCGATACAACGTTTTGCGTCGAGCACACCCGGTTCGATAAGCGCCGTCGTCGGACATGCCGTCATGCATTTCGTACATTCTCCGCACCCGTCCTCAATCATCTCATCCGGTGGTAAGTATGTGTCCAGGATCATCTCGCCTAGATAGAGGTACGACCCCTTCTCGGGCGAAATGATGGAACAGTTCTTGCCGCTGAAGCCGATTCCGGCCCGTTCGGCCACCGCCCGATCGACAAACTCTCCCGTATCGACCATCGAGCGTGTCCGGACGCCCGGGACGAGCTGTTCAATATACGCCTGCAATTGTTCGAGTCTCGAGCCAACAGCGCGATGGTAGTCGAGCCCCCACGATGCCCGGGCGAACAAACCGCGGCGCTCATCGGCCACACTACGCGGCGCGTCCTTCAATTTGCTCGGATACAAGATGGCGATTGCAATAATCGACTGCGCTTCTTCAAGTAACAGCGTCGGTGTCGTCCGTTTGTCCAAATCAGGCTCCTCGAACCCCGAAGCGAATCCCTTTTCTTGTTGCTTCACGAGACGTTGCTTCATGACGATGAACGGGTCGGCCGTCGTCACTTTCAACTCGTCAATCCCAATCGTCGTCGCGTACGCCACAATCTTCTGTTTAAGTCTTTCCGGGCTCATCCCGTTCATCGAATCACCTCTTTCATGCCTATTTTCGCATACAAAAAATCTCCCCGCCAGTCGGCAGAGAGATGATGAAGCGGGTGAAGAGAATCGAACTCTCGTCATCAGCTTGGAAGGCTGAGGTTTTACCATTAAACTACACCCGCATGGTTCATATGAGTCGGCTGTAAAAGCGACTACAATCAATATACATCTATACCTTTCGGAAGTCAACACTTTTAAAGAAATTTCTTTGATGGCTTATCAAGTCTATATGTTTATTGTCTGAGTACATCTAATTCCCTTATTTATCTTCTTTAAATCATATCTCAATATAAGATAGCTGTGGCGATATAAAAATATCCTGCCGACAAAGCCGGCAGGAATGTGCGTCACAACGATGACGTCTTCGGTTCCCGAAGCAAGTGCTTAATATCGCGGAACGTGACGAACGTCTTGTTCTGAGCATCGTACAGTTTGTAGCGTAGCGACTTCAAACTCGACCATAGACCAATCGTCGTCGCTTTTTGGAGCGGCGGCGTCGACGTATGGGCTTGTTCAAGGTTGTAGTTCGGTACACGCGGGCTCAAGTGATGAACATGGTGGAAACCGATATTCCCGGTTACCCACTGCAACACTTTCGGCAACTCGTAATACGAGCTTCCTTCGATCGCAGCCTTCACGTAGTCCCACTCGCTCTCGTCCTCGAAATACGAGTCTTCGAACGTATGCTGTACGTAGAACAACCAGATTCCAAGGACACCGGCTGTGAACATCGTCGTGCCTTGAACAATCAAGAACGCTTTCCAACCGACAATCGCGATGACGAGCGCATAGAGAACGACGAGCGACAAGTTAATGAGGTATGTGTTATTCCGTTCTTTTTTACGCGCATCTTTCCGATTGAAACGGCTTGTGACAAGAATCAAGAACAACGGCCCGAGACCGAACATGACGAGCGGGTTACGGTATAGACGATATTGCAATCGAGTCCATCTCGATGCCTCGACGTATTCTTCAATCGTCATGACCCAAATGTCACCGACGCCACGTTTGTCCAAGTTACCACTCGAAGCATGGTGAATCGAATGCTCTCGTTTCCATTTCTCATATGGGAACAACGTTAGAATCCCCATAATCGTCCCGACGATAGCGTTCGCTTTTTTATTCTTGAAAAACGAACCGTGCGTACAGTCGTGGAAAATGATGAACATCCGGACAACAAAACCAGCTGCGACGATGGCGAGTGGAATGGTCAAGAAGACCGAGATTTGGAGCGCCTGATAGGCAAGAATCCAGGCGGCAAGAAACGGCAAGATTGTGTTGATCATCTGCCGGACGCTCTTCTTCACATCGGCCTTTTCAAACGGCGAGACATGCTTTCGGAGCTGGGCGATTTTTTCTTTACTCATGTACAACTTCCTCCTCAATTGCAAATAGCGATGACGACAACAAAAATGAAATATGAAACCAAATACAGTATGAGATTGACGAGCAACGTGACCGTCATTAGAATTTATTCATCATAAAATATTATTACCAGGTAATTATATCACATCACAGATGGAAAAACGTTCATTCAAAATGAGTTATCAAATCATTTTTTTGTTTCTTTTATCTATTTTTCCATATTAATCCCTTATATGGGATTAATGGTATTTGAAGTATGTTAAAATCCAACTATGTACAGATAGGAGGCAATGATATTGTTCAAAAAACTGAAACAGGTATTTACCCCGAAGTGACTCATCATCACGACTAGCGTCCTCATCTTGCTCATTCCAGTCTTTTGGATCAGCTACACGTTTTATAAAAACTTAAGTCAAGGTGTCGAGAATGAGAATCTTGATGACAAATACGCAAAGCGCGTCAAAGAACTACAAATCGAAGTATCCAAGGAAGACCCATTAGACCGCAGAGGCAACTCCACCGCAAAGACTCGCGTTGAACTAGAGGTCTCTTTCAATGAAGAGAAACCAAATCGAACTGAATTGATCAAAAGCATGCACTTGATGACACATCAAAAAATATCAGCTCGTGCTAAATGGGGGGCGATTCCGATGACACCACAGAATATTCAACAATCGGCTGAATACTTGAATCTTCTAAAATCAAAATTCAAGATCGAAGATGACATATACGCCGAATTGAACATCATGCTCGAAAATTGGTCACAAGGCGACTCCTCCAAAGCCGACACGGAGCAAGATCGTTTGTTGCATCTCCTCCAAGCGAATAGAGGATTCTCAAACGGATTGGCGACTGAGAACGAAGAGGAACTCTTTATCCTGAACAATTTTGGACCCGATTACTTACATACTTTGGACGAAGCGACGTACACGTCATATGAAGAATCATCTCCGTGATGGTTCTTTTTTTCATTAATCCTAAAAAGCTCTAACCGAGGTTAGAGCTTACCAAATCTTTGCTCAAGATTTTCTTCCGTTTCTGGTGATAGCAACCAGTTGAACCAACGTCCATGCCCATCCGTTTCAGCGAGCACGTACTCACTCTTCCTACCATCGATAATAAGATCGAGGTGGAGCAACTTGTCTTGGACATTATTATAGATGTGACAGACGTCCCGGTACTCCCCGATACAGTCGACTTGACGCAAAAGCTCATACTTGGTTTCAAGTGGCATTTGATTCGCCACGTGTGTATGGAAGATACAGACGATGCTGTCCGTTTCAATCGAATCGACTCGTGTTTTTAATAATTGAACTCCATCCCCTTGAATCAACTCCAATGGTTGTGATCCGATCAACGCACTCGCCTGTTCAAATAGCTCGAGACGAGTTGTATGTTCCGGCCATATAAGCGAATTCAACCATAATTTTTCATCGCCATCGGTCAAATCGACGATATTCAAATCAAACCCGATTCGTTCCCGGACTGGAGGAATCGGTAGATTCAGTCGAGGTCTTCCTTCGCCAATCACCTCCGCTGAAATCTCGAGGGATGACGTGACGTTCCCGACCAGTTCGCTGTCGTCATATCGATAGCTGTACTGGTCCCATAAGAGCTGTAGACCGGCGCTCGTACCAATCTCCACTAAAGACAACGGTTGCTTTGAGTATCTAGAAATCATACCGAACACTGGATATAAATACGCACACCGTCTCACTTCGTTCGTTTGAACGAGCCTAGTCTGTAAGAGAGCAACCAACTCAGTTTCATAAGTTTTGCAAAATTGCTGAAAACTCGGAAATAGTCCTTCATCTACCTCTTTCGCTTCAATGGCCACGCTTGGGTAATAGTCGCCTAATGGATGCTGGTGCCCACTCAAGAGCAGATAATGGACTGCTCCAAACAACAGGTTCGGAATAGGCTGTCCTGGATTGGCTTGCTCACATAATGTGAGAATCGACACGTCTGTCGCTATCTCGTTCGACAATGATTCATAAAGAACACTCGAACCTCTACACTCGTTTGAAGCAAATCTCATAAAAGCTTGAGCGATTTGATTTGTCGACAATGTACTTCCCCCTTCGTCCCCTTGCACAATCGTACACTCCTTGCTTATTCCTTACGCATCGCTCACTTCCCTTTATTTTTAAACTTTCACATACAAAAAAAAGACCCTAGCCTCAGCTAGGATCTACGGATACCGGTGGTCGGAGTCGAACCGACACTCCAGAGGAACACGATTTTGAGTCGTGCGCGTCTACCAATTCCGCCACACCGGCATATTATGTTGGAGGCGCCAGTCGGAATCGAACCGACGATAGAGGAGTTGCAGTCCTCTGCCTTACCACTTGGCTATGGCGCCAAATTTAATGGAGCGGAAGACGGGATTCGAACCCGCGACCCCGACCTTGGCAAGGTCGTATTCTACCACTGAACTACTTCCGCATAATGGCTGGGCTGGAAGGGATCGAACCTACGCATGTCGGAATCAAAATCCGATGCCTTACCACTTGGCTACAGCCCAATAAAATGGGGCGACTGAAGGGAATTGAACCCTCGAATGCCGGAATCACAATCCGGTGCGTTAACCACTTCGCCACAATCGCCATAATTATATTAGAAAGCAGGGGCAGCAGGAATCGAACCCGCGCTGACGGTTTTGGAGACCGTAGTTCTACCGCTAAACTATGCCCCTAGGTGGTGGGGGGGGGCGGATTCGAACCGCCGAACCCGAGGGAGCGGATTTACAGTCCGCCGCGTTTAGCCACTTCGCTACCCCCCCACATGGTGGCTTTGGACGGAATCGAACCGCCGACACAAGGATTTTCAGTCCTTTGCTCTACCAACTGAGCTACAAAGCCATGTATGTAGTAATTTAATTGAAAAAATGGCGGTCCTGACGGGATTCGAACCCGCGATCTCCTGCGTGACAGGCAGGCATGTTAACCGCTACACCACAGGACCACACTAATTGCGGGGGCTGGATTTGAACCAACGACCTTCGGGTTATGAGCCCGACGAGCTACCAGACTGCTCCACCCCGCGACGATATAAAATTTAAATGGTGACCCGTACGGGATTCGAACCCGTGTTACCGCCGTGAAAGGGCGGTGTCTTAACCGCTTGACCAACGGGCCATACTATTGATTGAAAAACTGGCGGAGAGCAAGGGATTCGAACCCTTGAGACGGTTTTGCCGCCTACACGAATTCCAATCGTGCTCCTTCGGCCACTCGGACAGCTCTCCAAAAAGAGAAAAGTGGCTCCGCAAGTAGGATTTGAACCTACGACCTACCGGTTAACAGCCGGTTGCTCTACCACTGAGCTATTGCGGAACGATCTTGCCTGG